>NZ_JAVRFH010000063.1:0-35754 GCF_031845825.1 Streptomyces lancefieldiae | reverse complement strand
CCCCCCCCCCCCCCCCCCCCCCCCCCCCCCCCCCCGACCCACCACCCCACCCCACGCGCACCCCGCACCCCGCACCCAACCCGCCACAGGCCGCCGCAGGCACCCCGCCCCCTGGGCCTACGCTGAACACATGAGCAAGCAGACCGGCCGCCGCCACCTGGCGGGACTGACCGCATGGGACCGCTGCGCGGTCATGGGGGTCGTCAACGTGACCCCCGACTCCTTTTCCGACGGCGGCCGCTTCTTCGACACCACAGCCGCCATCAAGCACGGCCTGGACCTGGTCGCCGAGGGCGCCGACCTGGTGGACGTCGGCGGCGAGTCCACCCGCCCCGGCGCCACCCGCGTCGACGAGGACGAGGAACTCCGCCGGGTCGTCCCGGTCGTCCGCGGTCTGGCCTCCGAGGGCGTCACCATCTCCGTCGACACCATGCGCGCCTCCGTCGCCGAGCAGGCCCTCGCGGCCGGCGCCGCCCTCGTCAACGACGTCAGCGGCGGCCTCTCCGACCCCCGGATGATCCCGGTCGTCGCCGACGCCGACGCCCCCTTCGTCGTCATGCACTGGCGCGGCCTCCTGGAGGCGGGCAACGTCAAGGGCGTCTACGACGACGTCGTGACCGAGGTCATGGACGAGCTGCACGCACGCGTGGAGGCCGTTCTCGAGGGCGGCATCGCCCCCGACCGCATCGTCGTGGACCCCGGCCTCGGCTTCTCCAAGGACGCCGAGCACGACCTCGTCCTCCTGGCCCACCTCGACCGCCTGCTGACCCTCGGCCACCCACTGCTCGTCGCCGCCTCCCGCAAGCGGTTCCTGGGCCGGGTGCTCGCCGGACCGGAGGCCGCCCCGCCGCCCGCACGCGAACGCGACGCGGCCACCGCCGCCGTCTCCGCACTCGCGGCGCACGCCGGAGCGTGGGCCGTTCGCGTGCACGAGGTACGCGCCACGGCGGACGCCGTACGGGTCGCACGCGCCGTCGAGGGGGCCCGGACGGCCGCCAAGGGCCCGGAAGGAGTCCGGTGAACGCACCTCACCTCGACGTCGAACAGGTCGAGGCCGCCAACACCGCCTTCTACGAGGCACTGGAGCAGGGCGACTTCGAGCAGGTGTCGGCACTCTGGCTGACCCCCTCCGACCTGGGCGTCGACGAGTCGTACCACGACCCGGCCGACGTCGGCGTGGTCTCCTGCGTGCACCCCGGCTGGCCGGTCCTCACCGGTCGCGGCGAGGTTCTGAGGTCGTACGCGCTGATCATGGCCAACACCGACTACATCCAGTTCTTCCTCACCGACGTGCACGTCTCCGTGACCGGCGACACCGCCCTGGTGACCTGCACCGAGAACATCCTCAGCGGCGGCCCCGCCCCCGAGGGCGACGACGAGCTCGGCCCGCTCGTCGGACAGCTCGTGGTCGCCACCAACACGTTCCGCCGCACACCGTCCGGCTGGAAGCTCTGGTCGCACCACGCCTCGCCCGTACTGACGGAGGAGAACGACGAGGAGGGCCGGGACACACCCCCTGACGCACATCCCTGACGCACACCCCTGGCCCACCTCCCCGAGGGCACCCCCGAGACACGTCCCCGCCCCGGAGGACCAAGAAGTGGTTGGAATCACGGCCCGCCGGGTATGGGCGGCTACCAACCCGTGATCAGCCGGGGCCGCCAGGGGAAACTCCCGGTGAAACCTCCCGGCCGCCACCCGGACCCACACGACCCGTGGCCCGGCACTGTCGGTGCCCACGGGTAGATTCGACTGAGACCGACGTACCGCCCGCACGTGGTACGGACCGGCCGAGACCGACGACTGCAGGAGTGATTCGCGTGGATCGTGTCGCGCTGCGCGGCCTTAAGGCCCGCGGGCACCACGGTGTGTTCCCCAGGGAGCGCGAGGACGGCCAGACCTTCCTCGTGGACATCGTCCTTGGCCTGGACACCCGTCCGGCCGCGGCCGACGACGACCTGGCGAAGACCGTGCACTACGGCATCGTGGCCGAGGAGGTCGTGGCCGTGGTCGAGGGCGAGCCCGTCAACCTGGTCGAGACACTCGCCGAGCGCATCGCCCAGGTCTGCCTCAAGCACGAAGGGGTCGAGGAGGTCGAGGTCTGCGTCCACAAGCCGGACGCGCCGATCACCGTCCCCTTCGACGACGTGACCGTCACCATCATCCGGAGCCGTGTATGAGCACCCCCTTCGCCAAGGGTCCCAGCGACCCGACCGTTCAGCCGGTGCCCGCCTCCGTCATCGAGCAGGTCGACGCCGCCGACACCACGCTGTCCAACCCCAAGCGCGCCGTGATCGCCCTCGGCGCCAACCTCGGCAACCGCCTGGAGACCCTCCAGGGCGCCATCGACGCCCTGGAGGACACCCCGGGCGTGCGCGTCAAGGGGGTCTCGCCGGTGTACGAGACGGAGCCGTGGGGCGTGGACCCCGGCAGCCAGCCGTCGTACTTCAACGCGGTCGTGATCCTGAAGACCACCCTGCCCCCGTCCTCCCTCCTGGAGCGGGCACACGCGGTCGAGGAGGCCTTCCACCGCGTCCGCGACGAGCGCTGGGGCCCGCGCACCCTCGACGTCGACATCGTCGCCTACGCCGACGTCGTCTCCGACGACCCGCAGCTCACCCTGCCCCACCCGCGCGCCCACGAACGCGCCTTCGTCCTCGCCCCCTGGCACGACGTGGACCCCGACGCCCAGCTGCCGGGACACGGCCCGGTCGGCGATCTCCTGGCCACCGTCACCCGGGCCGGCGTCGCGCCCCGTGCCGACCTGGAACTGCGGCTGCCCGAGTAGTCGTTAAGGTCGACAAGGTCAGACGACCACGCAGGGGACCGAAGGGACACGGGACACCGTGAAAGAGTTGCGCATCAGGGTGCTGGCCGGCGTGTTCGTCGTCGCCGGAATCCTGTCCTGGGCGGGCGCCCGCCTGTGGAACTCGATCGGGAGCCTCCCGAGCGTCCCTCTGGCCGCCCCGGTCGTCCTCGCCCTGATCGCCGTGATCCTCCTGGCCACGGCGCTCTCGATCCGCGCCCGCCTGAAGGCCCAGCGGGACCGCGTCCAGGGCGCCAAGGGCGTCGACCCGATCATGGCGGCCCGCGCGGTCGTCTTCGGCCAGGCCAGCGCTCTGGTGGCCGCCCTCGTCTCCGGCATGTACGGCGGCACGGGCGCCTTCCTCCTGGAGTACCTCGACGTCCCGGCCCGCCGCGACCAGGCCATCTACGCCGGCTTCTCGGTCGTGGCGGGCATCGCCGTCATAGCGGCCGCGGTCTTCATGGAGCGGGTCTGCAAGCTCCCGGAGGACGAGGACGACGACCACCCGGGCGCCGCGTCGGCGGCGTGACCCACCACCGCGCCGACGCCCGTGAACACCCCACCAGGCGGCCCGCGCCCCGCTTCACCCGGCATCAACACCACAGGCCCACCGGCCACCTGCACCGCGACCCCACCGGCACCGCAGTCCCACCAGCGGCGCCAGACCCGCCGGCCTGCCCCGACGCGCGTCAGCGCGCCATGATCAGGCTCATCGCCTCGTTGCGCGTGGCGACGTCGCGCAGCTGTCCGCGCACCGCCGACGTGAGGGTCTTCGCGCCGGGCTTGCGAATCCCGCGCATCGACATGCACATGTGCTCGCACTCGACCACGACGATCACACCCCGGGGCTCGAGGATCTCCATCAGGGAGTCCGCGATCTGCGTGGTGAGACGTTCCTGCACCTGCGGACGGCGCGCGTAGACGTCCACGAGGCGGGCGAGCTTGGACAGGCCGGTGATCTTTCCGCTGGTGGACGGGATGTAGCCGACGTGCGCCACCCCACGGAACGGCACCAAGTGGTGCTCGCAGGTCGAGAACACCTCGATGTCCTTCACCAGGACCATCTCGTCGTGCCCGAGGTCGAAGGTCGTCGTCAGCACGTCCTCCGGCTGCTGCCACAGGCCTGCGAATATCTCCTTGTACGCCCGCGCCACCCGCCCTGGCGTCTCCCTCAGGCCCTCGCGGTCCGGGTCCTCGCCGACCGCGATGAGCAGTTCGCGTACGGCGTTCTCGGCCCGCTTCTCGTCGAACTCGCCGATCTGGCCCTCGCCGTCCAGCGTCACGGGGTCGGTCATCTGGTGCCTCGTTCCTGTCCTGTCTGCACTCGGCATACGAAAAACGCCGCGCCCCCCAAGGCTAGAACCTGGGGGGCGCGGCTTACATTCCGGGCCTGGTGGGGCCGCCGGGAGGGGCTGGATCAGCTCTCCGGGCGGTCCTCCGGGGCTCGTTCCGGTGTCGGGGCGGGCTCCGCCGTGGTGCTCTTGGCGGTGGAGATCGCCGCCGTGGCGCCGTTCGCTCCGTTCGTCAGTGCGAGCTCCTTCGGGGAGAGCACCGGCGGACGGGTGGACGGCGTACGGCGGGAGGAGCCGGTCCAGGCGGGCCGGGCCGGGCGCTTGACGATCTGGGAGAAGATCTCGGCGATCTCCTCCTTGCCGAGCGTCTCCTTCTCCAGCAGGGCGAGGACGAGGTTGTCGAGGACGTCGCGGTTCTCGACCAGGATCTCCCAGGCCTCGTTGTGCGCCGTCTCGATGAGCTTCTTGACCTCTTCGTCGACCAGCGCGGCGACCTCTTCCGAGTAGTCGCGCTGGTGGGCCATCTCGCGCCCGAGGAACGGCTCGGTGTTGTCGCCGCCGAACTTGATCGCACCGAGGCGCTCGGTCATGCCGTACTGCGTGACCATCGCACGAGCCAGGCCGGTGGCCTTCTCGATGTCGTTGGCGGCGCCCGTCGTCGGGTCGTGGAAGACCAGTTCCTCGGCCGCGCGGCCACCCAGCATGTAGGCGAGCTGGTCGAGCATCTCGTTGCGCGTGGTCGAGTACTTGTCCTCGTCCGGGAGCACCATCGTGTAGCCGAGGGCCCGGCCCCGGGAGAGGATGGTGATCTTGTGGACCGGGTCGGAGTTCGGTGAGGCCGCCGCGACCAGGGCGTGTCCGCCCTCGTGGTACGCGGTGATCTTCTTCTCCTTGTCCGACATGATCCGGGTCCGCTTTTGCGGGCCCGCGACCACACGGTCGATCGCCTCGTCCAGCATGTGGTTGTCGATCAGCTTCTGGTCACTGCGGGCCGTCAGCAGGGCGGCCTCGTTCAGCACGTTGGCCAGATCGGCACCGGTCATGCCGGGCGTGCGGCGGGCGACGGCCGACAGGTCGACGTCCTGAGCGACCGGCTTGCCCTTCTGGTGGACCTTGAGGATCTCCAGACGGCCCTGCATGTCCGGGCGGTCGACGGCGATCTGCCGGTCGAAGCGGCCGGGGCGCAGCAGCGCCGGGTCGAGGATGTCCGGACGGTTCGTCGCGGCGATGAGGATCACGCCGCCCTTGACGTCGAAGCCGTCCATCTCGACGAGCAGCTGGTTCAGGGTCTGCTCGCGCTCGTCGTGACCACCGCCGAGGCCGGCGCCGCGGTGGCGGCCGACCGCGTCGATCTCGTCGACGAAGACGATGGCGGGAGCGTTCGCCTTGGCCTGCTCGAACAGGTCACGGACCCGGGAGGCACCGACACCGACGAACATCTCGACGAAGTCGGAACCGGAGATCGAGTAGAACGGCACACCCGCCTCGCCCGCGACGGCACGCGCGAGCAGGGTCTTGCCGGTACCGGGCGGGCCGTACAGCAGCACGCCCTTGGGGATCTTGGCGCCGACGGCCTGGAACTTGGCCGGCTCCTGCAGGAACTCCTTGATCTCGTGGAGTTCCTCGACGGCCTCGTCCGAGCCGGCGACGTCCGAGAACGTCGTCTTCGGGGTGTCCTTGGTGATGAGCTTGGCCTTGGACTTGCCGAAGTTCATGACCCGGGAGCCGCCGCCCTGCATCTGATTCATCAGGAACAGGAAGACGACCACGATCAGGACGAACGGCAGCAGGGAGAGCAGAATCCCGACGAACGGGTTCTGCTTCGACGGCGACACGGTGTAGCCGTCGGGGATCTGCTTGTCCTGGTACTTGTTCTGAAGTGTGCTGGCGAGGGTCACGCCCTGGTCGCCGATGTAGCTCGCCTGGATCTTCGAGCTGCCCTCGACCTTTTCGCCGTCCTTGAGCTCGACCTTGACGGTCTGCTCGTCACCGGTGGTCAGCTTGGCCGACTCGACCCTGTTGTCGTTGATCGCCTGGACGACCTGGCCAGTGTCCACCGTCTTGTAGCCGCCGGACGAGCCGACGACCTGCATCAACACGACCACGGCAAGGACGGCCAGCACGATCCACATGACCGGCCCACGGAAGTATCGCTTCACGTCCATCCACACGGAGCGGTGCCGCCCCGTCCCTCCTGCCATAGTGAGTTTGATAAGACAGTTCTTCTGACGGTACCCCAGCCCGGCGGCCCTCAGCCGCACAGGACCGCTGGCGTCCCGTCTGCATGCTCCAACGGCGTGGGGGCCCCAGGGGTTCCCGGTCGGCCCCGCGAAACGCCGTGAGACGCGCTACAGAGGTGCGTCAGCCGCCGTACACGTGAGGCGCGAGCGTACCGACGAAGGGCAGGTTGCGGTACTTCTCGGCGTAGTCGAGGCCGTAGCCGACGACGAACTCGTTGGGGATGTCGAAACCGACCCATTCCACGTCGATGGCGACCTTCGCCGCGTCGGGCTTGCGCAGCAGGGTGCACACCTTCAGCGAGGCGGGCTCGCGCGAGCCGAGGTTGGAGATCAGCCAGGACAGGGTCAGGCCGGAGTCGATGATGTCCTCGACGATCAGGACGTGCTTGCCCTTGATGTCGGTGTCGAGGTCCTTGAGGATCCGCACCACGCCGGAGGACTGGGTGCCCGCGCCGTACGAGGACACCGCCATCCAGTCCATGGTGACGGGGGTGGACAGGGTGCGCGCGAGGTCCGCCATGACCATCACGGCGCCCTTGAGCACACCGACGATGAGCAGGTCCTTGCCCGCGTACTCCGCGTCGATCTTCGCGGCCAGCTCGGCCAGCTTCGCGTCGATCTCTTCCTTGGTGATGAGTACCTTCTCGAGGTCGGCACCCATGTCGTTCGCGTCCACCCGCATCACTTTCGGTCGTCCCGCCTGCCACTCCGGAGCGCTCCGGCGACCCGTGGGCGGGTCGGTGGGAGGGTCCGGATTCAGCCTTGCCGAATCACCAGTCTGCCACCCTGGCGGCGAGCCACGACTTTGCCGGGGAGGTTGATGGCCCCCTGACCGCGCCAGCCGGTGATCAGCCGGTCGACTTCCTCGATGTGGCGGGCGAACAGCGCGCCGGCCGGAGCACCGGCCTCGATGGCGGCGCGGCGCAGGATCCGACGGCGTACGGCGGGTGGGAGGGCGTAGAGCTTGGCGCATTCCAGTACGCCGGTGGCGTCGCGGACGCCGGCCTCGGCCTGGCGGGCCCAGGTGTCGAGGGCGTCGGCGTCGTCCCGGGAGAGCTGGGCCGTACGGGCGAGGGCCTCGACGACGCCCTTGCCGAGCGCCTTCTCCAGGGCGGGCAGGCCCTCGTGGCGCAGCCGGGAGCGGGTGTACGCCGGGTCGGCGTTGTGCGGGTCGTCCCAGACGGGGAGGGACTGGACCATGCAGGCCTTGCGGGCGGTCTGCCGGTCGACCTGGAGGAAGGGGCGCCGGTAACGGCCGCCGGCCCCCGAGACCGCGGCCATGCCCGACAGGGAGCGGATGCCGGAGCCTCGGGCGAGGCCCAGCAGGACGGTCTCGGCCTGGTCGTCGCGGGTGTGGCCGAGCAGGACCGCGGCGGCGCCGTGTCGGGCGGCGGCGGCGTCCAGGGCGGCGTAGCGGGCGTCGCGGGCGGCGGCTTCGGGCCCTCCCGCGCGGCCGACGGTCACGGTGGTGGCCTCGACGGGGTCCAGGCCGAGTTCGCGCAGGCGCAGGACGACCTCTTCGGCGCGCAGGTCGGAGCCGTTCTGCAGGCCGTGGTCGACGGTGACGCCGCCGGCGCGGACGCCGAGCCGGGGGGCTTCGAAGGCGAGGGCGGAGGCGAGCGCCATGGAGTCGGCGCCGCCGGAGCACGCCACGAGCACGAGCGGTGCGGGCGGGCGTTCGGGCGTTCGTTCGGCGACCGTCGAGGCGGGGACGCCGGTCGCGGTGTTCAGTTCGGTGAGGATGTCGTGGAGGACGCGGCGGACCGCCAGGCGTATCGCCGCGACCGCAGGATGGGGACCCATGTCCGGTGCCCTTCATGAAGTTTCGGGGGTGAGCCCGAGGTTCGGTCACACAGAGTGTGTAGATGGTGACAGAAACGGGCCGTTCCCTGAGCATCGCACGCCAGCGGAAGCCCCACGGTCCCTCGGACGGGTGATTGGAGGGGCGTTTTGCCTGCCGTCGGCCAGATTCGTTCACACCCGCCCGCGGGGCTCACGACTCCGGCTTGCGGTGCACCCGCGCGATCCAGTCCGCCGGTTTGGCGATCTCCGACTTGGTGGGGAGCGTGTTGGGCGAGGTCCAGACGCGGTTGAAACCGTCGACACCGCACTCTTCGACGACGGCTCGTACGAAGCGTTCCCCGTCCCGGTACTGGCGGAGCTTGGCGTCCAGGCCGAGCAGCTTGCGCAGCGCCAGGTCGAGGCGGGAGGCGCCCTTGGCGCGGCGCTGCTGGAACTTCTCGCGGATCTCCCCGACGCTCGGCACGACCGCCGGGCCGACGCCGTCCATCACGAAGTCGGCGTGCCCCTCCAGCAGCGACATCACGGCGGTGAGCCGGCTGAGGACCTCCCGCTGGGCCGGAGTCTGCACCAGTTCGACGAGCGAGCGGCCGCCGTCGTCCTCCTCCCCCTCGGGCCGGCCCCCGGCGAGGGTCTGGGCGGCCTCGCGGACACGCTCCAGCACGGTCATGGGGTCGACGTCGGTCTCCGCGAGGAACGACTGGATCTCGCCCTCGAGGTGGTCGCGCAGCCAGGGCACCGCGGTGAACTGCGTGCGGTGCGTCTCCTCGTGCAGGCACACCCACAGCCGGAAGTCGTGGGGCTCGACGTCGAGTTCCCGCTCCACGTGCACGATGTTCGGCGCGACGAGCAGGAGGCGGCCGCCGCCGTTGGCCCCGGCGGGGAGTTCGCGGGTGGCCGGGGCGAACGTCTCGTACTGGCCGAGGACGCGGGAGGACAGGAACGACAGCAGCATGCCGAGCTCCACGCCGGTGACCTTGCCGCCGACGGCGCCGAGGACCGCGCCGCCGGGGGTGCCGCCGCGCCGCTCCTGCATCTTCTCCAGCAGGGGCTTGAGGAGCTCCCGGAACCCGGCGACGTTCGCCCGGACCCAGCCCGGGCGGTCGACGACGAGGACGGGGGTGTCGTGGGTCTCGTCGGTGGCCATACGAGTGAAGCCCCGGACGTGTTCCTCCGAGGCCTTGGCGTGGCGGCGAAGTTCCGCGACGACGGCCCTGGCCTCGTCGCGGCTCACCTCGGGGCCCGGCCGTACGAGCCGGGTGGCGGTCGCCACCGCGAGATTCCAGTCGACCATGCCGGAAGATGCGCCGATGCTCGTCATCCCTCAACGGTACGTGAGCGCCGCCACTCGGGGCAGGCTGTGCGGGGCGGTGGGGTGGGCCGTGAGGGAAGGTGCCCCCGTGGCCCCGCCGGACGACCGCCCCGCCGAGGCTGCCCACGGCGGGGCGGGACCGGAGGCGCGGCGCGGCTAGGCGCAGCCGCACGCCGCCAGTTCTGTCGCCGCTTCGTCCAGGGCCGTCTGGGCCGCCCACGCGTCGGTCGTGTCGTGGGTCAGGAAGGCGAAGCCCAGGAGGCGGCCGTCGGCGGTGACCACGGTGCCGGCGAGGGTGTTGACGCCCGTCAGGGTGCCGGTCTTGGCGCGGACGACGCCGGCCGCGCCGTCCGTGTAGCGGCCGGCCAGGGTGCCGGTGAAACCGGCGACGGGGAGGCCGGTGAGGACGGGGCGCAGCTCGGGGCGTGCCGGGTCGGCGGCCTTGGCGAGCAGGGCGGTGAGCAGGTCGGCGGTGATCCGGTCGGTGCGGTCCAGGCCGCTGCCGTCGTGGAAGCGGGCGCCGCGCACGGGCAGGCCCAGTTGCTTCAGGCGGGCCGTGACGGCGGCGGAGACGCCGTCGAAGTCGGCGGGTTCGCCGGTGGCCACGGCGGTGTGGCGGGCCAGGGCCTCGGCGAGGTCGTTGTCGCTGTTGGTCAGCATCCGCTCGACCAGTGCGGTCAGCGGGGGCGAGGAGACGGTGGCGAGGGTGTCGGCGCGGTCGGTGGCCTTGGAGGGGCCTGCGGCCGATGCGGTGATGCCGTGCTCCTGGAGGAAGCCGGCGAAGGCGTCGGCCGCGTCCGCCGCCGGGTCCGCCGCGCGGAGGGCCGGGCCGCTGGTGGAGTCGTCCGTGCGGGCCTCGTCGGCCATCAGGGCGGTGACGCGGGCGAGGTTCTCGTTGACCCCGATCGGGTGCATTTCGGCACCGGAGTAGAGCGTCGTGTCGTACGACAGCGTCACCTTGCGCACGTTCCGCTTCTTCAGGGCCGCGGCGGTCTTGTCGGCGAGGGTGCGCAGGCTCGCGAGGCCTCGGGCCTCCTTGCGCGCGGTGAGGGTGGGGTCACCGCCGCCGACCAGGACGAGTTCGCCGGTGCCGGCCTCCAGGGCGGTGCGGGTGGTGAGGCGGTGATCGGGGCCGAGCGCCGTGAGGGCGGCCACGGCGGTGGCGATCTTGGTGGTGGAGGCCGGGGTGAGGGGGACGTCGGCGCCGAGGCCGTAGAGGCGCTTGCCCGTGGTCAGGTCGACGACGGCCGCTCCGCGGCGGGCGCCGAGCGCCGGGTCCTTCAGGAGCGGCTCGAGGACGTCGCCCAGGGCCTTCCCGCCCGGTGCCGCCTTGACGCCACCCGGCACACCGCCGAAGGCACCACCGAGGCCGGCCAGGACGGGCCCGGCGCTGGGGGCGGGGCGGGGCGCCCCGGGCGTCGTACCGGAGTCCGCGGCTCCGCGATCGTGATCTGCGCCACCCGTGTGCGCCTGGGCGACGGCCCGGTCCCGCTCGGCCGTACGCTGACCCGTGGAGTCCCAGGGGCCGGCGGCGGTCACCACACCGGCGGCCAGGGCCAGCCCGGCCGTGGCGGCACCGGCGCTGTACTGCCAGGTCTTCGGCCTCGTGATCCGGGCGAGCTGCGGCAAGGTGGCCCGTGCGAACCGTGCGATCCGCGGTTCGGCGGCCCGCGCGGCGCGTGCGAGACGCGGACGTACGGCGCCCGCGGCCCGCACCACACGCGGCTTCGCGGCCCGCCAAGGCCTCAGCTCTGGCACTACCACCAGCCCCTTTCGCGATCACACACCTGCGTGAGGGACACTTAACCACCAGAACTATGTGCTGATCATGGAGGAGCGTCCGGTGGAGTTCGACGTCACGATCGAGATCCCGAAGGGTTCGCGGAACAAGTACGAGGTGGACCATGAGACGGGTCGGATCCGCCTGGACCGTCGACTCTTCACCTCGACCGCCTACCCGACCGACTACGGCTTCGTCGAGAACACCCTCGGCGAGGACGGTGACCCGCTGGACGCGCTGGTCATCCTGGACGAGCCGACCTTCCCGGGCTGCCTCATCCGCTGCCGCGCGATCGGCATGTTCCGGATGACGGACGAGGCCGGCGGCGACGACAAGCTGCTGTGCGTCCCGTCGACCGACCCGCGCGTGGAGCACCTGCGGGACATCCACCACGTGTCCGAGTTCGACCGCCTGGAGATCCAGCACTTCTTCGAGGTCTACAAGGACCTGGAGCCCGGCAAGTCCGTCGAGGGCGCCAACTGGGTCGGCCGCACCGACGCCGAGATCGAGATCGAGCGGTCCTACAAGCGCTTCAAGGAGCAGGGCGGCCACTGATCAGCGCCCCTCCCGTCCCTTCTGTGAACGGGCCGCACGCATGCGTGCGGCCCGTTCACATTTGGGTACGCATACTGAGGGCTACAGGGGGGCCGTGCACGCACCAGGGAGCGCTACGCAAGTGACGGAGGCGGAGGACCACAAGCCGCAGACGGACGAGGCCCACAGTGCTTTCCGGCAGCCCAGCGGGATCGCGACACCGGCCGAGGGCGAGTCGTCGACGACGTCCGAGTTCGAGATCCCGCAGGGACTGGCCGTCCCCCGGCCCACCGCTACGGAGTCGGAGACCACCTCGGAGTTCGCGCTGCCCGAAGGGCTGGACGCGCCGTCGCCGCCCGCCGAGGGCGAGGGGTCGGCGTTCAGTACGCCGAGCACGTACAGCGCGTGGACCGCGCCGACCGCGTTCACGCCGGCGAGCGGCGTCCCGCTGGTGAGCCTGACCAAGGACGTGCCCTGGCAGGACCGGATGCGCGCGATGCTGCGCATGCCGGTGGCCGAGCGGCCCGCGCCCGAGACACCTCAGCGGCACGACGACGACACCGGCCCGGCCGTGCCGCGCGTGCTCGACCTGACCCTGCGTATCGGTGAGCTGCTGCTGGCGGGCGGTGAGGGCGCCGAGGACGTGGAGGCGGCGATGTTCGCCGTCTGCCGTTCCTACGGTCTGGACCGCTGCGAGCCGAACGTCACCTTCACCCTGCTGTCGATCTCCCACCAGCCGTCCCTGGTGGAGGACCCGGTGACGGCGTCGCGGACGGTGCGCCGCCGGGGCACCGACTACACGCGGCTCGCGGCCGTCTTCCAGCTCGTGGACGACCTCAGCGACCCGGAGGCGCACATCTCGCTGGAGGAGTCCTACCGGCGCCTCGCGGAGATCCGCCGCAACCGGCACCCGTACCCCACCTGGGTGCTGACCACGGCGAGCGGACTGCTCGCGGGCGGGGCCTCGCTGCTCGTCGGCGGTGACCTGATCGTCTTCGTCGCCGCCCTGCTCGGCGCGATGCTCGGCGACCGGCTGGCGTGGCTGTGCGCGGGCCGCGGGCTGCCCGAGTTCTACCAGTTCGCGGTGGCCGCGATGCCGCCGGCCGCGATGGGCATCGCGCTGACGCTGACGCACGTCGACGTGAAGGCGTCCGCGGTCATCACCGGTGGCCTCTTCGCGCTGCTGCCGGGGCGGGCGCTGGTCGCGGGGGTGCAGGACGGTCTGACCGGCTTCTACATCACCGCCGCCGCGCGCCTGCTGGAGGTCATGTACTTCTTCGTCAGCATCGTCGCCGGGGTGCTGGTGGTGCTGTACTTCGGCGTCCAGCTGGGCGCCAAGCTCAACCCGGACGCCGCGCTGGGCACGGGCGACCAGCCGATCGTGCAGATCCTCGCCTCGATGCTGCTGTCGCTGGCATTCGCGATCCTGCTCCAGCAGGAACGGTCCACCGTGCTTGCGGTGACCCTGAACGGGGGCGTCGCCTGGTGCGTGTACGGCGCCATGCACTACGCCGGCGACATCTCACCGGTGGCCTCCACGGCCGCCGCGGCGGGGCTGGTGGGCCTGTTCGGGCAGCTGATGTCCCGGTACCGGTTCGCGTCGGCGCTGCCGTACACGACCGCGGCGATCGGGCCGCTGCTGCCCGGTTCGGCGACGTACTTCGGGCTGCTGGCGATCGCGCAGAGCAAGGTCGACGCGGGGCTGCTGTCGCTGTCGAAGGCCGTGGCCCTCGCGATGGCCATCGCCATCGGGGTGAACCTCGGTGGAGAGATCTCCCGGCTGTTCCTGAAGGTGCCGGGGGCCGCGAGTGCCGCCGACAGGCGGGCGGCCAAGCGGACGCGGGGTTTCTAGCAGCCGCACGTCGACGCCGCCCCGCGCCCCTCGGCGCGCGTGTCAGTAGCCCTGGTTGTAGGGGTCCTGGCCGGTCTGCCCGCCGGGGTTCTGCGGGTACTGCTGGGCGTACGGCTGCTGCCGGCCGTAGTCCTGGTTGCCGTAGCCCTGGTTGCCGTAGTTCTGGTTGCCGTAGCCCTGGCCGTACTGCTGCTGGGGCTGCTGCGGCGTCTGCTGCTGGGGCTGCTGGTACGGGTCCACGCGGCGCAGCTGGGTCGTCGCGTCGTCCATGACCGGGTACTGGGGCTGCTGGAACTGCTGGGCCTGCTGCTGGGCCGCCGGCGGCTGCGGCTCGGCCGCGGCGCGCTTCTTCTTGCCGCGTTCGCGGAGGTACTCGATCGCGATCGGGACGACCGAGACCAGGACGATCAGGACGAGGATGGCCTCGACGTTGGTCCGGATGAACTCGATCTGGCCGAGCCAGTAGCCCGCGAGGGTGACGCCCGTGCCCCAGGCCACGCCGCCGATGACGTTGTACGTGAGGAAGGTGCGGTACTGCATGCGGCCGGCGCCCGCCACGATGGGGGCGAAGGTGCGCACGATCGGCACGAAGCGGGCCAGGACGATCGCCTTGGGGCCGTACTTCTCCATGAACTCGTGTGCCTTCTCCAGGTTCTCCTGTTTGAAGAGCTTGGAGTTGGGGCGGCTGAAGAGCTTGGGGCCGAAGAACTTGCCGATCATGTAGCCCACTTGGTCGCCGATGACCGCGGCCAGCACGATCAGGACGCACACCAGCCACAGCGGCTGGCTGATGTAGTCGCCCTGGGCGACGAAGAGGCCCGCGGTGAACAGCAGCGAGTCGCCGGGCAGGAACGCGAAGAGGCCGGACTCGGCGAAGACGATCAGCAGGATGCCGGGCAGACTGAAGGTCTCGATCAGATAGTCCGGGCTGATCCACTCGGGGCCGAGCGCAAGCGTGGTCACGGGATTGTGGCTCCTGCTGCTGGGGGGAGGCGGGCGGGACCTGACTGCCCAAACCTACAACGCAGCCGTGGCGTACCAGGTTCCACGGGGCGCCTCGGGGTGCACTGTGAGGTGGCCCGGGGAAACCTGAGAACCATGGGTATTGAAGAATACGGCGGCGGCCAGAGCCCTCAGCCCGAGGTGCTCGTCGTGACCACGAACGACCTGCCCGGCCACCGCGTGCAGGAGGTGCTCGGGGAGGTCTTCGGCCTGACCGTGCGTTCCCGGCACCTGGGGAGCCAGATCGGTGCCGGGCTGAAGTCGCTGGTCGGCGGTGAGCTGCGCGGTCTCACCAAGACGCTGGTCGAGACCCGCAACGAGGCCATGGCGCGGCTCGTGGAGCAGGCACGCGCGCGGGGGGCCAACGCGGTGCTGGCGTTCCGCTTCGACGTGACGGAGGCGGCGGACGTGGGTACCGAGGTGTGCGCGTACGGGACGGCGTTGGCGAGGATCGCGTCGCGCATGTAGGCGGCGAGGCCCGGCTTGGCCGCGTCGATGTTTCGCGTGAAACGTTCGTCCGAGACGTACATCTCACCCAGGCAGGTGTGCATCTCGTACCCGCAGTCGTAGTGGTTGCGGGCGATCCCCTGCCGGTGGTCCTCGGCGGTGTCCATGGCCGCCTCGGAGTCGGCGGGCTCACCGGCGTCCATCAGGGCGACGAAACGCCGGGTGAGCTCGTCGGCCTCGTTCTGGATGCGCTGCCAGTCCTCCTTGGTGTACGAGGCGGCCTTCTGCTGCGACTGGCGGTAGGCGTCGGTGTCGCCCCAGCGTTGCTGGACCTCCTCCTGGTGCTCGTCGGGGTCGAAGTCGCCGAAGACCTCGAACTTCTCCTCGGGCGTGAGGTTGATGCCCATGCTGCGTGCCTCCATGGCGTGCTCCACGGCCGCCGCCATCTTCCGCAGCTTCTCGATCCGGGCGGTCAGCAGCTCGTGCTGGCGGCGCAGGTGCGCGCGCGGGTCCGCGTCCGGGTCGTCGAGCAGGACGGCGACCTCGTCGAGCGGGAAGCCGAGCTCGCGGTAGAACAGGATCTGCTGCAGCCGGTCGAGGTCGGCGTCGCTGTAGCGCCGGTGGCCCGCGTGGCTGCGCGCGCTCGGGGCGAGCAGGCCGATGTCGTCGTAGTGGTGCAGGGTGCGCACCGTCACTCCGGCGAAGCCGGCCACCTGTCCCACGGAGTAGCTCACTTCCGCTCCCTTCTGTGACGCCCTCCACGCTGCCGCCTCACGTGACGTGAGGTTCAAGTCCGGACGTTCCGCGTGCCGCACCGTGCACGGCCCCGCCTTTCGCGGCGTCCGGCGCCCCGTGTCCCCCGTAGGAGCTACTCGGACTGTCCACTCGGGGGTGATTCGGGAACGTCGCCGCCTACGTAGCGTCCTTGGCAGGTCGCCGGAAGGTACGCGGCCGTTGCCATACGGAGGCCATCATGAGTACGACGCGCACCGCGCCGCCCCAGCCCACTCGCCGGGAGGGTGGCCGGTTCTTCCAGTCTCCCCTCGTCTGGATGCTGACCGGGATAGTGGGTGTGGGTGTGGCGTCCGGGCTGGTCTCGACAGGTGGGGTGGTCGCCGTCGTGGGTGCGGTCGTGGCGGTTGCCGTCTACTGGGCGGTCATGCGCTTCGTCGCCCGGCGGAGCATGCCGGAGATCGCGAAGTCGGGGGCCGTGACACAGGCGTTGTCCGGTGTCGCGATCGGCTTCGGGTTCATCACCGTGTCGATACTCATGCTCCTCACCGAGTTCTCGTTCACCGAACGGTCCGGTAGCGCCCTGTCGATCGTGGCGAGCATGGCCGCGATGTCGGTCGGCGCCGCCGTGACCGAGGAACTCCTCTTCCGCGGCCTCGCCCTCCAGGCGCTGGAGAAGCTGTGCGGCAGCTGGGCGGCTCTGGCGATCACCGCGGCCCTGTTCGGCGGCCTGCACCTGGCCAACCCGGATGCCACGCTGTGGAGTTCGACCGCGATCGCCATCGAGGCCGGCGTCCTCCTCGGTGCCGCGTTCCTGTGGACGCGCAACATCTGGTTCGTCGTGGGCCTGCACTTCGCCTGGAACACCACCCTGGGCCTGATCGGCATCCCGGTCTCCGGCCACGCGTCGGAGGGCCTGATGACCACCACCCCGTCCGGCCCCGACCTGCTGACCGGCGGAGAGTTCGGTCTGGAGGCGTCGATCGTGCCCGTCATCGTCAGCCTGCTGATCGCGATCCCCATGCTCATCGCCGCCCACCGGCGGGGCAACCTGGTGCCCATGCGCCGCAGCCACGGCTGAATCCCCGGCGCCCGCCCGGTCACGAGATCTCGCCCCCGTTCGCCATGTGAGCGGGGGCGAGATCCATTGGTCCGTGAGGACGTCACCGGCGCCCGGCGCCCGGCGCGTCAGCGGGCAGGCCCGCGACCGCGTAGGCGCACAAGCGGCGTGGCCACGTCCGCCACGTCTCCTCCCCCCCTCACGTCACCGGCTGGATCGCGCAGGAGACAGGCGGCCGGGGTCGAAGACACGGGCCGCCATCAGCGCGTTACGGCGCCGGCTCATGAACCGGGCGATGAGTGCGCCGAGTTGGCTGAAGCGCCCGTCGATGACGGTCGGCCCGGGGTTGCGGCGTTCGAGGTGGCGCAGCGCGGTGGCGACGACGTCCTCGGGCTTACGCAGCTTCCCGGCGGTCAGTACCGCGGCATCCGGACCCATCCCGGCGGTGAAGTCGGTGGCCGTGGCACCGGGGGCGACGGCGAACGCGGTCAGGCCCGTGCCACGCAACTCGGTCCACAGCGATTCGGTGAAGCTGAGCATGAACGCTTTCGTGGCGCCGTAGACGGCCATCCGGGGAGACGGGAAGTAGGCGGAGACGCTGGAGAGGTTGATGATGAAGCCGTTGCCCGCGTCCCGGATCTGGGGCAGGAACGCCGCGGTCAGCTGCACCGGCGCCAGGGCGCCCACCGCGATCTCGGCGGTGATCTGTCCCGGGTCCGTACCGGGGAACAGGGCGAACGAGCCGGCCCCGGCATTGTTGATCAGGCTCGTGACACGCAGGCCCCGGTCGGCGACCTCCCGGTGAAGATCGCGTGCGGCGTCCGGGTGGGAGAGGTCGGCCGGGATCGCCTCGATCTCGGCACCGGTGGTGCGGCGTAGCGTGTCCGCCATCGAGGCCAGCCGTTCGGCGCGCCGGGCGACGAGCACGAGGTTCGCACCGCGTGCGGCCAGGGCTTCGGCGAAGGCGGCTCCGATTCCGGAGCTGGCCCCGGTGAGCAGGACGGTCTGTGCGCGGTAGTCGACGGTCATGTGACCAGCCAACGGTACGTCGGCGATCCCGTCCAAGACCCGTTCCGCACCCCGTCATGCAGAAGAGGCATCACGGAGCGACGCGCGACCAGGTCGATCAGGCGGGGCGGTCGAGGAGTCCCACCGCGGACTTGACGGATCGGCCTCGTCGACGGGACGACAACGATGGCGCTGCCGTCGGCGATGGCTTCGAGCTTGTCGTCGTGGATGTCGGCGGCGGTGACCGACTTCTTGATCACAGCGCCGCACCACCGGCACCGGGCCGTGGAGTTCAACGGGTTCTGCCGACGCGTCTCCGGCGCAGGACACCAGTGAGGATCCTGCCCGTGGGGGCGCCCGCCCCCTACGGGTGATCCTGCCGGTCCGCCAGCACGCCGACGAACGGCTCGCCCTCTCCGGCGAAGGTGTACGCACCGCCCCGGATGCGCTCGATGAGCGCGCGGGTCCACTCCGCGCCGGTGTCGGCCGAGTGCACCCAGAGGTTCATGATCTCGCCGATGTGGCCGAGCTGACCGGGCCCGTCCTCGGGCGTGTAGTACTCGGTGACGGCCTTGCGCCACTCCCCGATGGCCCGGATCCGCTCCTCCAGGAGGGCGAGCACCTCCTCGCGCCCGAGGTCGACCATCAGGCCGAGCCCGGCGGAGAGCACGTCCGGCTTCTGGTCGTAGGCGGTGAGGGACTTGCGGAGCAGGGCGAAGTACTCCTCGACGCCCTCGTCGGTGATCTCGTACTCGGTGCGCGGCGGGCCGCCGGCGGTCGACGGGGCGATCTCGTGCGCGTGCAGCAGGCCCTGTTTCGCCATCTGCTTCAGCGCGTGGTAGATCGAGCCGGGCTTGGCGTTGGACCACTCGTGCGCGCCCCAGTACTCCAGGTCGTTGCGCACCTGGTAGCCGTGGGCCCGCCCGTGCTGGCGGACCGCGCCGAGCAC
Source organism: Streptomyces lancefieldiae (assembly GCF_031845825.1). NCBI lineage: Bacteria > Bacillati > Actinomycetota > Actinomycetes > Kitasatosporales > Streptomycetaceae > Streptomyces > Streptomyces lancefieldiae. The sequence continues at coordinate 16,940 of NZ_JAVRFH010000063.1, read as the reverse complement.
CAGGAGACGGATCACTGACATGGGGTCCAGGTTAGGCCTGGACGCTCTGCTCCCTCGCCACCAGGTCCCAGGCCGAGGCGCCGTCCAGGGACTCGCGGATGACGTCGGCGTGGCCGGCGTGCCGGGCCGTCTCACGGATCAGGTGCAGGCACAGCCAGCGCATGGAGACCCGCTCGTCCGGCGGGAACCAGGGGTCGTTCGGCAGCGGGAAGGTGTCGTCCAGGCTGGGTACCGAGCGGATGAACGCCTCCGTCCCGGCGGCGACCTCCTCCCAGTACGCCAGTTGCGAGGCGACCGTCTCGTCACCCACGAGCCGGAAGCACTCGTGCCAGTTCGACTCGTCCCGCTTGACGGCCGGCGCCTCCTGCCGGGCGCGGGCGATCCAGGTCTGCTCGACCTCGGCGGCGTGCTTGAGCAGTCCGGCCAGGGACAGCTCGCTGGCGCTCGGGCGGGAGTTCGCCTGCTCCTCCGTCAGCCCCAGCACCGACCGGCGGATGCCGCCGCGCTGCTCGGCGAGGAAGGACAGCAGTGCTCCGCGCTCGTCGCCCTGCGCTTCGGCTCGCACGTGAGTGACCATGACCGGCCGCCTTTCGTCGGTTCCAGCTTCCGTTTCGGCTTGGATTTCGTCCGATTCGGATGCGGAAGGGGGCTTTCTCGCCCTTCCTTCTCTGACACCGACGACGCTACGGGCCCTTGCGGTCAGCTTCTGTCCGCAAGGGCCCTGGGGGTTCCGGCGCGATCCGGAAGGCCTGGAGAAGGCCTAGAAGGGGAATCCGCTCCGGCCGTGCTGCACCGAGATCCACTTCTGCGTGGTGAAGGCGTCCAGCATCGTGTCACCGTTCAGGCGGCCGATGCCGGAGTGCTTCTCGCCGCCGAAGGGCACGATCGGCTCGTCGTGCACGGTGCCGTCGTTCACGTGGAACATGCCGGTGTCGATCTGCTTGGCGAAGTTGACGCCGCGCTCGACGTCACCGGTGTGCACGGCGCCGCTCAGGCCGTACGGGGTGTCGTTGACGAGGCGCACGGCCTCCTCCTCGCCGTCGAACGGGACGAGGAAGGCGACCGGGCCGAAGACCTCCTGCCGCAGCAGCGCGGAGTCGGCGGGCAGGCCGGTCAGGACCGACGGTTCGACCAGGTTGTCCGTGGTCGTGCCACGCACCAGGGCGGTCGCGCCCTCGGCGATGGCCTGCTCGACGACGGCGGAGAGGGCGTCCGCCTGCTGGGAGTTGATCACCGGGCCGATGACGGTCGACGGGTCCCGCGGGTCACCGGCCTTGAGCGACCTGACCTTGGCGACGAACTTCTCGGTGAACTCGTCGGCGACCGAGCGGTCGACCAGGACGCGGTTGGTGGCCATGCAGACCTGACCCTGGTGGACGTACCGGCTGAAGACGGCGGCGTCGACCGCGTAGTCGACGTCGGCGTCGTCGAGCACGACCAGGGCGCTGTTGCCGCCGAGCTCCAGGACCGAGCGCTTGAAGTGGGCGGCGCAGACCGTGGCCACATGGCGGCCGACCTGGTCGGAGCCGGTGAAGGAGATCACCTTCGGGACCGGGTGCTCCAGGAAGGCGTCTCCTATCTCCGCGATGTCGGTGACCACCACGTTGAGCAGGCCGCCCGGCAGTCCGGCGTCCTCCAGGATCTTCGCGACCAGGGTGCCGCCGACGATCGGCGTGTTCTGGTGCGGCTTGAGGACCACGGCGTTGCCGAGGGCGAGCGCCGGGGCGACCGACTTGAGGGAGAGGAGGAACGGGAAGTTGAAGGGGCTGATGACGCCCACGACGCCGACCGGCACGCGGTAGACGCGGTTCTCCTTGCCGTCGACCGGCGACGGGATGATCCGGCCCTCGGGCCGCAGCGCCAGGTGGACCGCCTCGCGCAGGAACTCCTTGGCGAGGTGCAGCTCGAAGGCCGCCTTCAGGCGCGTGCCACCGAGCTCGGCGACGATCGCCTCACTGATCTCCGCCTCGCGCTCCTCGACGAGCCGCAGCGCCTTCTCGAACACCGCGCGACGCGTGTACGGGTTGGTCGCCGCCCACTGCCTCTGCGCGCGCTCGGCCGCCCGGTACGCGGCGTCGACCTCGTCGACCGTGGCGATCGTGATCGAGGCCAGCTTCTCGTTGTCGTACGGGTTGAAGTCGATGATGTCCCAGGAGCCGGTGCCCGGGCGCCACTCGCCGTCGATGTACTGCTGCGCGAGGTCGGTGAAGTACGACGACATGTGATCCCTCAATCCCCTAGCTGCCGCAGCCGCCGCGAGCGTGCCGCCTGATGGTGCGTCATCGTACTTATGTTTCAGGAGAGTTGGAGGAGGCCCCGCAGAAGGTCACGGCTCTCGTCCGGGCCCGGACTGTCCTGCTGAAGCTCCTTCAGTGCCGTCTCGTACTGGGTGACGTCCTCGTGCTTGTCCAGGTACAGCGCACTGGTGAGCTGCTCCAGGTACACCACGTCCGACAGGTCGGATTCGGGGAAGCTCAGGATCGTGAACGCGCCACTCTCGCCGGAGTGCCCGCCGAAGCCGAAGGGCATGATCTGCAGCCGGACGTTGGGGCGTTCGGACATCTCGATCAGGTGCTGGAGCTGGCCGCGCATCACCTCGCGGTCGCCGTAGGGGCGGCGCAGCGCGGCCTCGTCCAGGACGATGTGGAACTCGGGCGCGTTCTCCGCGACGAGGTGCTTCTGCCGCTCGAGGCGCAGCGCCACCCGCCGCTCGACGTCCGCCTCGCCGGCGCCCTTCATGCCGCGCCGGACGACCGCACGGGCGTACTCCTCGGTCTGCAGCAGGCCGTGCACGAACTGCACCTCGTACACACGGATCAGCGAGGCCGCGCCCTCCAGGCCCACATAGGTGGGGAACCAACTGGGCAGCACGTCCGAGTAACTGTGCCACCAGCCCGCGACGTTGGCCTCCTTGGCCAGGGAGAGAAGGGAGGCGCGCTCCTGCTCGTCCGTGATGCCGTACAACGTCAGCAGGTCCTCGACGTCCCTCGTCTTGAAGCTCACCCGGCCCAACTCCATCCGGCTGATCTTCGATTCCGAGGCGCGGATCGAGTAGCCCGCCGCCTCGCGCGTGATCCCCCGCGTCTCACGCAGACGCCTGAGTTGTGATCCGAGCAGCATGCGCCGCACCACCGATCCGGGCTCTCCCGCGCTCACTTCGCCAGCCTCCCCAACCGTCTCCAGGGGCCGAAGTCTGCCACTAAAACACTCCGAGCAGTACTCGTCCGGTTACGGAAACGGAATCGAGCCATCGGGAAAGCGCGGGCCCCTGCACGGAGAGAGCGGAAAGCGGACGCCGAGCGAGGTGGAGGCGAGGCGAAGATGACGGAAAAATTGACCAACAAGCGGTACGGGCAGGTCCATTTCGGTCACGTGCACGTGCATCTGCCCTTGCATCTGCGGTACGCATCCGAAACCATGGTCCCGCACCACCGCGCCGCATCGCTATGACCGCGAATTCCCGGGAGTGCCTCGCATGGGGACGAATGGATCGACCATGCTCGAGCCGTTACGGCAGGGCCTTCCGCCACTCGACCCCGCGGCCGTGTCCAACGCCGCCTCCTGTGCCCTGCCGCCCCGTTACGAAGCGGTGCGCGAGGCCCGGCGGTTCACCCGCAGGACACTCGACGGCTGGGACACGGGCGACCGCTTCGACGACGTGTGCCTGGTGGTCTCCGAACTCGTCACCAACGCCCTGCGGCACGCGCTGCCGGCGAACACCCCGCGCCACGCGGACCAGAACGGCCCCGTCCGGCTGCATCTGATGCGCTGGACCGAGCGGCTGGTGTGCGCGGTGCGCGATCCCAGTCACGACAGCCCGGTGGCCCGCGAGACGGACGACTTCTCGGCGGAGTCGGGCCGGGGCCTGTTCCTCGTCGACTCGTTCAGCGACAGCTGGGGCTGGCACCCGCTCGCCGGGACGCTCAACGGCAAGGTGGTCTGGGCGCTCTTCCGGCTCCGACAGCCCGACGAATGAACCCGGCACGGTGACGAACCGCGGCGCTTTTGCGCGCCGCGGTTCTCCGTGTCAGCTCGCGACCAGGTGGTCGAACTCGCCGTCCTTGACGCCCAGCAGCATGGCCTCGATCTCGGCGCGCGTGTAGACGAGCGCGGGACCGTCGGGAAAGCGGGAGTTGCGCACCGCCACGGCTCCGTCGGGCAGCCGCGCGAACTCCACGCAGGAGCCCTGCGAATTGCTGTGCCGGCTCTTCTGCCAGGCCACGTCGTGCAACTGCGTGGCGGCCATGCCGTTGTACACGCCGGACGCGTCGTCAACGTCGTACACGTCGTGGTCCACAGGTCGCTCCCCGGTGGTGCACTGGCTGATGTGGCCATTGATGCAGTGGTCAACTGATCCGGATCATAACCCTGTTCACGTGCGGATGCAGGAGCAAATGCACGTGCACGCGCGGTGCTCCCTCGGTTACAGCTTTGACGACCGCTTTACCGAGCCTTGCCTTCTTTGACGCCCACTCCGAAGAACCCGTTCCCGCTTGTGCCCCTGGATTCGGCGAGTATGCGACAGAACCGGGGGCCCGCTCCCACGAGCGGGCCCCCGGTTCGGCACCGACCTGCGGCGCACCGCGTACGGCGCGGATCAGCGCGCGGTGTACGGCAGGAGCGCCATCTCCCGCGCGTTCTTGATCGCCCTGGCCAACTGCCGCTGCTGCTGGGACGACACACGGGTGACCCGACGGCTGCGGATCTTGCCGCGGTCGGAGACGAACTTCCGCAACAGCTCGGTGTCCTTGTAGTCGACGTACGTCACTTCGGCCTGGTCCAGCGGGTTGGGCCGTTGCCTGACGGGCTTGCGGTCGCTCGGGCGGGGCATGGTCAGACCTCCAGCAGGGTGTCGAAGACGGGCGGCAGTCGCTGCCAGGCGGCCGGTCCGGCGGCGTACTCGGCATCGGTCAGCAGGCAGGACTCCAGGAGCCGTTCCAGGCCGTCGCGGTCGAGGCCGGGGGACGTGAAGACCAGGTGCTGGCAGCGGTCGCCGTGCTCCGGGTGCCAGTCCAGTGCGGCGGCGGCCCGGCGCACCGGCGGGACCAGGTCCCAGGCGGCGTCGGGGAGCGAGGCGAGCCACGGCCCCGCGCTCTCCACGCACAGGGCTCCGCCGGCGGCGTCCCAGTGCAGCAGCGTGTCCGCCTTGTCGGCGAGCCAGAACCGGCCCCGGCTGCGGGCCGCGGCACAGGTCAGGTCCTCCAGCGCCGCGTACAGCCGCTCCGGGTGGAAGGGGCGGCGCCGGTGCCAGACGAGGGTGGCGACGCCGTGCGCGTCGGCCTCGGTGGGCAGCAGGGCGCAGGCCGGGTGCTGGGCCGCCGCCGCGGCCTCCACGTCGAAGCCGGCGAGGGCGGCCCGCGCGAGGTCCTCTCGCGCCCCGCCCGCCGGGTCGCCGTGGCCGATCGGGACCTGGCGGGCCGTCGGGTGCAGCTGGGCCAGCAGCTCGCGGTCCTCGTCGTCGGCCACCGGGGAGTCGGCGCCGGAGCCCGCGGCGGAGTCGGCGACGGCCAGGACGGGCGCGTACTCCAGCTGCCGCGCGAAGGTGTCGGCGACGGTGCGCTGGTCGGTGGCCGCGGCGGCGAGACCCCGCTCGCCGAGGTCGTCGCCGTTGCCGAGGTACGGCAGCACCAGCGCCGGGTCGACGGCGGTGATCACACCGGTGACGGTGAAGCCGCCGGCCGTCACCACCTCCGCCATCGCCTTGGGCTCGACGGAGTCCCACAGCTCGACGACGGCCAGCGGGGTGCCGCCGGCGTCCGCGATCCGTTCCAGCTCGGGGACGAGGTCCTCGCGCAGGGCGCAGCACGCGCAGTCGTTGACCAGGGGCGCCTCACCGGCGGACAGGACGCCGGTGGCGTCCCGGACGGTCCGCACGACCGTGCCCGCGGGGGCCGTCGCCAGGTCGTGGTGGAGGACGACGCTGCCGGGCACATCGGCCAGCAGCCGGGCGACGGCGGCCCTGCGGGCGTCCACGTGCAACCCGCCGACGATCGCCACCGGCAGGGAGCCCGGCGAGCTCATGCCCCGCCTCCCTTCCCGTACCGCCGCTCGAAGCGCTCCACGCGTCCGGCGGTGTCCAGCACGCGGGCGGTGCCGGTGTAGAAGGGGTGGCTGACGTTCGAGATCTCGACGTCGACGACCGGGTAGGTGTTGCCGTCCTCCCACTCGATCGTGCGCTCGCTGGTCATGGTCGAGCGGGTGAGGAAGGCGTGCTTCGCGGCGCGGTCACGGAAGACGACCGGACGGTACTCGGGGTGGATTGCCTTGCGCATGGCGGGTCAGCGCTCCTCTCGGAAGTCGACGTGGCGGCCGGCCATCGGGTCGTACTTGCGCAGCACGAGCCGGTCCGGGTCGTTGCGGCGGTTCTTGCGGGTGACGTAGGTGTAGCCGGTCCCGGCGGTGGACCGGAGTTTGATGACCGGGCGGAGTTCGTTGCGTGCCATGCTGGTATCTTACTGAAAATGAATTCCATTAACAGTAGCGCTCGTCGCGTCTGAAGGAGAGGTACGTCACCCGTGTCCGCCCACTGCATGCTGACCGGCGCCCGACCCGGCTTCGGCAACCGCGTTTCCCACTCCCACCGGCGGACCTCCCGCCGTTTCGACCCCAACATCCAGACCAAGCGCTACTGGCTGCCGAGCGAGAGCCGGCACGTGCGGCTGCGGCTGAGCGTGAAGGGGATCAAGACGGTCGACGCGATCGGCGTCGAGGCGGCCGTGGCGCGCATCCGCGCGCGCGGGGTGAAGGTCTGAGGGGTCGAGGGTCGAGGTTCTGAGGGGTTGAGGGTCTGATGGCGAAGAAGAGCAAGATCGCGAAGAACGAGCAACGGCAGGAGACCGTCGCGCGGTACGCCGCGCGCCGGGCCGAGTTGAAGGAGATCGTCCGCCGCCCGTCCTCGACGGAGGCCGAACGGCTCGCCGCCCAGCGGGAACTGCGCCGGCAGCCCCGGGACGCGAGCCCCACGCGCGTACGCAACCGCGACCAGGTCGACGGGCGCCCGCGCGGCTACCTCCGCGTCTTCGGGCTGTCCCGGGTGAACCTGCGCGAGCAGGCGCACGCCGGGCATCTGCCGGGTGTTCGCAAGTCGTCCTGGTAGCTTGCGGCTGTCTTGGCCGACCCGGCCGTCCGGCTACAGCTTGGGGCTTGCGGTGACGTGGGTGATTGCGGCGAGTACGGCGAGTACGGCGGACGTGGCGAGCCGGGCCGGCGGGGTGAGTACGGCCGGCCCGCGTGGGCGGGGCCCACGGGGGCGGGGGTCCGCGCGGACCGCGTTCGTGACGCTCGGGCTGGTGGGCGCGCTGGCGCTGACCGCGTGCACCGACGGGAGTGACTCCGACGACGGCGGCTCGGCCGACGGCGACAGGTCCTCGGCCGCTCCCGGCGCGTCGGCGAACGCTTCGGCGAGCGCGTCCGCGAGCACGGGCACGGGCACGGGCACGGACAAGGGCGGCTCGTCCGCGGCCGCCGGCGGGTTGGAGGGCAGTTGGCTGACCACCACCGGCGGCGACGCCGTCGCACTGATGGTCACCGGCGACAAGGCCGCCCTCTTCGCCACGGGCGGCACCGTGTGCAGCGGCACCACGGGCGAGGAGTCCGGCACCCGGACGATCCGCCTGAAGTGCACCGACGGCAGCGACGACCGGGCTTCGGGCACCGTCGCGTCGGTCGACGGGACGTCGCTCACGGTGAAGTGGCAGGGCGACCTCGGCGAGGAGACGTACACCAGGTCCGAGGGCGGGTCGCTGCCGCCCGGACTGCCGACGGAGGGTCTCGGCTCCTGAGCTCCTCCACGCGCCGCGTCCGCACCGGGCGCCCGGCGGCTACGGCAGTGGCCGCCGACGGCCCACCCGGGCTCGGTCGGCCGCGCGGGTGCCCTCCGTCCAGCCCGCCGCGTCGCCCGCACCGCGCAGGCGGGTCGTGGTCGTCTCCGGGAACAGGCGCTCCAGGCGTTCGGTGACCGCCACCTCGCGGGAGGCCAGGACCGGCAGGAGGTCCACGTCCGTCTCCGTGCCGGTCTCGGCGGTGGCCGCTTCCGCCACCGCCCGGAGCCGGGTGCCCGCGCGGTGGGCGTAGGCGGCGAGGAACGACTGACGGAAGGTCTTGGTCCGCTTGCGTCCGCCCGCACGCTGGGCGGCCTCCGCCTTCGTCATCGCGGCCTCGGCCTGCACCAGCAGCGAGGTGTAGAGGAGCTCGACCGCCTCCAGGTCGGCTTCGAAGCCGACGACGGTGGAGAAGCCGAGAGGTTCGTTCCACACGGCCCGGCAGTGGTTGGCGTCGGCCACCGCGTCCAGCAGGACCGCCTTGGCCTGCTCGTACGGCGGCTCCACCCCGATCCGGCAGGCGCCGGGGGCGTCGGGCGAGGGCGCGTGGGCCGACAGCAGCGCCTCGTCGATGCTGTGCCGGGCCATCAGCTCCTGCGCCTTGGCGCTGAGCGCCTCCGCCTCCTCCGGGTACCCGGTCGCCTCCGCCTTGGCGAGCAGCGCGCGGATGCGGACGAGAGCGCGGGACTCCGGCCTGCTCTCCCGGCGAGGATCCCCCGCCCTCCCCGGCTGCCCCGCCTTCCGCGACTCCCCCGACGCCCCCGACGCCCCCGACGCCCCCGACTCCAGGGGTTCCAGCGAGGGCAGGCGCAGCAACAGGCGGTACAGCTCCAGCACGGCGGTGGCGTGCGAGAAGCGGTCCGTGCGGGGCGCCGCCGTCCCCTCTGGCACGTCGTCGAGCTGCGCGGCCCAGCGGGGACCGCGTGGGCGGTCGTCCGGTGCCTGGGCACGGATCAGCGCCGCCACCAGCCGTACGTGGACGTCGTCCAGTTCGCGCCGCACGATCCGTACGAGGTCGGCGGGCTGCCAGCCGCGCCGCCAGGCCGTGGCCACGAACTCCTCGCCACGCCGGCTCAGTTCCGCGTCCGCCGCCGGGTCGGCCGCGAGCAGCGAGGCGGCGGCGTCGAGGGCGGCGTCGGCGGCGTCGTACAGGGCGGTCTCGAAGGCACGGTCGACGGTGCTGGGCGTACTCACCCGGCGATGGTGCCACGATCCCCCGGTCCGTCTCACTCCGCGGAATTCGGCCAGGCCACGCCGTCCGGCGTGGACCATGACGCGCATGGTGGACATGACTCCCTACGCGGCGTTCCTCGTCGCCGCCTTCGCGCTGTGCGTCACCCCGGGCCCCGACATGATGTTCATCGTGGCGATGGGCGGGCGGGGCGGCCCGACGGCGGGCGTGATGGCCGCGTTCGGGGTGGCCTGCGCGATGCTGGTGCACGCGGTCGCCGCGGCGCTCGGGCTGTCGGCCCTCTTCACGACGCTGCCCACGCTGTACCACGTGCTGCGCTGGGCGGGCGCGGCCTATCTGCTGTACCTGGCGGTGAAGGCCTTCCGGGACCGCTCGGTGCCGGGTGAGGAGGACGCGGCGCCCCGGGGCGCGGGAATGCGGCGGGCCTTCTGGCAGGGCGCGATCACCAACCTGCTCAATCCCAAGGTGATCCTCTTCAACGTGGCGTTCCTGCCGCAGTTCGTCGCCCCCTCGCTCGGGCACGTCCCCGGCCAGCTGCTGCTGCTCGGCGGCACGCTCGTGGTGATGGGCTTCCTGTGGGACGCCTTCGTGGGGCTGCTCTCCGGGCGGCTGGCGGGCCTCCTCAGGCGCAGCGCCCGGGTGAACCGCTGGCTCAACATCGTCTCGGGGACGGTGTTCACGGGGTTGGCGGTGCGGTTGGTGGTGGCGTCGCCGAAGTAGCCGCGAGACCCGCCGACCGGGCGTCAACCACCAGTTGACACCCCCTGGGGCGCAACCTACGGTTGACACATGACGACGAACCCGAGCATCACGTCATCCGTACGTCTCGACGAACTCATCACCGCGATCAAGAAGGTGCACGCGGAGCCCCTCGAACAGCTCCAGGACGCGGTCATCGCGGGCGAGCACCTCGGCGAGGTGGCCGATCACCTCATCGGCCACTTCGTGGACCAGGCCCGGCGTTCGGGTGCTTCCTGGACGGACATCGGCAAGAGCATGGGCGTCACCCGGCAGGCGGCGCAGAAGCGCTTCGTCCCCAAGGAGTCGGCCGACCTGGACGCGAGCCAGGGCTTCAGCCGCTACACGCCCCGCGCGCGCAACGTCGTGATGGCCGCCCACCATGCGGCCAAGACCGCCGGCAACGCCGAGGGCCTGCCCGAGCACCTCGTCCTCGGCCTGATCACCGAGGGCGAGAGCCTCTCCGCCAAGGCGATCGCCGCGCAGGGCGTGACCCTCGACGCGGTCCGCGAGGCGGCGACCTCGGCGCTTCCGCCGGCAGCCGCCGAGGTCCCGGAGCTGGTGCCCTACGGCCCCGCCGCCAAGAAGGTCCTCGAGCTCACCTTCCGCGAGGCCCTTCGCCTCGGCCACAACTACATCGGCACGGAGCACATCCTGCTCGCCCTGCTGGAGCACGAGCACGGCGAGGGCGTCCTCAGCGGGCTCGGCCTCGACAAGGAGGCCACCGAGCGGTACGTCACCGAGGCGCTGGCCAAGTTCCTGAAGGTGACCGAGGAGACGGGGACCGGGCAGGAAGAGGGCTGAGGCCCCGCTCGCGGCGAGGGCCGCTGTCGGACGCTGTTGCCGGCCGCCGCTGTCGGAGGCCGCTGTCGGAGGCCGTTGTCAGACCCTCCTGCGACACTCGCGTCATGGCCGACCGGTGGGCGCTCGCCGTGGCCGAGGACGGTGGCGTGGACGTCGCCCCCCTCGGCCCCGACGGGCTGCCCGCCGGCCCGGTGCGCCGGGAGGCCGGTCTCGCCGAGGCGGTGCGGAGCAGGCCGGATGTCACGCGCTGGGTGTGGCGGTCCACCGCCGAGGTCCACCCGCGCCTGCTAGCCGCGGGGGTGCGAGTGGAGCGGTGCTACGACGTGGAGGCCGCCGAGACCCTCCTGCTCGGCCACGAGGGGCGGTACGGGCAGCCGCGCTCGGCCGCCGCGGCCCTGGCCCGGCTGCGCGGCGGACCCGTACCGCCCGATCCGCCGCAGCGGTCCGCCGAACCGGGCGCGCAGTCCCCGCTCTTCGAACCGCAGGGCGTCCACCTGCCCCTGGACGACCTGCTCGCCGTCTACGCCGAACAGCAGCGCCGCCACGACCGGTCCGCGCACCCCGACCGGCTGCGGCTGCTGACGGCGGCCGAGTCGGCGGGGATGCTGGTGGCCGCCGAACTGAACCGCACGGGGCTGCCCTGGCGGGCCGACGTGCACCGCGAGGTCCTGCACGACCTGCTCGGCGAGCGGTATGCGGGCGGTGGCGAGCCGCGCCGCCTGGCCGAGCTGGCGGAGGAGGTGTCCGCGGCGTTCGGCCGCCGGGTGCGGCCCGACCTGCCCGCGGACGTCGTCAAGGCGTTCGCGCAGGCCGGGATCAAGGTCGGCTCCACCCGCCGGTGGGAGCTCGAGTCGGTCGACCACCCGGCCGTGAAGCCGCTGATCGAGTACAAGAAGCTGTACCGGATCTGGGTCGCCCACGGCTGGTCCTGGTTGCAGGACTGGGTGCGCGACGGACGGTTCCGCCCCGAGTTCCTGGCCGGCGGCACCGTCACCGGGCGCTGGGTGACCAACGGCGGGGGCGGGCTGCAGATACCCAAGGTCATCCGGCGGGCCGTCGTCGCGGACCCGGGCTGGCGGCTGGTGGTCGCGGACGCCGACCAGATGGAGCCGCGCGTGCTGGCGGCGATCTCCCGCGACCCCGGACTGATGGAGGTCGCCGGACGGGAGACCGACCTCTACCAGTCGGTGTCCGACCGCGCCTTCTCCGGCGACCGCGCCCAGGCCAAGCTCGCCGTGCTCGGCGCGGTCTACGGCCAGACCTCCGGCGACGGCCTGAAGAACCTCGCCGCGCTCAGACGCAGGTTCCCCAGGGCGGTGGCGTACGTCGACGACGCGGCCCGCGCGGGCGAGGAGGGCCGGCTCGTACGGACCTGGCTGGGGCGTACCTGCCCGCCCGCGGCCGGCGCGGCCGACGGCGCCGAGGAGGCGGGGCTGCCGCAGGACGAGCCCTCCGAGGCCCCGGGCCCGCAGGAGTGGGTGCCCGGCTACGCCTCCACCAACGCCCGCGCGCGTGGCCGCTTCGCCCGCAACTTCGTCGTCCAGGGCAGCGCCGCCGACTGGGCCCTGCTGCTGCTCGCCGCGCTGCGGCAGGCCTGTGCGGACAAGGCGGCGGAGCTGGTCTTCTTCCAGCACGACGAGGTGATCGTGCACTGTCCCGAAGAGGAGGCCGACGCCGTCGTCGCCGCGATCCGGGAGGCGGCGGAGCTGGCGGGACGGCTGACGTTCGGCCGGACGCCGGTGCGGTTCCCGTTCACGACGGCGGTGGTGCGGTGCTATGCGGACGCGAAGTGACCGTCGGGCGGTGAAACCCGCGGTGGCGCTGCCGGGCCGGGAAGGGAACCGGCGGGCGGTGGTCCTGTGCGCACAGGAAGGGAACCGGCGGGCGCTGAAACCGCGGTGGCGCTGCGGGGGCGGGTCAACGGTCGGTGAGCAGCCCCGCGTCGTGCGCGAGGACGGCGGCCTGTACGCGGTTGGCGCAGCCGGTACGGGTGAGGATCCGGCTGATGTGCGCCTTGACGGTGCCGGCACTCAGGTACAGCTCCTCGGCGATCTCCGCGTTGGACAGGCCCGTACCGAGCAGCCGCAGCACATCCCGTTCGGCCGGGGTCAGCTCTTCGGTCCTGCGCAGGGCGGCCTCCGTGTCCCGGCCGGACCGCACGTGCCGTTCCAGCAGTTGCCGGGTGATCCGGGGTGCCAGTACCGGTTCGCCCCTGGCGGCGAGCTGCACGGCGCGTATCAGGTCGGCGGGACCGGTGTCCTTGAGGAGGAAACCGCTCGCCCCGGCCCGCAGGGCGCGTGTCACACTCGCCTCCTCGCCGAACGCCGTCAGCATCACGACACAGGTGCGGGGCGAGAGCCGGGCGATGTCCTCGGCGGCGGCGATTCCGTCACGGGTCGGCATCTGGATGTCGAGCAGGGCGACATCGATGTCCTGGGTGCGGCAGGCCGCGACCGCCTCCCGGCCGTCGCCTGCCTCGGCGACCACCTCGATGTCCTCGGCGTTCTCCAGGATCAGCCGGATCCCCACGCGCATCAGCGCCTCGTCGTCGGCGACCAGGACTCGGATCATCAGCTCATCCTAGAGCCGCCATCGTCAGCAGTACGACGAGGAAGCCCGCCGTCGGCAGGATCACGAGCAGCGCCGCGCAGCCCGATCCCAGGACGCGCGGCCAGGTCAGGATCTCGTCGGGCAGCGGGGCACGGGCCCCTTGCGGTCCGGGACGGCCGGGGTGTCCGGCACCACCGGGGTGGTCGACGCGGCCCGCCGGAATGCGAGTCGTGCCCGGTGCGGCGCCTTCGAGGGGACGGTTACCCTGGGTGGGCAGCCAGGCGGCCATGCGGAACCCACCGTTCGTCAGGGCGCCCGCCTCGAACGTCCCGCCGAGCAACGCGATCCGCTCGTGACAGCCGGCCAGCCCGCTGTGGGTCCCCCCGAGGGATGGACCCGCAGCGCGCGGTGCCTCGTTGGTGACGGACACCTCGACCCCGCGGTCCGTGCCCCTGACCTCCACTCGGGTGGGCGCGCCGGAAGCGTGTTTCAGCACGTTCGTCAGCCCCTCGCGGACCACCCGGTGGATCGCCTGCCGTGTGCGGAGCCCCACCTCGACCGTGTCGGGCACGGCCCAGTCCAGCTGGACGGCGCTGCCCGTCTGCCGGGACTCCGCCACCAGGGCGGTGATGTCCTCCCGCGTTCCCCACTCGTCCCCGGCCCGGTCCGCCGGGTCCGTCAGGTCCGCGTGGCGCAGGACCCCGAGGACTTCGCGGAGTTCCTCCATCGCCGTACCGGCGGTCGTACGCAGCAGCTCGGTCTGCGCGACGAGGGCCGGCGCCTGCCGCGCGGCGGCGAACTCGAGTGCCCCGGCGTGCACCGAGATCAGGCTCAGCCGGTGGCCCAGGAGATCGTGCATCTCACCCGCGATCCGGTTCCGTTCCTCCATCCGGGCCGCCGCGGCGGTCAGCGTGCGGGCCTGCTCCAGATAGGCGTTGCGCTCCCGCAGCAGGCTGACCAGGGGCCGCCGACGCCCCAGCAGGGTCCCGGCGAAGGCGGGGAGCAGCAGGAGCAGCACCACGGAGAGCGCGTTGCCCGCCAGCACTACCGGCAGGGCGTCGGACCGGACCAGGGCACCGACGACGGTCAGGACACCGACGACGGCACAGCCGACTCCCACGACCTGCCACGCACGCCGCGGCGGTGCGATACGGCGGGTGGCGGACAGCACGATCAGCGGCGGCACCGCCAGCGTCCACACGTTGTCGCCCACGACCAGCAAGGAGGCGCCCAGGACCGCCGCGACCGGCCACCCGCGTCGCACGGGGACGAGCAGCGCCGCCCACAACGCCTCCAGCACCGCCGGCACCGGCCGCTCCAGGGCCACCAGGAGCAGCGGGACCAGGCCGAAGGCCGCCGCCAGGACGCAGAGCAGTGCCTCGACGACGACCGTACGGCGCCCCGCGGCACGCGCCGCGGCCCAGCCCTCGGCCACCTCGCGGCGGGCCGACCCCGGCACACCGGTCGGCGTGTGTCCCCACCGTCCGGACGGGCACGGCTGCCGTGCGTCCTCGGACAACCGACTCATGACCAACTCCTGCCCGCCACCGTGCGTTTCCGGGGAGGAACGGTAGCCGCGCCGGTCGCCACAGGCGTGCCCCGGGGGTCACACGGCCGCCCGGAGGGCAGGCTCCGCCCGCAACGCGGCCACATCCACCCGCCCGGCGGCCAGCAGCCGTACCACCGTGCCGCCGGATCCGGCGTCCCCGTCCGTCACCGGCTCGTCGAGCAGCGCGGACAGCAGGTGCACCGTACCGACCGTGGCCGAACCGTGCTTGGCGGCGGTCAGCCGCGCGACGGCCTTGATCCGGTCGGCGGCGGCGGACAACCGCGAAGGGTCGCCGTCGCGGTCGCCGCCATCACTGCCGTCGCCGCCGGGGACGCCGGGGACGCCGGGGACGCCGGGGACGCCGGGGACGCCGGGGACGCCGGGGACGCCGGGTGATTCGGCGGACGGGATCGCCGCGGCCGAAGAGACGAGAGCATCCTGCCGCACGCCGTGCCGGCGCAGCAGCTCCGGAGCAGCGTTGGCGTCCGCCAGACTCGCGGGAAGCGAGCGCCCGGCGACGTACAGGGCCCGGTCCAGGGCCAGGATCCCCAACAGCAGATCCACCGGCTCCGCCGCGAGGCGCCCGCACCGTACCGCTTGCCGAACGGCCTCGACGGACACCGCGAACAGAACCGGTGAGCCGTCCTGGCCGGCCCCGGAGGTCCACGAAGTCAGCGCCCGCGTCAGACGGTTACCGCTCCTGCCCAACGTTCCGGCGCGGCGGAGCAGGGTGACGCCGCGGGACTCCACCCCCTCGGTCCCCGCCGCGGCGTCGGCGTCCAGCCGGTCGAGCGCGGTCGCCGCGGCGGCCGGGTCCAGCCGCTGCAGCAGCAGGGCTTCACCCGCCCTGCTGTCCGGCACCTCCAGCAGGGCACGGGCGACGTGCCGGCAACGCACCGAGATCGTCCCCTCGGCACGGGCCGCCCGGAGCGCGAGCAGCAGGCAGGCGCGCATCGCACCGGTCATCCGGGACGGCACCCGCCCGCTCTCCGGGGCCGATCCGCGCCAACCGAGGCCATGACGCCACCACGCCTCGCGCCAGGCGGCGTCGACCTCTGCCTCGTCGCCCTGCCGATCGGCCGCGACCGGCGCACCGTGCACCTCGTCGTCCCTCGCCCAGCCCCGGCCCGCGTGCCCCCGGATCACGCCGCTGAGCGCACCGGCCTTCCGCATCCCCGGGGCGATCGCCGCCCCCGCGTCCGTGTCCCCCATCACGAGCTCCCCCAGCAGGGTGTCCGTCCCCACGGCCGGCAACTCGCTCCCGTCGGCACGGCGCAGCGTCTGCACGAGCAGTTCCATGACGTCCGGCTCGAACTCGGTGGTCGCCCCGACCGCGGCCTCCGGATGGGCTCCCGTCGTCCCTCGCTGCTCCATCGAACGATCTCCTCCCAGCGCGTCGGTCTCCTCCGGACGACGCTAGGCACCCCCTCCCCACCACCGCGTCGGCCGACCGGCCACACCCGGCGTCCGATCGGCTCACCGCACCCGAACGGGAAGCGCCGAGCGGACGGATCACGAGCAGGGGGAGCGAAAAAGACCCGCAGGCCAGAAGAATCTGACCTACGGGTCTCCAGTGGAGCCGCCTTCGGGATTCGAACCCGAGACCTACGCATTACGAGGGCCTGCAAGATCATCCCGGGTGGTGCTGGGCGGTGCCGCAGAATCCCGTTTCCCCAGGTCAGAGACCTACGCCCTGCAACCCAAGTGCCGCCCAATCCACCCTGTCCCACCCAGTCCGCTCACGCACCGCTCACGCAATGCCGTCGCCCCGGGCAGTCGGGCTGAGCTGCTTCTGGAGCTCCTCGATCCGGCTGCTCGTAGCAGCAGCACGCTGCTGCTGGCGGCGGAGCTGCTCCTTCGCCTTGGTCAGCTCGGCAACGACACGTGCCTGCTCCACCTCACTCCGGGCTGCCTCCACGCCATCGTCGGCCGTGAGGGAGCCGACACCAGCACCAGGATCCAGAACGCGGATCGTCTCAGACGCTTCCAACCTGGCGAGGGAGGCGATGAAGTCCGCAGCGGGGGCAGGGGTGAAGTACTGACCGAGCTTCGCACGCTGCTTAGCGTCCAACGCCGAGGACGATTCCTGCCTGCGCGCTTCCGTGCGGATCACAAGATCCGTTACCGCTGATGGTGCTCCTGTTGCCATAGACACAGCCTCTAGTAGGGCTTGGTCATGTTGGTGCGGGGTCTGGCATGTCGCGGTGACAGGTGGGGCAGGCGCCGGTCCAGGTCGCGAGGAGTATCTGCAGCTCGCGGACGACTCGGTAGAGGCTCAGGCCGACGC
>NZ_JAVRFH010000062.1:0-36220 GCF_031845825.1 Streptomyces lancefieldiae | reverse complement strand
GAGAGGTGCTCATGAACTAATGCTGAGATCACCCTGGCACCCGTCAGACACTCGTGAACGCTAGTTGACAGAACTTTACAGAGCTGACCGGGACGGGACATGGCGGTCATCGCCTAGTTCAGAGAAGGGACGGTGCACGCCAATGCCGCCGCCGATGTACCGGCCCGGCTGGAAGCGCTCGGTACGGCCGCCGGGCTGGATCGGGCCGCCCTGCACAGCCAGCTCGCCGCGGCCCTGTCGGTCGTCCTGCACCTGGTCCGCGACCGGGCCGGACGGCGCCGGATCGCCGAGGTGCACGTACTGGAAAGGGACCCGTCGGGGCTGGTGCGTACGGTGCCGGCGCTGCGGTGGGGCGCGGAGGCCTTCGTGGCCGAGCGCGGCTGGGAGCGGTTGCGGGAGCTGCTGCGCGGTGACGGGTTCGAATCGCGAGCCGTTGGACGGGAGGCGCACAGGTGACGGCTGCGGGCGGGCTGGCGACGGGCGTGGCCCTCGCGTGTCTGGGAGTGGCGGCGTGGTCGGCCGGGAGCGGGTGGCACTCCGGGGTGCGGCGGGCGCGGCTGGTGCTCGCCGACGGTGGGGCGGTCGGGACCGGGCCGCCCACGGCGCGCCGGGTGATGGACGGCCTGCGGCGTGTCCGGGGGCGGCTGAGGGCCGAGTGGTGGTCGCTGGCGGCCGGGCTGGCCTTGGCGGTGCCGGCGGACTCGGCGCTGCCCGTCGTCGCGGGGGTGGCCGGAGTACCACTGCTGCGGCGGACGCGGCTGGCCGGCCGGGCGAGGAGGGCCCGAGAGTGTCGCCAGGACGCGGTGATCACCCTGTGCGGGGCGCTCGCCGGGGAGGTGAGGGCAGGGCGACAACCGGGCGAGGCGCTGCTGTGCGCCGCGCACGACTCCGCAGGGCTCGGTGAGGCGCGGGCGGCGGTGCTGGCGGCGGCCCGGTTCGGCGGGGACGTGCCGGGGGCGCTCGCGGCCGCGGCACGGCAACCGGGGGCTGACGGGCTGCGGGGCCTCGCGGCCTGTTGGCGGGTCGCCGTCGACCAGGGCGCCGGACTCGCGGCCGGGCTCGACCGGCTGGAGGGCGCCCTGCGCGCCGAACGGGACCAGCGCTCCGACCTGCGCGCGCAGTTGGCGGGCGCCCGCGCCACGGCGGTGATGCTCGCCGGCCTGCCGGCCCTGGGGCTCCTGCTCGGCATCGCCCTAGGTTCCGACCCCGTGCACGTGCTGTTGCACACCGGAGCAGGGCTCGGCTGCCTACTGGCCGGTGTAGTTCTGGAGGGCCTCGGCATGTGGTGGGTGACGCGGATCGTGCGGGGAGCGGAGGCGGCGTCGTGAACGGGGACGTCGTCCACAGGCTGGGGGCGCTGCTGGGGACGGCACTGGTCGCCGGGTGGCTGGCGCGCAGGGTCGGATCCGTCCGGCGGGAGCGGGTGGTACGCAGGCGGCTCACCGGACTGCTGGCCCCGGAGCCGGAGCGTGTCGTACCGCGACGGGCCGAGGCACTGGGCGCCGTCCGCGGATGGCTGCCCCTGGTGGGCACGGTGGGTGCCGGCTGGGCCTTGGTCGGGGGTGTGGCCGGTGTTGTGGTGGGGTTCCTGTTCGCGGCCGGGTTGTGGCATTGGCAGGCGCGGCGGACGGCCGCCGGTGCGGCAGGGGCGAAGACCCGTGCCGCGGAAGCCACCCGCCAACTGCCGTTGGCAGCCGACCTGCTGGCGGCCTGCATCGCGGCGGGCGCCGGTCCGGTGGAGGCGGCCCAGGCGGTGGGTGATGCCCTCGGAGGGCCCGTCGGAGACGCGCTGGGGCGGGGCGCCGCGGAGGTCAGGCTGGGCGGTGAACCCGGAGGCGCCTGGCGCGGGTTGGCCGAGATTCCGGGTGCCGAGCCCCTGGCGCGGCTGCTGGAACGGGCCGACGTGACCGGTCTGCCCGCGGCCGGCCCGGTCGCCCGACTCGCCACGCAGGCCCGTGCCGACTGGGCGCGCACCGCGACGGCGAGGGCCCGCCGGGCGGCCGTCATGGTCACCGCACCGGTGGGGCTGTGCTTCCTGCCCGCGTTCATCGCGGTGGGCGTACTGCCGGTGGTCATCGGACTCGCCGGTGGGGTGCTGGGAGAGGGAGGAGGTGGTGGCTGACGGAACGGGACTGTCCGGTGCGGAGCCGGAGCGTAAGTGACCGACGGCGAGCGAGTGAGCAACGGGAACGAACCTTACGGGGGTTGTGATGTATCAGGCGGTACGGGCACGGATGTGTGCCTTGGTGTGCGGCGCACGTGCGGCGCGGCGGAGGCTGTCCAAGCGGAGGGACGCGGGAATGGTCACCTCCGAGTACGCGATGGGGATCGTCGCGGCGGTGGCGTTCGCCGTGGTCCTCTACAAGGTGGTGACGAGCGGGGCGGTCAGCGCGGAGCTGCAGGGCATCGTGAAGCGGGCACTCGATGCGCGGATGTGAGCGGGCAGCGGGGACGGAAGCAGCTCGCAAGGGCCCCGGCGGCCGTTCTGCCGGTGCCTCCGACAGGGGGTTCGTGACGGCGGAGACGGCCGTGGTGCTGCCGGTGCTGGTGTTGTTCGCGATGGCGCTGGTGTGGTGCCTGCTCCTGGTGGCCGATCAGATCCAGTGCGTGGACGCGGCTCGGACGGGCGCCCGCGCGGCTGCCCGTCAGGATCCGGCCGACCAGGTCGTCGAGGTCGCCCAGGAGGCGGCGCCGCGCGGTGCACGGGTCACGGTCAGCCGGGAGCCGGGCCAGGTCCGTGTGGTCGTGGTGGCCAGGCGGTCGGCGTTGCACGGGCTGCCGTTCGAGGTGCGGGAGGAGGCCGTGGCTTCGGTGGAGCAGGCGGTGGGGGCGGAGCCATGAGGCGCGGTCTCACGTTCCGGGCGGTGACCGGTCGGGGTCGCGATTGCGACGGGGGTTCCGGTCCCGACGGGGGTTCCGTCTCCAACCGGCTTTCCGGTGCCTACCGGGCCTCCTGGCCCTACCTGGGGCGCGGCCTCTACCGGAAGAGCAGCTCCAACCGGGCCTCCGCCTCCGTGCGGGGCTGGACCTCCGGCGGTGGCTGGAACTCCGAGCGAGGCTCCGGCACTGTCGAGGGCGCCTGCTCCGGCCCTCCCTCCGGTCCCGAACGGGCCGCCGACCTTGACCGGGCCGCCGACCTCGCCCAGGCCGCCGACCACCCCCAGGGCTGCGATCCAGCCCATGTATCCGGTCCCGGCCAAGCCGCGGGTCCCGGCCAGGTCTCCGGCCCCACTCAGGGCTCCGGCCCCGACCGGGCCCCGGGTTCTGTCCGGGGTCCCGGCTCCGACCGAGGGTCGGCCACGGTCTGGAGCGTCGGTGCCATCGCCGTGCTGTGCGTGGTGTTCGGCATCGTGCTGGCCCTGGGCCAGGCCGTCGTGGCCCGGCATCGCGCGGCCGGCGGCGCCGATCTGGCGGCGCTCGCGGCGGCGGACCACTGGGCACAGGGCGGTACGGCTGCCTGTGCGTGGGCGGACCGGATCGCACATGCCCAGGGGACGCGGCTCGTACGGTGCGTGCTCACCGGCCAGGTCTCGGACGTGACCGCGGCGTCGGGTCGGGGGCCGTTCACGGCGGAGGTCCGGGCGCGGGCCGGCCCGGCGACGGACGCACCCGCGGCCGAGGCCCCGACGCCATGAGCGCCGTCGGCGCGGCCGAGATCCCTTCGGCGGGGCTCACGGCCGGGGTCTCGCAGGCGGGGCTCACGGCGGAGGTCCCGTTCTACCCCGCCTCCGTACCCGCAGCGGGTCCCCTCTCCGGCTCTGTCCCTGCCTCTGCCTCTGCCTCTGGAGGGGAGCCTGTCTCCGCCCTTGTCGCTGCAGGGTGGCCCGGCTCCGCCACTGCCTCCGCAGCGGAGCCTGTCCGGGCCTCCGCCTCCGCCTCCGCCGCGCCCCGCAGCAGGACCGTGAGCAGGCGTACGGCCCCCCGTTTGTGCAGTGGTTCGTTGCCGTTGCCGCACTTGGGGGACTGGATGCAGGACGGGCAACCGGCATCGCACTCGCAGGAGGCGATGGCCTCCCGGGTGGCCGTGAGCCAGTCACGGGCGGTGTGGAAGGCGCGCTCGGCGAAGCCCGCGCCGCCGGGGTGGCCGTCGTACACGAAGACCGTCGGCAGCAGCGTGTCCGGGTGCAGGGGGACGGACACGCCGCCGATGTCCCAGCGGTCGCAGGTCGCGAACAGGGGCAGCATGCCGATCGAGGCGTGCTCGGCGGCGTGCAGGGCACCGCCGAGGATCTCCGGGTTGATCCGGGCCGCGTCCAGCTGGTCCTCGGTGACCGTCCACCACACCGCGCGCGTGCGCAGCGTCCGAGGAGGGAGGTCGAGCTTCGTCTCACCCAGGACCTCGCCGGTGATCAGGCGCCGGCGCAGAAAGGAGACCACTTGGTTGGTGACCTCGACGGAGCCGTAACACAGGCGCCCGTCACCCCACGGGACCTCGGTGTCGGTCTCCAGCACCGAGATCGCCGTCGTGTCGCGGGCGACCGTCGAGTAGGACGGGGTGGCCTGCTCGACCAGCGCGACGGAGTCCTCCAGGTCCAGGGAGCGAACGAGGTACGTGCGCCCCTGGTGGAGGTGGACGGCCCCCTCGTGGACGGTCGTGTGGGCGGCACCGGCGTCCACCGTTCCCAGCAGTCGGCCGGTCCCGGCCTCGACGACCTGGACCGGCCGTCCGCCCTCCCCGCGGATGTCGGTCAGGTCGGCGGCACGCTCACGGCGCGTCCAGTGCCAGGCCCGGGTCCGCCGGCGCAGCAGCTTGGCCGCTTCCAGCTGGGGCAGCAGCTCCTCGCAAGCGGGGCCGAAGAGCTTCAGGTCGTCCTCCGTCAGAGGCAGCTCGGCCGCTGCCGCGCACAGGTGGGGAGCGAGGACGTACGGGTTGTCGGGGTCGAGGACCGTGGACTCCACGGGCTGGTCGAAGAGAGCCTCCGGGTGGTGGACGAGGAAGGTGTCCAGCGGGTCGTCCCGAGCGACCAGCACCGCCAGCGCCCCCTGCCCGGACCGGCCCGCCCGCCCGGCCTGCTGCCACAGCGACGCTCGCGTGCCCGGGTAGCCGGCGATGACCACGGCGTCCAGGCCGGAGATGTCGAGGCCGAGTTCGAGGGCGTTCGTCGCCGCCAGGCCGAGGAGCTCGCCGGAGTGCAGGGCGCGTTCCAGGGCGCGGCGCTCCTCGGGGAGGTAGCCGCCGCGGTACGCCGCCACGCGGCGGGACAGTGAACGGTCGACCTCGGCCAGGCGTTCCTGGGCGATCACCGAGATCAGCTCGGCGCCGCGCCGGGAGCGTACGAAGGTGATCGAACGCATGCCCTGGACGGTGAGGTCGGTGAGCAGGTCGGCGGCCTCGGCGGTGGCGGTGCGGCGGACCGGGGCGCCCTTCTCGCCCTCCAGCTCGGTCAGCGGGGGCTCCCAGAGGGCGAACACCAGTTCACCGCGCGGGGAGGCGTCGTCGGCGACCTCCACCACCGGCAGCCCGGTGAGCCGGCGGGCCGCCACCGACGGCTCGGCGGCGGTGGCGGAGGCGAGCAGGAACACCGGCGACGCGCCGTAGCGGGCGCACAGCCGGCGCAACCTGCGCAGCACCTGGGCGACATGCGAGCCGAAGACGCCGCGGTAGGTGTGGCACTCGTCGACGACGACGTACTTCAGCGACTTCAGGAAGGAGGACCAGCGGGGGTGGGACGGAAGGATGCCGCGGTGCAGCATGTCCGGGTTGGTCAGGACGTAGGTGCCGTACTGGCGGATCCACTCGCGTTCCTCGAACGGTGTGTCGCCGTCGTACACCGCAGCCCGAACGGACGTGCCGAGAGGTTGTGAAAGTTCCTTCACAGACCGGCACTGGTCGGCGGCCAGCGCCTTGGTCGGCGCCAGGTAGAGGGCGGTGGCTCCCCGCCCGTTCGGGACCTCGGAGCCGTCCAGGAGCGTCGACAGCACGGGCACCAGGTACGCCAGGGACTTGCCGGACGCGGTGCCGGTGGCGACGACCACGGAGTCGCCGTCCAGGGCGTGCTCGGCCGCGCGTGCCTGGTGGGCCCAGAGGTGTTCGATGCCTGCGGCCTGCACCGCGGCGACGACCTCCGGGCGGATCCGGTCCGGCCAGACGGCATGACGGCCCGCACGCGGGGGCAAGTGCTCCGTATGAGTGATGCGCGCAGCCCGGCTCGGTCCCGCGGCGAGCCGGTCCAGGACCATGCCTGGTCCGGGCCGGGAGCCGGGCTCCGCCGGGGGTCGATCGGATCGGTGATTCTTGGCCATCGGCACCGAGTCTGTCACTGGCGTGACGGACAATGGGACCAAGGCGTCGTGCACGCCTGCCGGTAAGTGATTGAATGCCATCGCGGCTGGCGAACCGTCCTGGGAGCTTCAAGCCGAGGTGTCCCGAGGGACGACCGCTCGATAGCAAGGTGCTGGAGGATCCGTGGACCTGTCCCTGTCGACCCGTACCGTCGGCGATCGTACGGTCGTCGAGGTCGGTGGCGAAATTGACGTATACACCGCGCCCAAGCTGCGTGAGCAGCTGGTCGAGCTCGTGAACGACGGGAGTTTCCACCTCGTCGTCGACATGGAGGGCGTGGACTTCCTCGACTCCACCGGGCTCGGCGTGCTGGTCGGCGGACTGAAGCGGGTGCGTGCCCATGAGGGCTCGCTGCGCCTGGTCTGCAACCAGGAGCGCATTCTCAAGATCTTCCGTATCACCGGCCTCACCAAGGTGTTCCCCATTCACACCTCGGTCGAGGAAGCGGTGGCGGCCACCGACTGACGACCGGCCCCGGGCCCTTGGCCCTGGGCCGCAGTAGAGCAAGGGGGTCCGGGCTGTCGGCGGCCCGGGCCTTCGACAGCACGCCCGAAGTCGACAGCACGCCCGTAGTACCGAGGGGGATGCATGGCCACCGTTGAACTCCGCTTCAGCGCGCTGCCCGAGCATGTCCGCACCGCCCGTCTGGTGGCGGCCGCGGTGGCACGCAGAGCCGGAGTGGACGAGGCCGTCCTCGACGAGGTCAGGCTCGCCGTCGGCGAGGCCTGTACCCGGGCTGTGGGCCTGCATCAGCACGTCGGCATCACGGCGCCGGTCACGGTCTCGCTGATCGAGGAGGAGAAGCAGTTCTCCATTGAGGTCGGCGACGAGGCGCCGCACGCGGTACCGGGGGCCGGAGCCCCGGACGCCGCCGTCGATGACCTGGAGGCCGAGGAGGACGAGATGGGCCTCGCGGTCATCAGCGGACTCGTCGACGACGTGGAGGTCACGGCCGGCGAGGACGGCGGACTGATCCGCATGACCTGGCCGATCGCACCGGCGGTGCTGCCGCCGGTCTGACCACCGCTCCCGACACCTGAAGTCTCACGGAAGTCACCCGAAGGGCCCTACCTCGTAGGGCCCTTCGTCATGTGCGGAAGACGAGGTCCACGCATACAGTGGTGCCGTGCGGGCGTTAAGTGAATTCATTCACGATCAATCGCGCGAATAAATGGATCACGGCAGCCTGAAGTCACGTGATCGCCATTAACGCCGGAAGGGCATTACTACTTCAGGGTCCCGTGCGGTTGACAGGCAATTCCATTTTGCCGTGCACTGTTTTGATCGGGTTCCGGTACCTACAATCCCGTCCACATCTTGAGCTCAGCCCAAGCGTCAAGGAGGACGAATGGCGGAGCTTTTCACCCCTCATCAGTTGGGCGAATCCTCGTCCCTCGCGGCCGCCGTGCTGACTGACGGGAACCGCGCCCTGGTCGCGGTCATCGCGGTCGTCGCGCTGGCCGCGCTGGTCCTCGCGGGTGTCCTGGTGCGCCAGGTACTCGCGGCGGGCGAGGGAACCGACAGCATGAAGAAGATCGCGGCGGCCGTCCAGGAAGGCGCGAACGCCTATCTGGCCCGACAGCTTCGCACGCTCGGCGTATTCGCCGTCGTCGTGTTCTTTCTGCTCATGCTGCTGCCTGCGGACGACTGGAATCAACGGGCCGGACGTTCGGTGTTCTTCCTGATCGGCGCGGCGTTCTCGGCGGCCACCGGCTATATCGGCATGTGGCTCGCCGTGCGCAGCAATGTGCGCGTCGCCGCTGCGGCGCGGGAAGCGACACCCGCTCCGGGCGAACCGGAAAAGGATCTCACTCTCGTATCGCACAAAGCGACGAAGATCGCGTTTCGTACGGGCGGCGTGGTCGGCATGTTCACGGTGGGGCTCGGCCTGCTGGGCGCCTGCTGCGTGGTGCTGGTGTACGCGGCCGACGCGCCGAAGGTCCTGGAGGGCTTCGGCCTCGGCGCCGCGCTGATCGCGATGTTCATGCGGGTCGGCGGCGGCATCTTCACCAAGGCCGCCGACGTCGGCGCCGACCTGGTCGGCAAGGTCGAGCAGGGCATTCCGGAGGACGATCCGCGCAATGCCGCGACCATCGCCGACAACGTGGGCGACAACGTCGGCGACTGCGCGGGCATGGCGGCCGACCTCTTCGAGTCGTACGCCGTGACCCTGGTGGCCGCGCTGATCCTCGGGAAGGTGGCCTTCGGCGATGCCGGACTGGCGTTCCCGCTGCTGGTGCCGGCGATCGGCGTGATCACCGCCATGATCGGCATCTTCGCGGTGGCGCCCCGGCGCTCGGACCGCAGCGGCATGAGCGCGATCAACCGGGGTTTCTTCATCTCCGCGGTGATCTCACTGGTGCTGGTGGCGGTGGCCGTCTTCGTCTACCTGCCCGGGAAGTACTCCGACCTCGACGGCGTCACCGACGCGGCGATCGCGGGCCGGGACGGCGACCCGCGGATCCTCGCGCTCGTCGCGGTGGCGATCGGCATCGTGCTCGCCGCCCTGATCCAGCAACTCACCGGCTACTTCACCGAGACCACCCGACGTCCCGTCAGGGACATCGGCAGGACCTCGCTCACCGGCCCCGCCACCGTCGTCCTCGCCGGCATCGCCATCGGCCTCGAATCGGCCGTCTACACCGCCCTGCTGATCGGTCTCGGCGTCTACGGGGCCTTCCTGCTGGGCGGCACGTCGATCATGCTGGCGCTGTTCGCGGTGGCACTGGCCGGCACCGGCCTGCTCACCACGGTCGGTGTGATCGTCGCCATGGACACCTTCGGGCCGGTCTCCGACAACGCCCAGGGCATCGCCGAGATGTCCGGCGACGTCGAGGGCGCCGGCGCCCAGGTGCTCACCAACCTGGACGCGGTCGGCAACACCACCAAGGCCATCACCAAGGGCATCGCGATCGCCACCGCCGTCCTGGCGGCCGCGGCCTTGTTCGGTTCGTACCGCGACGCCATCACCACCGGCGCTGCGGACGTGGGCGAGAAACTCAGCGGCGACGGCGCCCCGATGAGCCTGATGATGGACATCTCGCAGCCCAACAACCTCGTCGGGCTGATCGCGGGCGCTGCGGTCGTCTTCCTCTTCTCGGGACTGGCGATCAACGCGGTGTCGCGGTCGGCGGGCGCGGTGGTCTTCGAGGTGCGGCGGCAGTTCCGCGAAAAGCCCGGGATCATGGACTACAGCGAGAAACCGGAGTACGGCAAGGTCGTCGACATCTGCACCAGGGACGCCCTGCGAGAACTCGCCACGCCCGGACTGCTCGCCGTGATGGCACCCATCTTCATCGGCTTCACGCTCGGCGTGGGCGCGCTCGGCGCCTTCCTCGCGGGCGCGATCGGCGCGGGCACACTGATGGCGGTGTTCCTCGCCAACTCCGGTGGCGCCTGGGACAACGCCAAGAAGCTCGTCGAGGACGGCAACCACGGCGGCAAGGGCAGCGACGCCCACGAGGCCACCGTCATCGGCGACACGGTCGGCGACCCCTTCAAGGACACCGCCGGACCGGCGATCAACCCGCTGCTGAAGGTCATGAACCTGGTGGCCCTGCTCATCGCGCCGGCGGTCATCAAGTTCTCCTACGGCCCCGACAAGAGCATCGGCGTGCGGGTGCTGGTGGCCGTCGTCGCGTTCGTCGTCATCGCCGCGGCCGTCTACGTCTCCAAACGGCGCGGGATCGCCGTCGGTGACGAGGGCAACACCGATCAGGAGCCCAAGTCGGCGGACCCGGCGGTGGTTTCGTAGTCCGCCCCCGAGGAGTTCCGTTCAAGTCCGGTACGAGGCCCGCACGAGTCCGGTGCGAGTCCCGTAGGAGTCCGGTGCGAGTGCCGGTTCAACGAGCGGGCGGACGGCGCGTGGTGACGCGGCGTCCGCCCGTGCCGTGCATGTGCGCGCCCCTCACCGTGAGCCTTCTCTCTCTTGGTGCAAATGGCTTCAATACGGTCTTAACGGATGTTCGTCCTGCGGATGTCCCCCATCCGGCGTGTATGTTCCGGGGCCGAGAGCCATGGAAGGGACCAATCCGGTGAACAAGAAGCTCGCGGTCGCACTGTCCGGCGGTGCGGTACTGGTACTGGCGCTGACGGGATGCGGCAGCAGCGACGACAACGACAAGCTGGACTCCTGGGCGAAGGAGGTCTGCGACGCGGTGCAGCCGCAGGCCAAGAAGATCGCGGCGGCCAACGCGGCCATCCAGAAGGAGACCTCGGACAACAGCACGCCGGCAGAGGTCCAGAAGACCGACGCTCAGGCGTTCCAGGACATGTCCGACGCCTACAAGGCGATGGGCGGCGCAGTCCAGAGGGCCGGGGCCCCCGACGTCGACGACGGTGAGAAGAAGCAGAAGGACGCGGTCAGCGAGCTCAACGGCCTCTCCTCGTCGTACGCATCCCTGAGGAAGCAGGTGGAGGCCCTCGACACCAAGGACCAGGCGAAGTTCGCCGACGGCCTCAAGGGCATCGCCACCGAGCTGAACAAGCTCAGCAAGAGCGGCAGCAACGCGCTGAAGGCCCTGGAGGAGGGCGACGTCGGCCAGGCGATGGCCAAGCAGGACAGCTGCAAGTCGGCCTCGGCGACGCCGTCGGCCACGACCGGCTGACCTGCGCCGCACGAGCGCGGGGCGGGGTGCGGGCCACAATGGGGGTGTGAGTAACGCCAGCCTGTCCCCCCTGCCCTTCGCCGACCGTCCCGACCTCACCGCCCGGCTGCGGGACGCCCTGCTCGGGGCCTCCTTCACCGCCGACGGACTGCTGGAGCTGCTCGGCGCCCCCGCCTACGCGGCGCTGTCGCGGAGCGAGACCGTGCCCGCGCTCCGGGCCACCCGCGGCGACACGCCGTTGGAGCTGCTCGTTCGGCTCTTCCTGCTCCAGCAACCCGTGCTCCACGCGCGCGTGGCGGACGTGCTGCCCGTCGACGCCTGCCTGGACGGCGGGTGGCTCGTCGGCGTCGGCAACGACGAGGTGGCGGCGACCGTGGACGTACGGCCGTACAGCGGGCCCGGCGGCGAGGACTGGTTCATCGTCTCCGACCTGGGCTGCGCGGTCGGCGGCGCCGGCGGCATCGGCAACCGCGCCGAGGGCGTCGTCCTCGGCGTCGGCGGCGCGTCCATGACGCTGGCCGGCCTCACCGTGCGGACGCCCGTCTCCGCCGCCCTCGACCTCGGTACCGGCTCCGGCATCCAGGCGCTGCACGCCGCGGTGCACAACACACGCGTGACGGCCACCGACGTGAACCCGCGCGCGCTGCACATCACCTCGCTCACGCTCGCCCTCTCCGGGGCCCGGCCGGCCGATCTGCGCGAGGGCTCGCTCTACGAGCCGATCGACGACGGCGAGACGTACGACCTGATCGTGTCCAACCCGCCGTTCGTGATCTCCCCGGGGGCCCGCCTCACCTACCGCGACGGCGGGATGGGCGGGGACGATCTGTGCCGCTCGCTCGTCCAGCAGACGGGGGAGCGCCTGAACGAGGGCGGGTTCGCGCACTTCCTCGCCAACTGGCAGCACGTGGAGGGGGAGGACTGGACGGACCGGCTGCGCTCCTGGGTGCCGCGCGGCTGCGACGCCTGGATCGTGCAGCGCGAGGTGCAGGACGTCACGCAGTACGCCGAGCTGTGGCTCAGGGACGCGGGCGACCACCGCGGTGACACGGCGGAGTACCAGGCGCGGTACGACGCGTGGCTGGACGAGTTCGAGGCGCGCAAGGTCCGGGCCGTGGGCTTCGGCTGGATCACGCTGCGCAGGACCGGGGCCGCCGAGCCGTCGATCACGGCCGAGGAATGGCCGCACCCGATCGAGCAGCCGCTCGGCGAGACCGTGCGGGCCCACTTCGACCGCGTCGACTATCTGCGCGCGCACGACGACGCCGCCCTGCTCGAGGCACATTTCCTGCTCGCCCCCGAGGTCGTCCAGGAGCAGGTCGGGCTGCCCGGCGCCGAGGACCCGGAGCACGTCGTCCTGCGCCAGAACCGCGGCATGCGCCGGGCCACCCGGGTCGACACGGTCGGTGCCGGTTTCGCGGGCGTCTGCGACGGCAGCATGAGCGCGGGCCGCATTCTGGACGCCATCGCCCAGCTGGTGGGCGAGGACCCGGTGGCGTTGCGCGACCGTACGCCCGCGCAGATCCGGCTGCTGGTGGAGCAGGGTTTCCTCGAACCGGCGTAGCGACGCGTCGCCGGCCCAGGGCCTGTCCGACAGGCCCTGATGGCCGTGGGCAGGGAACGAGCCACGAGCGGGGGCCGTCGGCCCTCCGTTCACCTCGGGTTCGCCCACCCGCCGCCCGCGCGTGACAGCCTCCCCGAAGCTGGGTACTCGCGGGCTGGAGAAAAGGGGCACGGGGACCATGGAGAGCGGGCCGGCGATCTTCGCGGGATTGGTGTTCGCCCTGTTCGGGGCCGGGCTGCTGGTGTGGACCACGACCCGGGTCCGGCACGGCCGGCCCGTCGCGCACGGTGTGAGCCCCGTCGCATCGGCGACCGCCGCGAGCGTCGCCGGACTGGTGGCGCTCGCCCTCGGGGCATGGTGCCTGACGCGCCTGTGAGGGACTGGTTCCGGACGTCGGCCACACCCCCGTCCACGTAATCGGTAGGTCGCGCTCCGGATACGGGCATCGAGACTGATGGACACTCCGGGCGGCAGGAACAGGGTTCGTCGGGTTACCGTTCGAGTGGCCGTTGCGGGCTTTTCCCGTTTGACACGGGGGCGGGAGGTACCGTCACACTCCGCAGCGTCAGGACCGAAAAGCAGTGCCACCCGACCCCGGGACCACCGCCTGGGGAGGCCCCAGCGTCGACCGGAGAGAAGAGCGAAGTTGTCCCCGACCAGCGAGACCGCGAAGGGCGGCCGCCGACTCGTCATCGTCGAGTCGCCTGCCAAGGCGAAGACGATCAAGGGCTATCTCGGCCCTGGCTACGTCGTCGAGGCGAGCGTCGGGCACATTCGCGACCTTCCCAACGGCGCCGCGGAGGTGCCCGAGAAGTACACCGGCGAGGTCCGCCGCCTCGGTGTGGACGTCGAACACGACTTCCAGCCCGTCTATGTGGTCAACGCCGACAAAAAGGCGCAGGTCAGGAAGCTCAAGGACCTGTTGAAGGACTCCGACGAGCTCTTCCTCGCCACCGATGAGGACCGCGAGGGCGAGGCCATCGCCTGGCACCTCCAGGAAGTCCTCAAGCCGAAGATCCCGGTCAAGCGCATGGTGTTCCACGAGATCACCAAGGACGCGATCCGGGCGGCCGTGGCCAACCCGCGCCAGCTCAACCAGAAGCTCGTCGACGCCCAGGAGACCCGCCGCATCCTCGACCGTCTCTACGGTTACGAGGTCTCGCCGGTGCTGTGGAAGAAGGTCATGCCGCGCCTGTCGGCCGGCCGTGTCCAGTCCGTCGCGACCCGGCTCGTGGTCGAGCGGGAACGCGAGCGCATGGCGTTCCGTTCCGCCGAGTACTGGGACCTGACGGGCACCTTCGCGACCGGCCGCGCGGGGGACCAGTCGGACCCGTCGTCGCTGGTCGCCCGCCTGGGGACCGTCGACGGCCGGCGGGTCGCGCAGGGCCGCGACTTCGACTCCCTGGGGCAGCTCAAGAGCGCGAACACCCTCCATCTCGACGAGGCGAACGCCCGCGCGCTCGCCGCCGCCCTCCAGGACACGCGGTTCGCGGTCCGCTCCGTCGAGTCCAAGCCGTACCGCCGCTCGCCGTACGCCCCGTTCCGTACGACGACGCTGCAGCAGGAGGCCAGCCGCAAGCTCGGCTTCGGCGCCAAGGCGACCATGCAGATCGCCCAGAAGCTGTACGAGAACGGCTACATCACCTACATGCGTACGGACTCGACGACCCTGAGCGACACGGCGATCACCGCCGCCCGCGCCCAGGTCACGCAGCTGTACGGCGCCGACTACCTCCCGGCGCAGCCGCGGACGTACGCCGGCAAGGTCAAGAACGCGCAGGAGGCGCACGAGGCGATCCGTCCCTCGGGCGACCGCTTCCGGACCCCGGCCGAGACGGGTCTCACCGGCGACCAGTTCAAGCTCTACGAGCTGATCTGGAAGCGGACCGTCGCCTCCCAGATGAAGGACGCGATCGGCAACAGCGTCACGGTGAAGATCGGCGGCGCCGCCTCCGACGGCCGGGACGTCGAATTCAGCGCGTCCGGCAAGACGATCACCTTCCACGGCTTCCTCAAGGCGTACGTCGAGGGTGCCGACGACCCGAACGCCGAGCTGGACGACCGTGAGCGCCGACTGCCGCAGGTCACCGAGGGCGACGCGCTGACGGCCGAGGAGATGACGGTCGACGGCCACGCCACCAAGCCCCCGGCCCGCTACACCGAGGCGTCGCTGGTCAAGGAGCTGGAGGAACGCGAGATCGGCCGCCCGTCGACGTACGCGTCGATCATCGGCACGATCCTGGACCGCGGCTACGTGTTCAAGAAGGGCACGGCACTCGTCCCGTCCTTCCTGTCCTTCGCCGTCGTCAACCTCCTGGAGAAGCACTTCGGGCGGCTCGTCGACTACGACTTCACCGCCAAGATGGAGGACGACCTCGACGCCATCGCCCGTGGCGAGGCGCAGGCCGTGCCGTGGCTGCGGCGGTTCTACTTCGGTGAGGGCGCGGGCCACGGCGGGGCCGCCGACGCAGGCAACGGCGACGGGGACCACCTCGGCGGCCTCAAGGAACTGGTGACCGACCTCGGCGCGATCGACGCGCGCGAGGTGTCGTCCTTCCCCGTCGGCAACGACATCGTGCTGCGCGTCGGACGCTACGGCCCCTACGTCGAGCGCGGCGAGAAGGACTCCGAGAACCACCAGCGCGCCGATGTCCCGGAGGACCTGGCGCCCGACGAGCTCTCCGTCGAGCTGGCCGAGGAACTGCTCGCCAAGCCGAGCGGTGACTTCGAGCTGGGCACCGACCCGGGTACCGGCCACACCATCGTCGCCAAGGACGGCCGCTACGGCCCCTACGTCACCGAGGTGCTCCCGGAGGGCACCCCGAAGACCGGCAAGAACGCCGTGAAGCCGCGGACGGCCTCCCTGTTCAAGTCGATGGCGCTGGACACGGTCACCCTGGACGACGCCCTGAAGCTCATGTCGCTGCCGCGTGTCGTCGGTACCGATGCGGAGGGCGTCGAGATCACCGCGCAGAACGGCCGCTACGGCCCGTACCTGAAGAAGGGCACGGACTCGCGGTCCCTCCAGTCCGAGGAGCAGCTCTTCACGATCACGCTGGAGGAGGCGCTGGCGATCTACGCCCAGCCCAAGCAGCGTGGCCGGGCCGCGGCCAAGCCGCCGCTGAAGGAGCTGGGCACCGACCCGGTCAGCGAGAAGCCGGTCGTCGTCAAGGACGGCCGCTTCGGCCCGTACGTCACCGACGGCGAGACCAACGCGACCCTGCGCTCCGGCGACAGCGTCGAGGAGATCACGCCGGAGCGCGGCTACGAGCTGCTCGCCGAGAAGCGCGCCAAGGGCCCCGCCAAGAAGACGGCGAAGAAGGCTCCGGCCAAGAAGGCCCCGGCGAAGAAGGCGACGGCGAAGAAGACCACCGCCAAGAAGACGACGGCGGCGAAGACGACGGCCGCCAAGAAGACCGCAGCCACGAGCGCGGCGAAGAAGACGGCCACGAAGAAGGCGACCGCGTCGAAGACGTCGGAGGACTGAGCCCGGCGATGCGCTCGGACCACTGAGCACCTCGCCGCACCTCTGAGCGCCCTCGACCTCCGAGCGCCCCACTCGCTCTTCGCGAAACGAACGCCCCGGCATCATTTCGGTGTCGGGGCGCGCGTACGTTCGGCCGGGCACGCCGGACTGTCGGTGGCGACCGATAGGCTGAACGCATGACGCGAGCCGAGCAGCCAACGGCCCCTCACCCCGCCCCGGACGACGCCCTGGTCGCGGACTCCCGCGAGCGTGCCGTCCGCGCCCTGCTGCGCCGTCCGCAGCTGAGGCGGTTGTGGAGCGCACAGCTCGTGGGGGGTGTCGGCGACATCCTCGCCCTGCTGGTGCTGGTCCTCCTCGCCGTCCAGGCCGCGATCGGCGCGGGCTCCTTCGGCGGTGGCTACCGGGGCGTGGCGTTCGCAGTGGCGACCGTTTTCGGCGTACGCATCCTGGCGACGCTGCTCTTCGGCGCCGTACTGCTCGGGCCTCTCACCTCACTCACCTCGCAGGACGGCCCGCTCGACCGCCGCTGGACCATGGTCGGCGCCGACGGCCTGCGGGCCGCCCTGCTGATCGTCGCGCCGCTGTGGATCGACTGGACGCCGGACGACGCCCTGGCCGTCCTCCTGGTGACCGTCTTCGTCACCGGTGTCGCCGAGCGCTTCTGGACGGTGTGCCGGGAAAGCGCGGCCCCCGCACTGCTGCCGACGCCGCCCCTGGAGGGCGCGACGGTACGACCGCTGCCCGACCACATGGACGCGCTGCGCCGCCTGTCCCTGCGTACGGGCTTCGTGGCGATCCCCCTCGCCGGCGCCGTGCTGGTCGTCGCGGGTCTGCTGAACAACCTGCTGGGCGCCGGCGTCGACTGGTTCGCCGAGCACCAGGCGGCGCTCGGCTCGTACGTGGCGGCCGGGCTCTTCGCCGCCTCGCTGTCCGTGGTGACCTTCCTGGAGCTGCCCGGCGTCCGCACCCCGCGCGCGCGGTCGCCGCTGGAGGGCATGCGCCGCCCGAAGAGCGGCGCGAGCGTCGACAAGGGCCGCACCGGCGCCCTGCCCCTGCTGGTGTTCGCCTGCGCGGCGGTCGCCGCGGTGGTGGCCGCCGTGGTCGCCGTGGCGGTGCTGCACGCCAAGGACCTGGGCGGCGGCCCCGTGCTGTACGGGCTGATGGTCGGCGCGCTGACCGGCGGGGTCGTCGTCGGCATCCGTACCGCCCCCGCCCTGCTGCCGTCCCTGTCGCGCCGACGGCTGCTGGCCCTGGCGATCGCCTTCGTCGGCGTCGCCCTGCTGGCCGCCGGTCTCGTCCCGGACGACACCACCGTGCTGCTGCTCCTCGCGCTGGCCGGTGTCGGCGCCGGCGTGACCGCGAACACCGGGCACGCACTGCTCGACCAGGAGACCGAGGACCACCGCCGGGCGCGGACCACCGAGCACCTGCACGCGGTCGTCCGCGTCTACGTGGCGCTCGGCGCGGTGATCGCCCCCGTGCTGGCGGCGGCGATCGGGCCGCACCGCCTGGAGAACGGCAAGTTCGTCTTCGCGCACGGCGGCGCCGCCTTCGTCCTGATGCTGGTCGGCGCGCTGCTCCTGCCGGTGGCGGCCCTGGTGCTGGCCAAGGTCGACGACCGCTCCGGCGTGCCGCTGCGGCAAGACCTGCGGGACGCGCTGCTCGGCGGTGACGACCCGGTGCCGGCGCCCGCGGCGAACGGCTTCTTCATCGCCCTGGAGGGCGGCGACGGCGCCGGGAAGTCCACCCAGGCCGAGGCCCTCGCCGAGTGGATCCGGGGCAAGGGGCACGAGGTCGTGCTCACCCGCGAGCCGGGAGCGACCCCGGTGGGCAAGCGGCTGAGGTCGATCCTCCTGGACGTCTCCAGCGCCGGACTGTCGCACCGCGCGGAGGCGCTGCTGTACGCCGCCGACCGCGCGGAGCACGTCGACACGGTGGTCCGGCCCGCTCTGGAGCGCGGTGCCGTGGTCATCTCCGACCGCTACATCGACTCCTCGGTGGCCTACCAGGGGGCCGGCCGTGACCTGTCCCCCACCGAGATCGCCCGGATGAACCGCTGGGCGACCAACGGGCTCGTCCCGCACCTGACCGTCCTGCTGGACGTCTCACCGGAGGCCGCGCGCGAGCGGTTCACCGAGGCGCCGGACCGGCTGGAGTCGGAGCCCGCCGAGTTCCACGCGCGCGTGCGCTCCGGTTTCCTGACGCTGGCCGCGGCCGACCCCGGGCGCTACCTCGTCGTGGACGCGGGTCAGGAGCCCGAGGCCGTCACCACCGTCGTACGCCACCGGCTCGACCAGGTGCTGCCGCTGTCCGAGGCGGAGGTCAAGGCCCAGGAGGAGGCGCGCCGCAAGGCCGAGGAGGCGGCCCGGCGCAAGGCGGAGGAAGAGGTCGCGCGCAAGGCCGAGGAGGAGCGCCTGGAGCGCGAGCGTCTCGAGGAGCTGGAGCGGCTGCGCGCCGA
Source organism: Streptomyces lancefieldiae (assembly GCF_031845825.1). NCBI lineage: Bacteria > Bacillati > Actinomycetota > Actinomycetes > Kitasatosporales > Streptomycetaceae > Streptomyces > Streptomyces lancefieldiae. Next base: position 17,821 of record NZ_JAVRFH010000062.1, on the reverse strand, counting down.
GGAGGAGGAGCGCAAGCGCCGGGAGCTGGAGGAGGCACAGCGGCGCGAGGCCGAACGGCAGGCCGAGGAGGCCCGTCAGCGGGCCGAGGAAGCACGCCGCAAGGCCGAGGAGGAACGGGCACGGCTCCTCGCTGAGGAGAAGGCACGGGCCGAGGAGGAGGCGCGGCGCCGGGCCGAGGAGGAGCGGCGCCGCAAGCAGGCCGAGGAGGAGGAGCGGCTGCGGGCCGAGGCCGAGGCCCGGCGCCTGGAGAAGCAGCGCAAGGCCGAGGAGGCCCTGATGCGGGCCGAGGAGGCACGCCGGGCGGCGGAGCAGGCGGCGGCCGCGGCCGCGGCGGGTCCCCGGCCGACGGCCCCTCCAGCGGCGGACGCGCCCCGGCCGGCCCCGGCCGCTGCTCCGCCCTCGGACGCGGCGACCGTACCGACGCCGGTCGTGTCACCGGCTGACGCCTCCGGCGGTTCGACGGAGGACACGACGGTCCTGCGGCCGGTGCGGGACGACCGTGGCGCCGGCACCGACGCGCGGGGTGACGACCGGGGGACGGCCGGTGCGTCCGCCCCGTCCGAGTCCGAGGTGACGGCGGAGCTGCCGAAGCCGCCGGTCCCGCCGAGTGCGGCGGACGAGACGGCGGTACTGCCGGCGGTGGATCCGAGGGCCGCCGACGAGACGGCCGTCCTGCCGCCCGTGACACCGGGGGCCGCCGACGAGACGGCCGCGCTGCCGCCCGTACGCGGGGACGACCCCGTCGACCGGGTCCCGGCGGACTACTTCCGCAAGGAGGACCCGGCCCCCCGGTCCGACCGGTCCGACGAGCCCGAGGACCGCACGCGCGAGCTGCCCCAGTTCGACCCCGAGCAGGCGCCGCCCCGCAGGCGACGCTCCGACTGGGCCGAGGAGACGCCGCTGGACGACCTGCCGACGCTGGCTGACGAGCTGCTCGGGCCGCCCGACGACGGCCGGGACAGCGGCTGGGACAGCGGCGGAGGCAGCGGCCGCGACGACGACGGAGGACGCCGGGGAAGGGGCCGGGGCCGGCGCTGACCGGCTCCGGTGCCCGCCCGGCCCCGATGGCCGTCCGCCCCGTCGGCGCCCGTTGTCAGTGGCGGCCTCCACAATGGAGGGCGCGGCGCAGAGTGCGGCGGAGTGTGACGGAAGGACGGCGTGACCCATGACCGTGTGGGACGACCTCGTCGGGCAGGAGAAAGTGAGCGAGCGGCTCGCCGCCGCCGCTCGGGACGCCGACGCCTTCGTCACCGCCGCCGCGGCCGACGGACCGCTCCCCGAGGCGTCGAGCATGACGCACGCCTGGCTGTTCACCGGACCGCCCGGCGCGGGGGTGACACAGACGGCGCGGGCCTTCGCCGCCGCGCTCCAGTGCGTGAGCCCCGACCGCGCGCTCGGCGGCGTCCCCGGCTGCGGTTTCTGCGACGGATGCCACACGGCGCTCATCGGCACCCACGCGGACGTCAGCACGGTGGCCGCCGTCGGCGCGCAGATCCTCGTGGACGACATGCGGGACACCGTCCGCAAGTCGTTCACCTCGCCGGCGAACGGCCGCTGGCAGGTCATCCTCGTCGAGGACGCCGAGCGGCTGAACGAGAGATCCGCCAACGCCGTCCTCAAGGCCGTGGAGGAGCCCGCGCCCCGCACGGTGTGGCTGCTGTGCGCCCCGTCCGTCGAGGACGTCCTGCCCACGATCCGCTCCCGCTGTCGCCACCTGAACCTGCGTACGCCGTCGGTGGAGGCCGTCGCCGACATGCTCGTACGCCGCGAGGGGATCGAGCCGGACGTCGCCGCCGCGGCGGCCCGTGCCACCCAGGGCCACGTCGACCGGGCCCGCCGCCTGGCCACCGACCCGGCCGCCCGTGAGCGCCGGGCCGCCGTGCTCAAGCTGCCGCTGCGGGTCGACGACATCGGGGGCGCGCTCAGGGCGGCGCAGGAGCTGGTCGACGCGGCGGCCGCGGATGCCAAGGAGCTCGCCGAGGAGAGGGACGCCAAGGAGACCGAGGAACTGAAGGCGGCGCTGGGCGCGGCCCAGGGCGGCCGGATGCCGCGCGGCACGGCGGGCGTGATGAAGGACTTGGAGGAGGACCAGAAGCGCCGCAGGAGGCGAACGCAGCGCGACAGCCTGGACCTGGCGCTGGCCGAGCTCACCGCTTTCTACCGCGACGTTCTCGCCCTCCAGCTCGGCTCCCGGGTGGCGATCGCCAACACCGACGCGGAGGACGCCCTGGAGCGTCTCGCCGGCGGCAGCTCACCGGAGTCCACGCTCCGCCGCATCGAGGCGATCGCCGCATGCGGGGAGGCCCTCGACCGCAATGTGCCGCCGCTGCTCGCGGTGGAGGCGATGACGATGGCACTCAGATCGGGCTGAGCCTCCGGACGGACCGGGAGGCCGGGGCGTGGTTGACGGCGTAACCCGTACGAGCCATGTCGGGCACGCAGCGCATCGGAGTGATCGCGGAGAGTTACGCTCGCTGGATGCACTCAAGGCGCACTCACCGCAGGACACGCACCAGCAGGACACGCACCAGCAAGACACTCGGCATCGGGCCACGCATCGGCAGGACCCCCGCCGGAGCCGCGCTCCTCGCCGCCGCGCTCCTCGCCACCGCATGCTCGACCGGGGGGGCGTCGTCGTCCGCCGGTTCGGTGGCCAAGGCGGCACAGGCCGCCGGGTCGACGGAGGCGGCGAAGACCACTTTGGCCGCGCTGCCGGAGGGTACGCCCTCCGCGCTGTCGCCGTACTACGAGCAGAAGCTGAGCTGGCGCGACTGCGGTGTCCCCGGCTTCCAGTGCGCCACCATGAAGGCCCCGCTCGACTACGCGAAGCCGACCGAGGGGGACGTCCGGCTCGCCGTGGCCCGCAAGAAGGCCACTGGTGAGGGCAAGCGGCTGGGCTCGCTGCTGGTGAACCCGGGCGGCCCCGGCGGCTCGGCGATCGGCTACCTCCAGCAGTACGCGGGCATCGGCTACCCGGCGAAGATCCGCGCCCAGTACGACATGGTGGCGGTCGACCCACGGGGCGTGGCTCGCAGCGAGCCCGTGGAGTGCCTCGACGGCCGCGAGATGGACGCGTACACGAAGACGGACGTCACCCCGGACGACGAGCGCGAGACGGACGTGCTGGTCGACGCCTACAAGGACTTCGCCGAGGGCTGCGGAGCGGACGCGCCGAAGCTGCTGCGTCACGTCTCGACCGTGGAGGCGGCCCGGGACATGGACGTACTGCGGGCGGTCCTGGGCGACGCGAAGCTGACCTATGTCGGAGCCTCGTACGGCACGTTCCTGGGGGCGACATACGCCGGTCTGTTCCCGAAGCGGGTGGGCCGCCTGGTCCTGGACGGCGCGATGGACCCGTCCCTGCCCGCACGCCGGCTGAACCTGGAGCAGACGGCGGGCTTCGAGACGGCGTTCCGGTCCTTCGCCAAGGACTGCGTACGTCAGCCGGACTGCCCGCTCGGCGATCGGAGCACGTCCCCCGACCAGGTCGGCAAGAACCTGAAGGCGTTCTTCGGCAAGCTGGACGCGCGGCCCGTCCCCACCGGCGACGCGGACGGCCGTCGGCTCACCGAGTCCCTCGCCACCACGGGCGTGATCGCGGCGATGTACGACGAGGGCGCCTGGCAGCAGCTGCGCGATTCGCTGACCTCGGCGATGAACGAGAACGACGGCGCCGGCCTGCTGGCCCTGTCCGACAGCTACTACGAGCGCGAAACCGACGGACGCTACAGCAACATGATGTTCGCCAACGCCGCGGTGAACTGCCTCGACCTCCCCGCGGCCTTCTCCTCCCCGGACGAGGTGCGCGACGCGCTCCCCGACTTCGAGAAGGCGTCCCCCGTCTTCGGTGAGGGCCTCGCCTGGGCCTCCCTGAACTGTGCGTACTGGCCGGTGGAGCCCACGGGCGAGCCGCACCGCATCGAGGCGGCCGGTGCCACCCCGATCGTCGTGGTCGGCACCACGCGCGACCCGGCCACCCCCTACCGCTGGGCGGAGGCCCTGGCCGGCCAGCTCTCCTCCGGCCGCCTCCTCACCTACGAGGGCGACGGCCACACCGCCTACGGCCGCGGCAGCAGCTGCGTCGACTCCACGATCAACACCTACCTCCTGCACGGCACCCCACCGACGGACGGCAAGCGCTGCTCGTAGCCGGCCCTGCCCGCCCTCCCGCCCCGGAGCCCGGAGCCCCGGAACCCAGGCTTCCGGGGCGGGTACGAAGCACTCCGCGAAACTGTGTAGACTTACCGACGTTGCTGATCGCACCATAGGCGCGCAGCGCGCCGCCTTAGCTCAGATGGCCAGAGCAACGCACTCGTAATGCGTAGGTCTCGGGTTCGAATCCCGAAGGCGGCTCCATCAAACCCCAGGTCACATAGCACGTGACCTGGGGTTTTCTGTTGCTCAGGCGGGACGCGCCACACGGCTTGGGTGCCGTGACGTTGCTTGCGTGAGCGATGCGTGAGCGGAGCCGGTCGGGGACCTACTTCTGGGGCTTGGGGCGCTTGGCCTTCTTGGCGCCCTCGGCCTGGGCTTTCGTCTTGGTCTTCGGCTTGCCGCCCTTCGCCTTGTCGGCGTTCTTGGCCGCAGCCTTCTTGGCCTTCTCCTTCTTCGCGGCCTTGCGTGCCGCCTTCTCGGCCTCGGCCTTGCGCTGAAGGGGGACCAGCTTCGCGGTCGCCTCGGCGGCGCTCCTGCCGACCTGGGGCAGGACGCTCTGACCGAGGGTGTCCGACACGATCTTGATGTCGATGTCAGCGGCGAGCATCAGGGTGGCGGCGCCGTGGCGGAGGTCGTGCAGACGGATCGGCGGGAGTCCGGATGCGGCGACGAGGCGCTCGAAGGGATCGGTCACCTTGCCCGGGTGAAGCCAGGAGCCGTCCTCCTGGGTGAAGACGTGCCCCGTCTCGACTCAGGAGGTGCCCCACTTCTGGCGGTCGGCCTCCTGCCGCGCACGGTGCCGCTTCAGGACGTCCACGGTGTCGTCGTCTGGCCGCGTGATCGCCGCCATAAAACCGGCCGGGTCCAACACCCGTGGCCTGCTCGCCTACCTCTACGGCCCCGGCCGCCACGACGAACACGCCGACCCGCACATCGTCGCCGGCTTCGCCATGCCCGACCCCCCTGGCCGCGACCCGGACGCCACGCTCACCCAGCTCGCCCGCCACCTCGACGAGCCCGTCCATCTTCGGAACAGCGAGTTCGGCAAGAGGGTCACCGACCACGTCTGGCACTGCCCCGTCCGCACCGCCCCCGAGGACCGCCGCCTCACCGACACGGAGTGGGCCGACATCGCCCAGCGGATCGTCGAGGCCGCCGGCATCGACCCGCCGGGGACGGCCTGGGCTGCCGGTGGATCGCCGTACGCCACGCCGACGACCACATCCACATCCTCGCCACCACCGTCCGCGAAGACGGCCGCCGCCCCAGGCTCCACGACAGCGGCATCCGCGTCGGCGACGCCTGCCGCCAGATCGAGACCGACTACGGCCTGCGCCAACTGAAGAAGGGCGACCGCACCGCCGGTCGCCGACCCACCCAGGCCGAGATGCACAAGGCACAGCGCCTCGGCTGGGAGCAGACCAGCCGCGACTGGCTCCAGGACCGCATCCGCGCCGCCATCCCCCACGCCGGCAGCGCCGAGGAACTCCTCGCCTATCTCGAAGCCATGGACATCGCGGTCAAACCCCGCCGCGGACCGTCCGGAGACCTCCTCGGCTACGCCGTCGGCCGCCCCGGCGACCTCAACAAAGACGGCGAACAGATCTTCCACCCCGGCGGCAAGATCGCCCCCGACCTCACCCTCCCCAAGCTCAAAGCACGCTTGGAGACCACTGCGCCGGAGGAGCACCCCACCGCACGCCGCGACCAGCCTGCCACCCCCTGGCACCAGGCCATCGACGCCCTCGACACCCTTCGCGTCGGCATGGACGACGATGCCCACGCTCAGGCTCACATCACCGCGCTCGGCGAACTCATCGAAGCCACCGCCCAGAAAGCACCCGCCCACCTCCAGCCCGAACTACGAGCAGCCTCAAAGGCATTTGCTCGCGCTCAGCGCTCCCAGATCCGCGCCGAGAACCAGACCACCACGACCCTGCGCAAGGCGGCCCGAGACCTCGCCCACACAGCCACCGGTCCCGACGCAAGCGCCCTGGCAACCCTGCTCGCCGCCCTCGTCTGGGCCACGATCGTCGCCGCCCGCTGGCACGAGGCGAAGAACCACGCCCACCAGACCGAAGCCGCCCGCCAGACCCTCCACCACATCCAGGCCGCCGCCGACCGAGCCCTCACGCCCGTCGTCGACAGCCTCGCCAACCGTCAGCCGAACGATCAGGCCCGCCGGACCCTAGCCCATGACGTACGGGCCGCCGTCCCCGACCACGCCGACCGCATCCTCACCGACCCCGCCTGGCCGGCCCTCGCCACCGTCCTCGCCGACGCCGACGCCGAAGCCGGCGGCCACGCCCGCGTCCTGATCACCCGCATCCAGCACACCAGCCGCAACCCCGCACCCAACCCCCGCGCCGAAGCCGCCCGCAGCCGCTCCACCATGGCGCCCGCGCCCGGCGCACACCAGACCTGAAACCCCCAACCCACCACCACACCCACGACCCCCACGGTCCAGCACCACCGACGTCGCTGACAGCCACAAGGAGCCCTATGGCAGCCACCCGACAGCCACACACCTCCACCACCGCAGCCGACAACAAGGAGCCCGCCCTGAAGATCCATCCCGCCGCCGACCTGTTCCCGATGCTCGACCGGGACGAACTGCTCGACCTCGCCGAGTCGATCAGGACCGAGGGCCAGCACGAGCCGACCGTCCTCGACACCGACGGCGTCCTTCTCGACGGCCGAAACCGTCTCGCCGCCTGCAAGATCGCTGACGTCGAACCCCGCTTCACCACGTACAACGGCACCGATCACATGAGACTGATCATGTCCGGCAATCTGTTCCGCCGGCACATCAGCAAGGGCCAGCAGGCAATGATCACCGCCATGGCCTGTTCCGTTTCGGAACACTCCCTGCGGGACCAGGCCAAGCACCATGGCCTCAGCCTCGCCCGCCTGTCGAACGCGGCCACCGTCCTCAAGCACGCCCCTCACATGGCCGAACAAGTCCGCGTCGGCACACTCGGCCTCGACGCCGCCTACAACGCCGCCCGCGAGCAGAGAGACCGGACTGCGCCCTTAAGGCCCAGTGCGACCGCCTTCGCGAGCACGCCCCCGACCTCGCCGCACAGGTCACCGAGGGCCTCATCACCTTCGAAGACGCCACGGCGGAACTGGACGAGCGGCTGGAGACGGAACGGCTCCGGCAGCACGTGATCGATGCCGACACCCTGCGCCTCGCGGACGGCGACACCACCCCGCCTCTGGCCGAGCTCGTCGAACGCGGCGACATCACATGGGGCCAGGCACACCAGCGCGCCGAAGAGTTCCTCGACCACCGGCAGGACACCATCGACCGGGCCCAGCACGCTCTCCAACTGATCACCGAGAACTGGACCGCCGTCCAGGACCTCGCCGCCCGGCCCGGCACTCAGCTCACCCGCGACATCCTCGGGGGTCTTGCACCCGAAGTCCGTTTCGTGGCCCAGCGCCTGATCACCCTGGACTGAGCCATTGCACGCTCTCGGGGCTGGAGCGCCGCCGTCAGCCCCGAGAGCGATTGCTCATGCCACCACCGACTTCGCCACCACCTCCGCCAGCGCAGCAACCGCTACCTCTCCGCAAACCTCTGGCGCGGGCGGCCGGCCCCGATCCCACACTCAGGACGTGGCATGGGCGAGGCGGAGGTTCGACCTTGCCGCAACCGGCGCGTATGCCGACTGCGGCAACGGCATGCCCGGGAAGCATCAGGGGCTGCCGGACTGTGAGATGCCGCGCGCAAGTTGGGTCACTATGTCTAAGACGCCCTGACCGAAGGCTGTCGGAGCAACCAGCACTCCGAAAACGAGCACAATGATGACGGTCGCCTTCTCATCTAACCGGCTTCGGGCCTGGGTACGTCGACGAAGGCGCAGGACGATGATGACGGCCAGCAGGACCGCCATGTTGATGGTCAAGATCACGCTGCACGCCCTCCTGGCAGGCAATTCATCAGACATCTTTCCTGCATCACGTTCCGAAGCATCAGGACAGCGCCGAAGGGCGGCGCGGTGGTGGGATGCGGTCAAGCAGGTCCCACAAGGGCCGGGATCCCGCAGCCCACTCACTGAGCACACGGCGGTCGACGAGGTGGATTCGGTGCTGGTTACCCCAGGGGATCGCCTTTGAGGAGAAGCGGCCGTTGGTGAGGACGACCGCGACGTCCGCACCGTGGATCTGGCGTGCAGTGCCGTTGACCTGCTGCAGTACCCCGACGCCCACAGCAGAGCCTCGATCCCCGTCACGGCGGTGCTTGCACTGGATCGCCCAGACTCGGCCAGCGGGGTCGACTGCGCGCACGTCGCACGCGTTGTCCCCGGCGCCACCCAGCTGCTCGGCGTCGCACCCGTCGCGGCGCATCAGGTCCCGTACGGCAAACTCGAACGCGCGGTGATCCAGCGCGTCCAGCTCAGCGATCCTCAGCCGCAGGGCTGCCGCGCGGACGCGTGCCCATTCCGCCCTCTGCTTGGCCCTCTGGTACCAGAAGCCACCGATGACCACGGCGACGACGGCCGCGAGGACGAGAACCCACCAGTGCGTGAGCAGCCACTGCACGACGGCGGCAATCAAGCCCATCACCGCCACGGCACCGAATACCAGAACGATCTGTTCGTCCTGTCTCTTGGAACGGCTGACCCGTCGACGCCGTGCAGTTCGCCGCGCCGGGCGGCGGCTCATCGAGTCTCGCCCAGCTGCGCCGAGGTGGAGGAAGCAGACAGGCGCGCCTTGCATGTGGCACCGCCTGCCGCGGTTGGTCCCACATGCCACCGTGTCTGCGTCCACACCGGGACGTCATCCCGTACGTGGTCCGCAAGCTGAACCGCCATGAAGGAATTCCCCCTCTATCCAGGACCGTTGGTGCATCTCCGCGCCGGTCGTATGACAGCACGCGCCACCGACAGCATGTAAGAAGTCGATCACCCGGAGTGATGGGTTTTCGGTCAGAAGAACCCCGCACCCCATCAGTCGCTCATCGCTCGACCTGCGTGTTTACGGCTCGACCTACCAGCTTCAGCCGTTTCGAGGCTTGGGGCGAGAACAAGCGCTGCACGCAACTTCTAGGCCGCCAGGGCCGAGCGCGCCGCCTCTCCCTCTCCCTCGATGACACGAGCGATCTCCGGCCACGGAGCACGCAAGGCACCGAAGAGCGACCAGTAGTCGTAGGCGGCTCGAACCATGGCGCTGACGCCGAGGCGGGCGGCTTCGGGATCGATAGCGCCTATGACACGCCGTGTGATTCCGCCTGCACCCCGAGCTGCTGGGGCGATCCCGTGGCCGAGCAGGAGTGTGGCGGTACGGATGGCATCCAGCGTCGGTGGTGTCGCAATCTGTGCGAAGCGCCCAAAGATCAGGGGGTGCCAGCTCGCCCTGGTACGCGCCCAGGCCAGGCGTTCCAGCCCAGTGCCGAGGTCAACGGCCATCCGGTCCGGGTGATCCGTGTTCCACAGGAGGACGATGTCGCCGAGGGTGAGGTCAAGATGGCGGAAGCGCAGTGTGATGCCTTCGACCTGCCGTCGGCGCCACGGGGTGAGCGCTCCGTAGATGCTCAAGTGCCGTGCGTGGAAACCGAGTTGGGAGAGGACGGTCAGCCAGCCGTCGAGTATGGCGCCGTACTCGTCAAGGTCGCCTATGGGTTGGACTCGGGAGACGTTGACGAAGGAGGTCAGAAAGCCGTCCATCAACTGGCCTTCCCCGTCCCGTTGGCCGGTGAAGCGGACGACCGGCTGCGGGATGAATCCGCTTCGATACGTGCGGGGTTGGCCGTCCTTGAGGACCGGATCCAGGGCCTGGATAGCGGAGATCGTCAGTTCGGTCTCCCTGCCCCATCGGAGTGGGAGGCAGGCGTCACGTGGGGCGCCATCCCGCGCGAAGCCGGCTTCCAAGGAGTCGAGGATCTCCCTCCACGTGGGTGATCTGCGTGGCGGCTCGTAGGGGCTTCCCCGGTGCGGGTGAAGAATCTCAATGTGGGGGCCGTCGGCGATGAACGTCCAGTGAGGGCCTAACGCGGCGCTCAGTACGCCGGGTATTCGCTGGGCCAGGTCGTCTCCGACGGTGTCGGCGGTGCGGGTCAGCACGATCGGGCCGACATCGCCTGGAAATGGCGCGCCGGGTCGAAGCGCTGCATTCCGATCGCCTGGACACGCTGATGGTCGAGGCTTTCCGCCTGTTCGATCGCATCGGCGAGCCTTCGCGCTGCGGTCTCGTCCTCCTCCCTGGGGTCGACGACCGCGACCGCGCCCGTCTCGTCGCACAGGGCGGCGTCGGCGCAGGTTCCTTCGCGCCAGGTCAGGGCGGCCATGGGGGTGCCGGCGCGGAGGGATTCTCCGAAGACCGCGGCACCGGCTTCCACGTACTTGCGGGCGTACGTGTAGACGAAGACCGAGGCGTCGGCGATGGCTGCGGTCTTGGCAGGACCGCCGAGTTCGCCGATCCACTTCACGTGGTCGGCGCTGAAGAGCCGTTCGTGGCGTCGCACGTACGCCTCGTCGAAGACTGGGCCGACGATCCGAATGCGACGACCGAGGATCTGGGATGCCCGCACGGCGATGTGCGGTGCCTTCTCCTCGTCGATCCGGCCGAGCCAGACGAGATCGGTGCCCGCGGTGGCCGGCGGCTCCTCCTCGTCGAGGCCGAGATGGACGGCGAGCTCAGGGATCGGCCGGTGATCCGCGTACCGTTCGATCATCTCGGGCGAGTAGCAGTAGAGCCGCGAGCGCTGGCCGTCGAAGGCGGTGGCGGTGTGCTGGAAGACGGGCGAGTGCTGGAAGGTGGCGACGTCGCAGTCCAGCTCGTTCCAGGTGCGCGTCCACGCGGGAAGCGACGGGTACTCGTGGCCGACGACCAGGAGGTCGTACTCCGTGTCGCGCAGCTCGCGCTCGGCGAGCGATCCGGTGGAGACGTCCTCCAGGCGGACCGGCTTGCGGACCCAGTCGTGTTCCAGGTCCGTGAGCCAGCCCGGCCCGAGGAGGTGTACGTCGGCGCCTGCGGCTCGGGCGCCTACGGCGACCGCCCACAGCCATCGTTCGATCCCGCCGTATCCGGCGGGTGGAAAGGCGTAGCTACCAGGGAAGTCGCAGACGCCGACGAGCACGTTATGCCTCCGGTGATCCGTCCGCCGAGATACGGCGGAAGCCGAGATACGGGAAGAGTGATTCGGGCAGGACGATCGAGCCGTCCTGCTGCTGGCACTGCTCAAGGAGCGCGGCCAGGGTGCGGCCGACGGGCAGACCGGAGCCGTTGAGGGTGGCGACGAGCTTGGGCTTGCCGTCCTCGCCACGGGTCCGGATGTTCGCCCGGCGGGCCTGGAAGGTTCCGAAGTTGGAGACCGAGGAGATCTCGCGGTACGTGTTCTGGCTCGGGATCCAGACCTCGAGGTCGTACGTGAGCTGTGCGGAGAAGCCGGTGTCGCCGGCGGGCAGCTTGATGACCCGGTAGGCGAGGCCGAGCTCCTTGAGGCACGCCTCGGCGTGGCCGACCATCTCCTCCAGCTCGGCGTCCGCCGTCTCCGGATCGACGATCTTGACCATCTCGACCTTGGCGAACTGGTGCTGGCGGATCAGACCGCGGGTGTCGCGGCCGTACGAGCCGGCCTCGGACCGGAAGCACGGAGTGTGCGCCGTGAACGCGAGCGGCAGCTCGGCGGGCGGGATGATCTCGTCCGCGTAGAGGTTGGTCAGCGGAACCTCGGCCGTCGGGATGAGGAAGAGCTCGCGGTCGGCGACGCCGGTCTTGAACAGGTCCTCCTCGAACTTCGGGAGCTGTCCGGTGCCGGTCATGGTCTTGCGGGTGACCAGGTAGGGGACCGCGTACTCGGTGTACCCGTGGCGGCGGGTGTGGAGGTCGAGGAAGAGCGTGGCCAGGGCCCGCTCCAGCGCGGCGCCGGCGCCGCGGGAGACCGCGAAGCGCGGGCCGGACAGCTTCGTCGCGCGGCCGAAGTCGAGGATGCCCGTGGCCTCTCCGAGATCGACGTGGTCCTTGGGCTCGAACGGAAACGCGGGAGGCGTGCCGACGCGCCGGATCTCGATGGCGAACTCCTCGGAGTCGCCATCAGGCGCGGAGTCGTCCGGCAGATTCGGGATGCTCAGGAGCAGATCACGGAGCTGGGCCTCGATCTCTTCCTGCCCCGCTTCGATGTCGCGGACCTGCTCCTTGATCTCGCGGGCGCGCTCCTTCAGCTTGCTGATGTCGCCGCCCTGCTTGGCCGTCTGCTGAACCTCACTCGCCACCCGCTTGGACACCGCCCGCAGCTCATCGGCCGAGCGGATGTTCTGGTTGCGGCGAGACTGGAGGGACTCCAGCTCGGACAGGTCCAGAGAGTAACCGCGACGAGCGAGCCGACGAACCGCTTCGGCACCCATTTCAATCAGGGCGCGGGCATCATGCATGAGGAAGATCCTTCTGATCCGGCGAGTGGTGGGATACGGGATCGACGGTAGCAACCGCGGCCCCTTCGCCGATCCGCATTACCTCCCTGTCACCGGAGCCGACCGCGCGATCGAGAACGCCAGTTTCAAGATCGTTCATCAGGGCCCCTACGAGTGTCGGCAACTCGTTATCGGGGATGGCGACGGGCTCGATGTACGGGGCTTCCGGGAAGAAGAGGGGCATGGCCCCGCCAGGAGTCCGTTCGCGGCGCCACAGGAGCACGGAGACCAGCAGGCCGTGGGCCACCAGGACGCGGGGGCCGGGATGCTCCAGGACCGCGAGCACCCCGGAGAGCATCCTGCGGATGCCCTCGCGCTGCGACTCGCTCCCGCCCGGCGGGCGCTCGTGGGCGCCATGGCCGTCGAGCCAGACGGCGTACTCCAGGAACGGGTTTCCCTCGAATTCCCCATAGTCGAGTCCGTTCAGCCGAGGATCGGTGATCAGTTCCGGCCCGGGGACTCCCATCAGCAGGTTGGCGGTCTGCTGAGCGCGGGGGAATTCGCTGGCCAGCCACGTCTTCACGCTGTGGAGGGGCACACTGCTCCATCCCCTGTTCAGCGATCGGCGGCCTTCCTCGCTCAGGCGGATGGGCTTGGTCGGATCGCCGTTGACGAGATAGCGCCGGCTGTAGTTCGTCTGTCCGTGGCGGAGGACGTACGTCGTCATGATCGGTTCCTTGGGGTCGGCGCCGACAGCCATGCGAGGACGTCGGCCATCCTCGGCGCGCGCGCATCACCGGTGTCGAGGTAGAAGAGCAGGCCGTCCAAGGCCAGGGCCCTGCACCATGGCGCCAGGACGGGCACGGGGATGCGGGAGATCCGGGAGGCTGCGGCCAAGCGGGCGTCCGTGCCGTGTCCAAGCTCGTAGTACACGGTCCAGAAGGCCCAGTCGAAGGCCGCATCGCCCACCATCGGGAGGGGGTCGATCAGGCGAGGGTGGCCCAGCCAGTCGAAGAGCACGTTCTCGCGGTAGAGATCCGCGTGCAGGACCGTCGCCCGACCGCCGTCCTCCTCCAGGGTCACGAGGGCCGGGAGAGCCGCGTCGACATGCTCCTGCCATTGGCTGGCATCGACCGATTCCAGACGGCGGCGCACCCTCGGACGTACTTCCTGATGCAGGTACGAGGTCAGGGAAGGAAGCTCACGCGGTCGGCGCTGGCGCCGGCCGATGGTGTGGAGGCCCTGGAGGGCGGCGGCCACGGTCTGCAGTTCCCGAGGCGGCCGCTCGTCGCCACCGGGGCGGCCTCCGATCATCTCCAGGGCCGCCACGGCCAGGTCGTCCGCCGCCTCGACGACGCCTGTAGTCGGCCCGCCCGCCCACAGGCGTACGGCGGTGACCTCGTTGCGGAACCGGGTGGGATCGGCCCACGCCTTGAGAAGCAGCGGACGCCCGTCGAAGGTTCCGGCCGTGACGACCACCGAGGCGTGTCCGGCGTCGTGGTAAGCCCCTAGCGTGAGCTTCCAGCGCTCCGCCGCGCGCTCCATCAAGGTGGGCACGGCGTCGAGCCAGCCGGAGACTCCCGGGCCGTAGTGCGTGACCAGCCGCCGCCGGCATTCCTCGGAGACCTCGCCGAGCGTCCGCTTCACCATCAGCTCAGCACGATCCCGTCGGAGACCAGCTCGTCCGTGAGGGCGGGGAAGCCCTCCAAGGATTCGGCGACGAGCGCCTGGACCTTGTCAGTCTCGACCTCCGGGGAGGACAGCCGGACCAGGATCCGCCACGGCTGATCGAGGCGCTGGCCAGTGGTGCTGACGAGGTGCACCTCCGCGTGCCCGTCGGTGGCCTCGTGCAGCCGCTGGGCCAGGCGCTGGGCGGCGATGTTGTAGAGCTTGCCGACGTGGTAGACGGGGTTCTTGCCGTTGGCACCCTCCAAGTTCATCGGCCGCAGTGGCGTGATCAGTCCGTTGACCCGGTTGCCGCGGCCGACGACGCCCTCGTCGCCGGACTCGATCGAGCTGCCGGTGTAGGTGAGGTACAGCTCGTCCTTCTCCGGCACGTCGCGCGCGTTGAGCCGGAAGCGCGTCTCGGCTCCGGGCAGGCGGAGGCCGGCCAGCCGGTGGCACTCGGCGAGGACGCTCTCGGTGTTCCGCACGTACTCCGCGCGGCTGGCGACGAGCCGCGACTTCTGTGGGACGCAGAGGACGACGTCCGCCTGCTCACCGTCCCAGTAGCCCATGAGCTTCACGTCCGATCCGCACCAGGCATGGGAGAGGGTGAAGTCGCTCGCCCCGGAGAAGTGGTCCACCAGCTCGCGGACGAACGACTCGAAGGGGTTCTCCGGCGCCCAGCCGGTTCCGAGGGATGTGTCGTTCGACAGCCGGACCCGGCGTTCACGCAGGTCGTCGATGGAACGGGGGTTGAACCAGCGGGTGCGGTCCGGCACCGCGTCACCGGTGAGGACCGCTCCGGGGCTGGAGTTGCTGGTGATGTTGAAGGTGATGTTGAGGTGCTCCGACACCTCCGGGAGCCGCTCGGCGAAGAATGCCCTGACCTCGGCCTCGACGATCCCCTCGACGGGGATCTTCTCGCCCCCGCACATGGGCGCGGCCCGCCCGTTGACCAGGACGCGCACAGGGGCTGTCATGAGGCCGGCGCCGTAGCGGACCTCGCTGGCACCGCCGAGGAGGGCGAGCTTGTCGAAGTTGTGGTGCAGCACCGCGCCGAAGCGCTCGACGGCGTAGCGGCTGTACGCGCGGGACAGTCGCTCGGCGAGGTGGTCGGCCAGGGTGTCCGGGTGACCGAGCCCCTTCCTCTCGACGATCGTGGTCGCACCGGGCTTGGCGGTGCCCGTCTCAATGGACAGGTAGCCACCCTCGGTCGTGATGGTTTCGCGCATGACAAACTCCGATCTCTCGGCCTGGGGAAGACGGGTGGGACGGATGAATGTCCTTGGTCAAAGCCGTTTGCCACGGGCTGAGTTGCTCGCATCGCCCTGCGGCGTTCTCGGTCTGCTGCGACAGTAGCCAGGGCACCCCAGGGCACCCCGGAAAATCCTTCCGGGGTCCACTTCGGCCACGAGGTGATGATCAGGACATGCGCGGGATGACACAGAACCTGACCATCGGGGAGCGCGTTGCCTGGTACCGGCGTCGGCGCGGCCTCTCCCAAGAGGTCCTGGCCGGCCTTGTCGGCCGGACGACGGACTGGCTGAGCAAGGCGGAGAACAACAGGATCGAGCTTGATCGCCTTTCGGTGATCACCTCACTCGCCGACGCGCTCGACATCTCCCTCGGAGACCTGCTTGCCGAGCCGACCCTCATGGAGTGGTCGGCCGACAGCGGGCGCCGGACCGTCCCTGCGCTGCGCGAAACACTCATGGACTACAAGCAGCTCACCCCTTTACTGAGCCTCGCAGCGGAGGATGAGCCACCTGCCCTGCAGGACCTTCGAGGCAACGTGCGCAATGTGCTCGATGCCTACCAGGCATCCCGGTACGGCTTTGCTACTCGACGTCTCCCCCTTGTCCTGGCCGATGCCCTCGCCGCGTCCCGCGCCTACTCGGGGCACGAAGGGGAGGAAGCCCACGCGCTGCTCGCTCTCGCCTACCACGGGGCGGCCATGGTGCTGGGCAAGCTGGGAGAGCCCGAGCTGGCATGGATCGCCGCGGACCGGGGCCTGGCAGCAGCGCAGTCCAGCGGCCGCAGCGAGGTTACGGGTTCGCTCTTCCGAGCAGTCACGCACTGCCTCCTGGCCACCGGCCGCTTCACAGCCGCGGTCCAGCTGGTGAACGACGCGGCAGCCGTCATGCAGCCGGAGTTGGGCGACGCCAATAACGAGTACCTCTCGGTGTACGGCACGCTGTTCCTCGCCGGCGCGATGGCTGCCGCGCGGGCGGATGACCGGGCGACCACGCAAACCTTCCTCCGCGAAGCCGACGAGGCCGCGCAAAGACTCGGCGCCGACGCCAATCACATGTGGACGGCCTTCGGTCCGACCAACGTGGCGATCCACTGCGTGGCCACCGCCGGCGAACTCGGCGACATCCAGATCGCCGCAGATCTGGGCTCACGAATCGACACGACCGGCCTGCCGGTGGAGCGGCGCGTACGACACAGCCTCGAAGTCGCCAGGGCGCTGAGCTCCTGGAACCGCACCGACGAAGCTCTGGCCGTCTTGCTGGACGCCGAACAGGCCGCGCCCGAGCAGGTGCGCCACCACTACCTGAGCCGGGAACTGGTCATCGGCTGGATACGCGGCACCAGAGGCCGGCCGGCCCATCCCGTGGCAGACCTGGCCCGCAGACTGGGCGTCGTCGCCGGCAGCTAGAGTCCGAACCGTGAGCGAGAACGAGCACGAAGCGAAGATGGCCCGCCCCCGCATGGCAGCCGGCGCTCTCTTCTTCGACGAATTCGATCGAGTCCTCCTTGTCGAGCCGTCCTACAAGGACTACCGCGACATCCCAGGGGGCTACGTCGAGGAGGGGGAGTCACCCCGACAAGCCTGCGTGCGTGAGGTCCAGGAGGAACTCGGCATCGCACCGCACATCGGCCGCCTGCTAGTCGTCGACTGGGCACCGAACCCCGGAGAGGGAGACAAGGTCCTCTACCTCTTCGACGGTGGTCGCCTGAGCGCAGAGGGCCGCCGCCAGATCGCCCTGCAAGCGGACGAGATCCGCGGCTACGACTTCCACGACACCGACCGGGTGCCGGAACTCACCATCCCCCGCCTTGCGCGCCGAATCGCGGCAGGCATCGAGGCCCGAGTGAACGGCCTGACTGCCTACCTGGAGCACGGGGAGCCGCCAGAAGCAGGCTCCTGACCGCAGAGGCCAGAAACGCGGCTCGTGTTATGGATCATCGCAGGGGCGTCGTCATGATCCCTCGAGGGAGCGGGCGAGAAGGGAGGGTCTTCGCCTCGGGCGCGAGTCCGCCTTCCCAGCTACCGGCGGCTCTCTCTGCTCGCGTGATCTTTGGCTCCTCGTCTCCGTCTACGCGTTGGGCACGAGGATAGGGATCACGCAAATCCCCCGCAACGGAATCACGGCACTGGCCTGCACCATCGCCTCGCCCCTGGCTGGCGTGATCTTCGAAACCGGCTCGGTTCGTAACCCGCTCCCCGTGGCTCGCCACGAACGCCAGCCCCTCGTGATATCCACAGGCACGTAGGACCGGAGCCACTGCTGGCTAGTAGTGCTTGGTCATGTGCGGTTCGTGGTGGCGTGTCTTCTTGATTGGTCGTGTCGTTGACCGGGTGTGCTGGGTGGGGAGTTGGCTGCGGTCCGGTGTGATCTGGAGGACTTCGCGGCGG
>NZ_JAVRFH010000061.1:0-38719 GCF_031845825.1 Streptomyces lancefieldiae | reverse complement strand
CACAGGCTCTTCGTCGGCTGCTCCGGGAAGCGGCGGGCGCCGTCGTCGGGGGAGCGACGGGGGCGGGGGCGGGGGAGGCCGTCGGGGGTCGGGCGCGGGGCCGCGTCCGCCGTGGTGACGCGGGGCAGGGCGTACGGGTGCTCGTCGGCGAGCCAGCGGATCATCCCCTCGCGGACCGCGACCCGTACCGTCCAGATGTCGTCCGCGTCCTTCGCGGTCACCAGTGCCCGCACCTGCATGGTGTTCGGGGTGCTGTCCGTGACGGTCAGGTTGTAGTCGCGGCCGTCCCAGGCCGGGCACTCGCGCAGGAGGTCACGCAGCCGCTCGCGCATCAGGTCCAGCGGTGCCGTGTGGTCGAGGTGCCAGTAGACGATCCCGGTCATCTGCGGGGTGCCGCGCGACCAGTTCTCGAACGGCTTGGACGTGAAGTACGACACCGGCATGGTGATCCGGCGCTCGTCCCACGTGCGCACGGTCAGGAACGTGAGCGTGATCTCCTCGACGGTGCCCCACTCGCCGTCCACCACGACCGTGTCGCCCATGCGCACCATGTCGCCGAAGGCGATCTGGAACCCGGCGAACATGTTGCTGAGCGTGGACTGCGCGGCGATGCCGGCCACGATGCCGAGCACACCGGCCGAGGCCAGCAGCGAGGCGCCCGCGGCGCGCATCGCCGGGAACGTCAGCAGCATCGACGAGACGGCGACCACGCCGACGACCGCCGAGACCACCCGCATGATCAGTGACACCTGGGTGCGCACCCGCCGCACCCGGGCCGGGTCGCGCCGGGCGTGGGCGTGGGCGTAGCGGGAGTACGACGTCTCGACGACCGCCGCGGCGATCCGGACCACCAGCCAGGCCACCGAGCCGATCAGCACCAGGGTCAGCAGCCGGCCGACCGCCGACCGGTGGTCCGGGAACACCTGCGCCTCGACGTACGAACCTCTCAGCAGCGCCGCGCACAGCATGGCCTGGTACGGGATGCGGGCGCGGCGCAGCAGCCCCCACAGGGGTGTCTCGGGGTGCCGTTCGTCGGCCTTGCGCAACAGCAGGTCGGTGGCCCATCCGACGACCAGGGTCAGCAGGACGGAGCCGCCGACCACGATCATCGGGCGGAGTATGGTCTCCATGCCCTCGAACGTAACCGCCCGCGCCGTGCCGTGAACCTGTGACTTCCGTCCCGCGCCCGGGGGTCGCCGCGCGCCGCGTTGTCGGACCCGGCTGGCACCATGGCCTCATGAACATCGTGCTCTTTCACTCGACCCTTGGCCCGAGGCCCGCGGTGCGGCAGGCCGCCGACCGGCTGCGCGACGCCGGGCACCAGGTGTGGACCCCGGACCTCTACGAGGGCCGGACCTTCGACACGGTCGAGGAGGGCATGGCCCACCAGGACGGCATCGGCCGGGAGGAGCTGTTGAAGCGGGCCGTGCTGGCCGCCGCCCCCTACTCGGAGCGCGGCCTGGTCTACGCCGGGTTCTCGCTCGGCGCCTCCATCGCCCAGACCCTCGCCCTCGGCGACCACCGGGCGCGTGGACTGCTCCTCCTGCACGGCACCTCGGACATCGCGCCCAACGCCTCGGTCGACGACCTGCCGGTCCAGCTGCACGTCGCCGAGCCGGACCCCTTCGAGACGGACGACTGGCTCAGCGCCTGGTACCTCCGGATGGGCCGGATCGGCGCGGACGTCGAGGTGCACCGGTACACCGGGGCCGGCCACCTCTACACCGACCCCGAGCTGCCGGACTACGACGAGGAGGCGGCCGAG
This sequence comes from Streptomyces lancefieldiae, assembly GCF_031845825.1. Taxonomy (NCBI): domain Bacteria; kingdom Bacillati; phylum Actinomycetota; class Actinomycetes; order Kitasatosporales; family Streptomycetaceae; genus Streptomyces; species Streptomyces lancefieldiae. Next base: position 36,954 of record NZ_JAVRFH010000061.1, on the reverse strand, counting down.
GCCACCTGGCGGGTGGCGCTCGGCTTCCTCGACTCGCTCCAGGAGGAGGCGGCGTCTCGGACCGGGGAGCGGACCGGAGGTCAGACCGGGGCGTAGACGCGCTCGATCCGCTGCGTGCCGCTGCGCGTGCGGTACGAACGGGCCCACTGCGACGTGGCGTCCGGATCCGTGCGGTCGGAGACGACGTAGTAGTCCATCTGTGCCCGGTCCGCGGTGACGTCCAGCACGCCGTAGCCGTGCCGGTCGGTGTCGACCCAGTGGACGTGCCGGTTCGCGGCCCGGATGACCGGCGCCGCGATCGCGGAGACCGTCCCCTCGGGGACCTTCACGATGTCGTCGAGGTTGTCGGAGGTCACCGAGGTGACGACGAACTCGGTGGCGGCCGAGGCGGACAGCGGGTACGTACCGGCGTTGTGCGGCACGTCGTTGGCCCACGCCATGTGGATGTCGCCGGTGAGGAACACCGTGTTGCGGACGGCGTGTGCGCGCAGGTGCGCCAGCAGTTCGCGGCGGTCGTCCGTGTAGCCGTCCCACTGGTCGGTGTTGAGGGCGAGGCCCTCCTTCGGCAGACCCAGCAGCTCGGCGAGCGGCTTGAGCAACTCGGCGGAGAGCGAGCCGATCGCGAACGGCGAGATCATCACCGGGTTGCCGACCAGCCGCCACGTGGCGTCGGAGGACGTGAGCCCGGCCTTGAGCCAGTCGAGCTGGGCGCGGCCGGTGAGGGTGCGGTCCGGGTCGTCGACCTCGCCGTTGCCGAGCGCCGCCTGCCGCGAGCGGAAGGAGCGCAGGTCCAGCAGTGACAGGTCCGCCAGCTTGCCGAAGCGCAGTCGGCGGTAGGTCGTGCCGGTGATCGCCGGACGTACCGGCATCCACTCGAAGTAGGCCTGCTTGGCGGCGGCCTGACGAGTCGGCCAGGTGCCCTCCGCGCCCTCGGTGTGGTTCTCGGCACCGCCCGACCAGGTGTCGTTGGCGATCTCGTGGTCGTCCCAGATCGCCACGACGGGGGCCGCCGCGTGCAGCGCCTGCAGATCGGGGTCGGTCTTGTAGCGGGCGTGCCGGACGCGGTAGTCGGCGAGGGTGACGATCTCGTGGGCGGGCGCGTGCGGGCGGACGACGGTGTCGCGGGTGCCGTACTCGCCGGTGCCGTACTCGTAGATGTAGTCGCCCAGATGCAGCCAGGCGTCCAGGTCGCCCCGGGCCGCGAGATGGCGGTAAGCCGAGAAGTGCCCGGCCTCCCAGTTGGCGCAGGAGACCACGCCGAAGCGCAGGCCCGTGACGGCCGCGTCGGTCGCGGGGGCGGTGCGGGTGCGGGCGGCGGGGGAGACGGTGGCGCCGGCGGAGAAGCGGAACCAGTAGTCCGTGGCCGGTGCCAGGCCCCGGACGTCGGCCTTGACGGTGTGGTCGGAGGCGGCCGTCGCGGTGAGGGACCCTTCGGCGACGATGTTCGTGAAGGCCCTGTCCGTGGCGACGACCCAGCCCACCTCGGTGTCCGGGCCGGCTCCGGAGCCCGGTATCGCCTCGGGCGTCGGGGTCACCCGCGTCCACAGCAGGACGCCGTCGGGCAGCGGATCACCGGAGGCGACGCCGTGCAGGAAGGCGGGGGCGACGCCGGCGGCACCGGCGGGCAGCGCCGCGGCGAGCGGGGCGGCCAGGACGGCGCCGGCCGCCGCGGCCTTGACGACCGTACGGCGGCTCGGAGTTCGGAGGTCAGCGCGCTCGGCGAACGACGACGGGAAGGCGCTCTCGGTTGATCTGTCTCGACTGGTCACGGCCGATCAGGTTACTGATCGGTATGCGCGCGAGCGGGCGAACTCGCGAAAGTTCGCCCGCTCGTTCGCCGGGCTTCCGCGCGGCGTCACCCCGAGACGGGGTCACGCGCGGACGGCGGTCAGGCGGCGATCACTTGGTGACGCCCGCGTCCTTGAGCGCCTTGTCCCACTCGGCGGCCGTGCTCGGGGTCTCGATCACCTTGTCGTTGATCTTGATGGTCGGGGTCGACTGGACGCCGTCGGCGTCGTCGAAGGACTTGCTCATCTTCATCGCCCAGGCGTCGTAGGTGCCCTTCTCCACGGCGTCCTGGAACTTCTTGTTGTTCTTCAGGGCGTCGACCGTGTTCGCCACCTTGATCAGGTAGTCGTCCTTGGCGAACTCGTCGGTCGACTCCTCGGGGTGGTGCTCGGCGGAGTACAGCGCGGTCTTGTAGTCGAGGAACGCTTCGGGACCGACGTTCAGCGCGGCGCCGAGCGCGCTCAGCGCGTTCTTCGAACCCTCGCCGCTCAGGTTGCCGTCGAGGAAGGTGCCGATGGTGAAGGAGAGCTTGTAGGTGCCGTCCTCCATGCCCTTGTTGACGGTCTCGCCGATGCTCTGCTCGAAGGCGGCGCAGCCCGGGCAGCGCGGGTCCTCGTAGAGGTGCACGACGTTGTCGGTCTTGGAGTCGCCGAGGACGACCGTGGTGCCGTTCTTGCCCGAGGTGTTGGCCGGGGCCACCACCTTCGCCTCGGCGGCCTTGTCCCAGCCCGTGGGCTTGTTGCTCTGCACGACGGCGTAGCTGATGCCGCCGGCTATCGCCAGCACGCCGACGACGGAGCAGGCCACGATGACCTGCCGCTTGGCCTTGTCGCGCTTGGCCTGGCGCTCGCGCTCCTCGCGCAGGCGCTCACGGGCCGCCGTCTTCGCCGCCTGGCTGTTCCGCTTGCTCATGGTGATGATCTCTCCGGGGACGCGCACACGGGGGTGTGCGGAAACGTTGGGGGGACTGCTGTGCTCGCTGACGGGTCACACGAAGGCGAGCGAGCACGGCGGTCCGCGCCGTCCCAGACAGTGCGTGAGGACCAGCTCGCGGGCACCGGCGGAGCGGCGCACCACAGGCGCCGGGCGGTCGACCGAGGGAGCCCGGCGTACGGTCACGGCCGCGACGGCGAGCAGCAGCGGCCGGAAGGTGGTCGCGGCCACCGCGCTCAGCAGCTGGGCCAGCGCGCGCTCGCCGCGCCGCAGCCAGGCCGCCGCCAGCAGGCCGACGCCGATGTGCGCGCCGAGCAGCAGCCAGGCGGTCGCCGGGCCGGCGTCGGCGAGCACGCCCGCCAGCCGGTCCGTCTCGGCGCCGGTCACCCGGGTCAGCGGGGCGGCCACGCCGGCGTGCACGCCGGTTCCGTCGCCGCACAGCACGTCGAGGCCGACGGCGCGCAGCGGGCCCCCGACCGGGCCGCCCGTCCTGCCGTAGCAGACGTGCTGGCCGGTGGTGAAGACCGTGTCGGCGGCCAGCTCCAGCGGGATCAGCAGGGCGGCGATCCGCCCGAAGCCGCGCTCGCGCCGCCCGGCCAGGGCGTACGCGATCAGGAACACGGCGGCGGCCACCGCGCCCACCGTGCTCAGCGGCAGCGGGACCCCGGACAGCAGCACGTGCGACGCGGTGCTGAGCGTCACGACGAGTGCCGTGAACAGCGCCGCGCGCACGGCTCTGAGCGGGGTTCCGGATATGTCCATAGCGAGAGAAGAGTCTGTCACGGGTCCCGGTAAGAGACCCCTAAAGGGTTTCTGTGAGAGAGCCGACCGTCACAGACCGGGGATCCGGCCGTTGCGGAACAGGTCGACGAAGGTCTGGTGGTCGGCACGCGCGCGTGCGCCGTACCGGTGCGCGAAGTCGACCAGCAGGGGCGCGAAACCCTCCTCGTCGGCCGCGATCGCCGCGTCGATGGCGCGCTCGGTGGAGAACGGCACCAGGGACTCCCCGGACTGGTCGTCCGCCGCCCCGTGCATCGTCGCCGTGGCCCGGCCCAGGTCGGCGACGACCTCGGCGATCTCCTCCGGGTCGTCGATGTCGCCCCAGTCGAGGTCCACGGCGTACGGCGACACCTCCGCCACCAGCTGGCCCGAGCCGTCCAGCTCGGTCCAGCCCAGCCACGGGTCGGCGTGCGCCTGGAGGGCGCGCTGGGAGATGACCGTGCGATGGCCCTCGTGCTGGAAGTAGTCGCTGATCGCCTGGTCGGTGACGTGCCGGGAGACCGCCGGGGTCTGGGCCTGCTTGATGTAGATCACGACGTCGTTCTCCAGGGCGTCGCTGTTGCCCTCCAGGAGGATGTTGTACGAGGGCAGGCCGGCCGATCCGATGCCGATGCCCCGACGGCCGACGACGTCCTTCACCCGGTAGGAGTCCGGGCGGGTCAGGGACGACTCCGGGAGCGTCTCCAGGTAGCCGTCGAAGGCGGCGAGCACCTTGTAGCGCGTGGCCGCGTCCAGCTCGACGGAGCCGCCGCCGGAGGCGAAGCGGCGCTCGAAGTCGCGGATCTCCGTCATCGAGTCCAGCAGGCCGAAACGGGTCAGGGAGCGGGCGACGCGCAGCGCGCCCAGCAGCGGTCCCTCCGCGGTGTCCAGCGTGAACGGCGGCACCTCGTCGCTCTTGGCGCCGGTGGCCAGGGCGTGGATCCGCTCGCGGTACGCGTCCGCGTACACCCGCACCAGCTCGGTGATCTGCTCGTCGCTGAGCGCCTTCGCGTACCCGATCAGCGCGACGGAGGCGGCGAAGCGCTTGAGGTCCCAGGTGAAGGGGCCGACGTAGGCCTCGTCGAAGTCGTTGACGTTGAAGATCAGCCGGCCGGTGGAGTCCATGTACGTGCCGAAGTTCTCCGCGTGCAGATCGCCGTGGATCCACACCCGCGAGGTCCGGTCGTCCAGGTACGGGCCGCCGCGCTGCGACCCGAACTCCGGATCGGTGGTCAAATCGTGGTAAAAGAGGCATGCCGTGCCACGGTAGAACGCGAAGGCCGAGGCCGCCATCTTCCGGAACTTCACGCGGAACGCCGCCGGGTCCGCGGCCAGCAGCTGGCCGAAGGCGGTGTCGAAGACGGCGAGGATCTCCTCGCCGCGGTGCTCTTCGTTGAGCTGCGGTGCCGACATGCCTGGTGCCTCCTGGTGCGGGTGGTGCCTGACGGGTGGAGCGGATCTCCACTCGGGCCAACGTTCGAAGAAGTGCGGGAGTGCCCGCGTCCGGGGCCCGCCCGGCAGGCGGGCCCGCACCCCGAAGGTACGCGCGCGGCGCCTCGGAGTGTCGGTCGCGAGGCATAGACTTCGACGCTGACCCCCCGGACTGTCCGCAGCCCGCCGCCCATAGCCCTCCCGTCGCCCGACCACCGCCCCTCAACGAGGCGCTTCGCGCCAAAGCCCTGATTTGGAGGCCGAACGTGTCCAAGCCGCCGTTCACGCACCTGCACGTCCACACCCAGTACTCGCTGCTGGACGGTGCCGCGCGGCTGAAGGACATGTTCAACGCCTGCAATGAGATGGGCATGACGCACATCGCCATGTCCGACCACGGCAACCTGCACGGGGCCTACGACTTCTTCCACTCCGCGAAGAAGGCCGGAATCACCCCGATCATCGGCATCGAGGCGTATGTGGCCCCCGAGTCGCGCCGCAACAAGCGCAAGATCCAGTGGGGCCAGCCGCACCAGAAGCGGGACGACGTCTCCGGTTCGGGTGGTTACACCCACAAGACGATGTGGGCGACCAACAAGACGGGGCTGCACAACCTCTTCCGCCTCTCCTCCGACGCGTACGCCGAGGGCTGGCTGCAGAAGTGGCCCCGGATGGACAAGGAGACCATCTCCCAGTGGTCCGAGGGGATCGTCGCCTCCACCGGCTGCCCCTCCGGCGAGGTGCAGACCCGGCTGCGCCTCGGCCACTTCGACGAGGCACTCAAGGCCGCCGCCGACTACCAGGACATCTTCGGCAAGGACCGCTACTTCCTGGAGCTGATGGACCACGGCATCGACATCGAGCACCGGGTCCGCGACGGTCTGCTGGAGATCGGGAAGAAGCTCGGCATCCCGCCGCTGGTGACGAACGACTCGCACTACACGTACGCGCACGAGGCGACCGCCCACGACGCCCTGCTGTGCATCCAGACCGGCAAGAACCTCTCCGACCCGGACCGCTTCCGCTTCGACGGCACCGGCTACTACCTGAAGTCCACGGACGAGATGTACGCCATCGACTCCTCGGACGCCTGGCAGGAGGGCTGCGCCAACACGCTCCTGGTCGCGGAGATGGTCGACACCGACGGCATGTTCGAGAAGCGCGACCTCATGCCGAAGTTCGACATCCCCGAGGGCTACACCGAGATCACCTGGTTCCAGGAGGAGGTCCGCCGCGGCATGGAGCGCCGCTTCCCCGGCGGCGTCCCCGAGGACCGCCAGAAGCAGGCCGAGTACGAGATGGACGTCATCATCCAGATGGGGTTCCCGGGCTACTTCCTCGTGGTCGCCGACTTCATCATGTGGGCCAAGAACCAGGGCATCGCGGTCGGCCCCGGCCGAGGCTCCGCGGCCGGTTCGATCGTGGCGTACGCCATGGGCATCACCGACCTCGACCCGATCCCGCACGGCCTGATCTTCGAGCGGTTCCTCAACCCCGAGCGCGTCTCCATGCCCGACGTCGACATCGACTTCGACGAGCGCCGGCGCGTCGAGGTGATCAGGTACGTGACGGAGAAGTACGGCGCCGACAAGGTCGCCATGATCGGCACGTACGGCAAGATCAAGGCGAAGAACGCCATCAAGGACTCCGCGCGCGTGCTGGGCTACCCGTACGCGATGGGCGACCGGCTCACCAAGGCCATGCCCGCCGACGTCCTCGGCAAGGGCATCGACCTCAACGGCATCACGGACCCGACCCACCCGCGGTACAGCGAGGCCGGCGAGATCCGCTCGATGTACGAGAACGAGCCGGACGTGAAGAAGGTCATCGACACCGCGAAGGGCGTCGAGGGCCTGGTGCGGCAGATGGGCGTGCACGCCGCCGGCGTGATCATGTCCAGCGAGCCCATCGTCGACCACGCCCCCATCTGGGTGCGGCACACCGACGGCGTGACCATCACGCAGTGGGACTACCCGCAGTGCGAGTCGCTCGGCCTGCTGAAGATGGACTTCCTCGGCCTGCGCAACCTCACGATCATGGACGACGCCGTCAAGATGGTGAAGTCCAACAAGGGCGTCGACCTCGACCTGCTGTCGCTGCCGCTGGACGACCCCACGACCTTCGACCTGCTCCAGCGCGGCGACACGCTCGGCGTCTTCCAGTTCGACGGCGGCCCGATGCGCTCGCTGCTGCGGCTGATGAAGCCCGACAACTTCGAGGACATCTCCGCCGTCTCCGCGCTCTACCGTCCCGGCCCCATGGGCATGGACTCGCACACCAACTACGCGCTGCGCAAGAACGGCCTCCAGGAGATCACGCCGATCCACAAGGAGCTGGAGGAACCCCTCCAGGAGGTCCTGGCGGTCACCTACGGCCTGATCGTCTACCAGGAGCAGGTGCAGAAGGCCGCCCAGATCATCGCGGGCTACTCACTCGGCGAAGCCGACATCCTGCGCCGCGTGATGGGCAAGAAGAAGCCCGAGGAACTGGCGAAGAACTTCGTCCTCTTCCAGGCCGGCGCCCGCAAGAAGGGCTACAGCGACGAGGCCATCCAGGCGCTGTGGGACGTGCTGGTCCCGTTCGCCGGCTACGCCTTCAACAAGGCGCACTCGGCCGCGTACGGCCTGGTCTCGTACTGGACGGCGTACCTCAAGGCGAACCACCCCGCCGAGTACATGGCCGCGCTGCTCACCTCGGTCAAGGACGACAAGGACAAGTCGGCGGTCTACCTCAACGAGTGCCGCCGCATGGGCATCAAGGTGCTCCCGCCCAACGTCAACGAGTCCATGTCGAACTTCGCCGCGCAGGGCGACGACGTGATCCTCTTCGGCCTCTCCGCCGTCCGCAACGTGGGCACCAACGTCGTCGAGTCGATCATCAGGTGCCGCAAGGCCAAGGGGAAGTACCTCTCCTTCCCCGACTACCTGGACAAGGTGGAGGCGGTCGTCTGCAACAAGCGGACGACGGAGTCGCTGATCAAGGCCGGCGCCTTCGACGAGTTGGGCCACACCCGCAAGGGCCTCACCGCGCAGTACGAGCCGATGATCGACAACGTGGTCGCGGTCAAGCGCAAGGAGGCCGAGGGCCAGTTCGACCTCTTCGGCGGCATGGGCGAGGAGCAGAACGACGAGCCCGGCTTCGGACTCGACGTCACCTTCAGCGACGACGAGTGGGACAAGACCTATCTGCTCGCCCAGGAGCGGGAGATGCTCGGTCTGTACGTCTCCGACCACCCGCTCTTCGGGCTGGAGCACGTGCTGTCCGACAAGGCCGACGCGGGCATCTCCCAGCTCACCGGCGGCGACTTCGGTGACGGTGCGGTCGTCACCATCGGCGGCATCATCTCCGGCCTCCAGCGCAAGATGACCAAGCAGGGCAACGCCTGGGCCATCGCCACCGTCGAGGACCTGGCCGGCTCCATCGAGTGCATGTTCTTCCCGGCGACGTACCAGCTGGTGTCCACCCAACTCGTCGAGGACGCCGTGGTGTTCGTCAAGGGCCGCCTCGACAAGCGGGAGGACGTGCCCCGGCTGGTCGCCATGGAGCTGATGATCCCGGACCTGTCCAACGCGGGCACCAACGCGCCCGTGGTCCTCACCATCCCGGCCACGCGGATCACTCCGCCGATGGTCAGCCGCCTCGGCGAGATCCTCACGCACCACCGGGGCGACAGCGAGGTGCGGATCAAGCTCCAGGGGCCGACGAAGACGACGGTGCTGCGCCTGGACCGGCACCGGGTGAAGCCCGACCCCGCTCTCTTCGGCGACCTGAAGGTGCTGCTCGGGCCGTCCTGCCTGGCTGGCTGAGCGGGCGCGACGAGCGCGCGACGAGCGAGGGGCGCACCCGGTGCCGGGTGCGCCCCTCGTGTTCGCGGGGCCGCAACGGCCCGCTCCGCGGAGGTCAGTTGTGGCCGAAGCGCTTCTGCCGCTTGCGGGAGGCGACGTCGCCGGGCGTCATCTGGGGGGCGTGCTGCTCCTCGTGGCGCATCACGGGCGACTCGCCCGACTGCTGGGCACGTTCGGCCTGGGGCTGCTTACGATCACGATTGTTCTTGTTCTTGGCCATGGTGATCTACCTCCTGAGGGGGATCTAGGGGCCAGGGCCGGAACCAGATTCACATAAGCCGACAAAGAACGCATATCGTGCAATTACCGTGCGTGACACGGCTCATCGGGGTGCGGGGCGCCGAAACGCCACGCCGAAGATCGAGTTCGAGCCGTTAACCTCCGCGTGGTCGGGCAGACTCGAAGGAAGCCCGAAGCAAACCTCCCGGAAAGAGGGTGGATCGCGTGGACCGCTGCATCGTCCTGGTGGACGCCGGGTATCTGCTGGGGGCCGCCGCCAGTCTCCTTGCCGGGGAGCCCTCACGCTCGCGCATCACCGTCGATCACGCCGCCCTCATCCAGGGCCTGCGTGACCGAGCCGAGTCCGACACGCAGCAGCCGCTGCTGCGCATCTACTGGTTCGACGGCGCCCCCGACCGCGTCCCGCAGCCGGAACACCGCCGGCTGCGCGTGATGCCCCGGGTCACCGTCCGGCTCGGCGCGCTCACGCGCAGTGACGGACGCTGGGCCCAGAAGGGCGTGGACGCCGCCATGCACGCCGAGCTGACCGAACTGGCCCGCAACCGAGCCTGTTCCGACGTCGTCCTGGTGACCGGCGACGGCGACCTGCTGCCGGGCATGATGGCCGCCAAGGAGCACGGCGTCGCCGTCCACCTGTGGGCCGTGCAGGCCGCCGACGGCGACTACAACCAGTCCGAGGACCTGGTCGCCGAGGCCGACGAGCGACGCGTCCTGGACCGTGCGTGGATCACCAAGGCCGTACGCGCCAAGGAACTCGGCGGGATCTGCGCGCCACCGCCCGTGCCCCGCCCCGAGATCGCCGCGATCCTCTCCGCCCCGCTGCCCGAGTCCTCCCTCTCCGCGACCGCCGAACGGCGCGCCGAGGAGCCGGAGCACCCCACGGCGAACAGTGCCGCCCGCAACGGCACCGAGGAGCGCGTACCGCCCGCCAAGGGAGTCCCCACCCCCCAGGACGTCGCCTCCCTGCGCGCCCCCGGCGCCCACCCCGCCCCGCACCCCCCGACCGCCACCCTGCGCTGGTCCTCCGACAAGGGCTGGGTCGACCGGCCCGCCGCCGAGCCGTCCGAGGCCGCCTCGATGCCGACGCTGGCCCAGCTCACCACGGCCGAGCAGCGCTGGGCCGACCGCGAGGAGGACATCACCACGGTCGGCGGCGACCCGTACGAGGTCGGGCAGGTCTTCGCCCGCCGCTGGCTGGAACGCCTCGGCGACCACGGCCACCTGCAGAGACTCTCCGGGATGTACCCCCGCATCCCGCACCGCGTCGACGGCGAGCTGCTCCGCTACGCGGCCCGCTTCGGACTGCTGGCCCACAAGGACGACCAGATCGACGAGCACGACCGGTACGCGATCCGGGCCGGGTTCTGGCGCGAGATCGACGTCCGGACGGCCACCGAGCGCACCCCGGCGGCGGAGTGAGTCCCCTGGCTGAATGGACACTTATGGGCGGACCCGGGGGCGGGGCGGGAAGACGGACCCCGTAGTCTCGTCCCTTGTGAGTACGCGCGCGGCACAGGCACCTCGACCCGGTGGCACTGCCGTGTGCGCGGTGCGCGCACTGACCAAGACCTATCCGGCGGTACGCGGCCGGCGCGGCGTTCCCGCGACGCCCGAGGTGCGGGCCACCGACGACGTGACCCTGGACATCCGCCGCGGTGAGATCTTCGGCCTGCTCGGACCGAACGGCGCCGGCAAGTCCACCCTCGTACGGCAGCTCACCGGGCTGATGCGGCCCGACCACGGCAGCGTGCGGATCCTCGGGCACGACATCGTGCGCCACCCGGAGCGGGCCGCGCGGATCCTCGCCTACCTCGGCCAGGAGTCCAGCGCCCTGGACGAGCTGACCGTGTCGCTCGCCGCCGAGACCACCGGACGGCTGCGCGGCCTGGAGGCGCGGCAGGCGCGCGCCGAGCGGGACGCCGTCCTCGACGAACTGGGCCTGACCCCGATCGCCGCACGCCCGCTCAAGAAGCTCTCCGGCGGACAGCGCCGCCTGGCCTGCTTCGCCGCCGCCCTGGTGGGGGAGCGCCCGCTGCTCGTCCTGGACGAGCCGACCACCGGCATGGACCCGGTGGCCCGGCGCGCGGTGTGGGCCGCCGTCGACCGGCGGCGTGCCGAACGCGGCACGACCGTACTGCTGGTCACCCACAACGTCATCGAGGCCGAGACGGTCCTGGACCGGGTCGCCGTGCTGGACCGGGGGCGCGTGATCGCCTGCGACACGCCCTCCGGGCTCAAGGAGAAGGTCGCCGGAGAGGTCCGCGTCGACCTGGTGTGGCGTGAGACGGCACCGCTGAACGTTCCCGAGGTCGCCGCGCTGCGCGACCGTGCCGCCGAGTCGGGACGCCGCTGGACGCTGCGGCTCGCCCCCGAGGAGGCCCGCGCGGTCGTCGCCACCGTCACCGGTGGCGCCGCCTTCGCCGCCCTGGACGACTTCACCCTGGCCACGCCCAGCCTGGAGGACGTGTACCTGGCGCTGGGCGGCGCCGCACGGCAGGGACTGGTGAGGGCTTGAGCATCCGAACGGTGAGCACACCGGCCGCCGCGTCCGTACCCGTCAGGGCGACCGCTTCGAACGACCCTAGCGAAGGGGAGCAGCGCGACGTGAGTGTCGTACCCGCCGATGTCGTGCCGGGCGGCGACCTGGCCGTCGAGGAGCAGGACGCCGTCGGCGCGGCCGAGCTCGGGCCCAGGGCGCGGCTGTGGCCTTCCCTGGTGGCCGTCTACCGGGCGCAGCTCTCCCGGGCGCGGGTCGCGCGCATCCCGCTGCTGTTCGTGGCCACCTTCCAGTCGATCGGCATCATGATCCTGATGCGCGGTGTCGTGGACGGCGGTGGCGAGGCGCAGGCCGTGGTCGCCGGGTCGGCGGTGCTCGTGGTGGCGTTCGTCGCGCTGAACCTCCTCGCCCAGTACTTCGGCCAGCTGCGCGCGAGCGGCGGGCTCGACCACTACGCGACGCTGCCGGTGCCGCCCGCCGCGGTGGTACTGGGCGCCGCGGGCGCGTACGCGTCCTTCACGGTGCCGGGGACCGTGGTGACGGCCGTGTTCGGATGCCTGCTGTTCGGGCTGCCGATGACGCATCTGTGGGTGCTGGCGGCCGTGATCCCGCTGGCGGGCGCCGCGCTCGCCGGGCTGGGCGCGGCACTGGGCCTGCTGGCGCCGCGGCCGGAGTTCGCCACGCTCCTCGGCCAGCTGGGCATGTCGGCGGCGCTGCTGCTGGGCGTGCTGCCGGCCGAGCGGATGCCGGAGGCGGTCCGCCTGGCCCGGGACCTGCTGCCCTCGACGTACGGCGTGGAGGCCTTCGCGCGCACGTTCGGACAGCGGCCGGACTGGGCCTTCGTCCTCGGTGACCTCGCGGTGTGCGGCGTGGTCGGCGTACTCTCGCTGGCCGTCGCCACCTGGGCGTACCGCCGGGCCGCCGTCCGGTGACGCGCCGCACAGGCGGGTTTGGCACGATGGCGGTGTGACCGCACCTCTGACTCCACCACCGCCGCCGAACGGACACTCGTCGCACCAGGGCGGCCCGGTGCCGCCGCCCGTCGGTGCGCACGCGGTGGGCACCGCCTACGGCGCCCCGTACGACCACGGCGAACAGGACGGGCCCGGGATGTTGACCGAAGTGCGTCAGGCCGCCGTCATCGTGGTGGCGATGGCGCTCTCCGGTGTGCTGCTGGGCCTCCTGTGGTGGCGGCTGGCGCCGAGCGTGCCGCTGGTCGGTGACGTGATCGGCGACAACTGGGTGGTCTACCTCAAGGAGTCCGAGAGCGAGCAGGCGATCGGTGTGGACGGCACGTTCACGCTGCTCGCCCTGGCGTTCGGGGCGCTCAGCGCGCCGGCCGTCTTTCTGCTGCGGCGGCGCGGGGGAGTGCCGATGGTGGTGGCGCTGGGCGTCGGAGGGCTGCTCGGGTCGCTGCTGGCGTGGCGGGTCGGGGTGTGGCTGGGGCCCGCGCAGGACGTGCTCGCCCACGCGAAGGAGGTGGGCAAAGGGGTGACGTTCTCCGCGCCGCTCAAGCTGGGCGCGAAGGGCGCGTTGCTGGCGTGGCCGTTCGCGGCTCTGGCGGTCCACCTCGGTCTGACGGGGCTGTTCGGGCCCCGGGACCCGGATCCGTGGCCGGTGCACGGACAGCAGCCGCAGCAGCCGCAGCAGCCGCATGGGCCACAGGGACCCCACGGAGAGAAGTCGGCGTAGTCAGGGTGGCGAGGCTCACGCGCGGCCGACGGGAGCGAGGACCGCGTCCGTGAGCTTGGCCAGGTCGTCGGGGGAGAGCTCCACCTCCAGGCCGCGGCGGCCCGCCGAGACGCAGATCGTGGGGTGACCGGAGGCCGACGCGTCCAGGACCGTCCGGAGCCTCTTGCGCTGGCCGAGCGGGGAGATGCCGCCCCGCACATAGCCCGTGGTGCGCTCGGCAAGGGCCGGGTCGGCCATCGCCGCGCGCTTGCCGCCCACCGCGGCCGCCAGCGCCTTCAGGTCCAGCTGGCCCGCCACCGGGACCACCGCGACCGTCAGCGTCCCGTCGACGTCCGCCACCAGCGTCTTGAACACCCGCTCCGGGGAGACGCCCATCGCCTCGGCCGCCTCCTCGCCGTACGACGGGTGGGCGGGGTCGTGGTCGTAGGCGTGGACCGTGTACGTCACTCCGGCCGCGGTGAGGGCGACGGTCGCGGGGGTGCCGCCCGACTGCTGCTGCTTCTTCGACTTCTTCGCCATCCCGGCCAGTACCTCGGTTGGTCAGTGGGGATCGAGTGGGGATCGGTCAGTTGAGATTCATCGGGCCGCGCGTCAGTTCCGCCGCCGGCAACGACGGCAGCGTACGGATGATGGCCGTCTCGGAGCGAAGGAGTTTCAGTTCGTCCCGGAGGCGGGAGGCCGTGTCCGGGGCCTGAAGGAGACGCTGCTTCGTCGGCGTGTCCAGCATCATCGCGGCGGCGACCAGGTAGGAGGCCACACCCGGTTCGTCCGGCAGGTCGGCGCCCGTCGCCAGTGACCGCTCGCGTGCCCCCGCCAGCCGCTTCTGGTACTGCCGGAAGGACCGCAGCACACCTTCGGCCAGCGCCCCCGCCTCGTCGCCGGGGTCCTCGGTCAGCGGCTCCAGTTCGGCCGTCAGGAAGGGGCCCGAGGCCTCGACCGAGAGCAACCGCACCCGGGTCGTGCCGGTCGCCAGCACCTCGAAGGTGCCGTCGGCCCGCTCACGGATGGTCGCCGCGTCCGCGATGCAGCCCACCTTGTGGAACGCCTTGAGCAGGTCGGGGCCGAACCCGGCCGTCGGCCCGCGCTCGAGCGCCGCCGTCGGGTCGGGCAGGCCGGGCGCGGTCAGGGCCACCTCGTAGCCGTCGCGAATCGCCACGACGGCGAACCGGCGCGGTTCGTCCTCGGGGGTCTTCAGCAACTCGCGCATCATGGCGCGATAGCGCTCCTCGAAGATGTTGAGCGGGAGCACCAGCCCCGGGAACAGCACCGAGTTCAGGGGGAAGAGGGGGAGCCGGACGGTGGTCACGTCGCAGAAGCCTAATGGTCGCCGGAGTGGACGTGACCGGCGTGCCCATTTCGTGGATGACCTGAACCTGTCGTTCCGGGCCCGGAGACCGTCGCCGCACGGACATCCGCACGCACCTCGAGGAAGCGGCCGAGCGGATCGTCCGTGTCCCGGTCCCAGGGGAAGGACGTGACGTACGGGCCGGTCAGACGCAGCTGTTCCGCCGCGTCCTGAAGGCGCTCCAGCCGCACCAGGACGTACACCAGCAGATTCCGCAGCTCCGCCGGCCACGGGTCGGCGGAGGGATGTGCGGCCGACAGGGCGATGGCGCGGTCGGCCGCGCCGTCCAGCCGGGCCCGGTCCGCGCCCAGCGCTCCGCCCCCGCCGCGAGCGGTCAGGCACGCGAAGGCCGCCCGTACCGGCAGCGCCCGTACGAGCGCGTCCTCGGGGGCGTCCTGCGCGGCCGTCTCGGCGAAGTCCAGGCACTCGCGGTGGGCGCCGGGCGAGGCCGCCGCCAGGTACTCCAGGGCGGCGACATGACAGCCGTAGTGGTGCGGGGAACGGCGGACCGCCTGGGCCCACAGCCGCGCGAACTCGGCGTGCGGGGCGTGGGCGCCGCGCGCGGTGTCCAGCGCGGTGCGCCACGGCACGGGGTCGGGGCCGGCCGACGCGGCGGCGGCCGTGACCGAGGGACTCACCTGGCGGAGGAGTTCGGCGCGGGCGGGGGAGTCCCAGTGGCGGTCCACCGTCAGCCGGAGCGCGACCAGAAGGCCGTCGGGGTCGTCCGGGGCGGTGGTGCGCCAGTCCTCCAGCCACTCGGCACGCGAGCGCGCGAAGGCGGCGAGCCGGGTCGCGTAGCGGTCGCGGTGCTCCCACTCGGCGTTCTCGCGGGTGCGGGCGAGCAGGTCGGCGGCGGGACCGTGGTCGCCGCGGGCCGCCGCGACCAGGGCGGGGGCGAGGCGGTCGTCGGGGGCGTCGAGGAGCACGTCGTCGTCTTGGACGAGCCGGGACGTCCGGAGGCGGGCCGCAGCCCGGGTTTTCCGGAGGAACGCGCGCAGCATGGCCTGTACGACGGCCGACGGTTCGTGATGGTTGTGCGGCTCGGCTTCGCGTTCGGCCGTTCGTGTCCCCACCACCAGCAGCATGGCCTGACCTCGACGGTCGGGCACGGGCGGCCCCGGAGGGGTTCTGCACCGTCGACGGCTGCCGCCCCGTGTGCCGCTGGGTTTCCGGTGGCGGCGTTGCGGGGGGTTTCCGGGTCGGGGGCGGGTGGCTGTTGGTGGGGCTTTCGCGCCGTCGGCGGCTGGGGGGCGGTGTGCCGGCGGGTTTCTGGCGGCGGCGTCGCGGGTGGCTCTTGGTGGAGTCTTCGCGCCGTCGGTGGCTGTCGGCGGCGGGTGGGGTGGGCCCGGGCGAGGCGGCTCGCCGTCGGGGTGCGGGTTCGGCGTCGTCGGGCGTGGGGCGGTGGAGGGGGCTCGCCGTTGCCGGTGGTGGGGGCGTCGGCCCTCCGTCAGGACGGGGCCTTCTGTCAGGGATCAGTTGCGCCGCAGCAGTCGTGTCGCCCCCGCGGCCACCGTCGTCGCCAGTACCCAGCCCAGCAGGATCAGCGCCGTCGCCAGCCACTGCCAGGCGTCGCGCAGGTGCCAGAAGCCGGCCTGGCCCAGGTCGATGACCGGCAGCAGCAGGTCGAGGGCGAAGAGGGCGGGGTTCCAGTCCGGGTGCTCGCCGCTCTTGATCGGCGGCGGGTCGGCGCGCGCGAAGGCGAGCGAGCCCGCCGCCCACAGCACCGCCATCCACACCGCGGCCCGACCCGGCCGGTAACCGTAGGCGACCGTCCAGTCCTGCGCGTACCCCACCAGCTTCGCGGCGATCGGCAGGCTCTCCCGGCGCCGGCGGTGCTTGGCGAGCAGCACCTCGCGGGCGTCCTCGTCCTCGCCGCCGGCCCGCAGCACGGCGGCGAGGCGCTCGTACGGCTCCGGGTTGTACTCGGCGGTCGCCGCGCCCACCCACCGCAGTCGCTTCTCCAGCGGGAACGGTCCCCGCGGCACGAGGTTCTCGTAGGCGAAGCCGCCCATGTGCAGCCGGCCGGGGCCCGGCCAGCTGTCCGCCCGGTCCATCAGGTTGACTACCCGCGCCCCCGAGAGCACGACCCGCCCGCGCGCCGGCCGCTCGCCCAGGAACCGCAGCTCGGGCGTCTGCACCCGGCGCAGCGACAGCTCCTGCTCGTCGGTGAAGGTGAACCGGGCGTGCTCGAAGTCGACCGCGTCGCCGAACCGCCCGTCGTCCAGCCGCACCCCGCCCTCGCACTCGAACCGCTGTATCCGCGTCCCCTGCGCCGGAGTGGTGCCCCTCAGCAGCGGACTGCCCAGGCCCGCCGGCGTCAGGTACAGGGTGCGCTCCACTGCCAGCCGCGGCGCGTTCAGCGCGTGCCGCGTGTACGGGTTGAGCAGCCGGGCGCCGCGCAGGCTCAGCGAGACGCCGACCTGGGCGCTGCGCAGGCTCACCTCGCCGTACGACTCCAGCATCTCGGCCTGGAGGTCCTGCCCGACGGTCAGGCCGTCCGCGGCGATGGAACGGCCGCTGCGGTCCCGGTGCACGATCGCCTGGCTGAGCAGCAGGTCGGTGCCTATCTGCGCGTCGGTGAGCCGGATCCCGCCCCGGAACCGGCAGCGCGGCAGGTGCAGGTCGCCCTCGGTCTGCAGCCGGGCCGCCTCCAGCCGCGGCACCGAGCAGTCGACCATGCGGACGGTCGTGAAGCGGGACTCCGGCAGCAGGACCTCCCGCTCGAAGCGACAGCCCCGCAGCTCGACGTACGGCACCACCGTGCCGCCCGCGAGGTCCATGGTGTCGTTGATCTGGACGCCCACGAGCTGCAGCGAGGACACGCGGCCCGCGAGCGCCGGCGGACCGTCGAGAAGCAGCCAGCACACGATGCGGGCCCGCACCGTCCGCTCGGGTCCCCACGGGTGTCCGCCGTGCGGGTCGTCGACGAGCGCGTCCCCGCTGCTCAGGTCGTACACGCTGCCGTTGCGGAAGGCCTGCCACATGCCGGCCTCGGCGGTGGTCAGGTCGTCCGGCAGCTCTCCGTCACCCCGACGGGCCACCTCGGTCACGGCGCTTCACTCCCTCCCCACTTACTCGAGAGTCGCTCACTCTTCGTACAACCGTTCATGCCCACTGAGTGACCCACTGAACACTCAAAGTGAGGGGGATCTTCGCATCCCGCCGCCCGCCGTGACGACCCGTCGCGGTCCGTATCAGCCATTGATACGCGCGGACGGTACGCGACGCGGGTCTGAGAGAATTGGTTCCGTGATCTCCCGAATCGATCTGCGCGGCGACACCCTCCCCGAGGGCCCCGCCCTGCGCGACCTGCTGCCCCGAGCCGACTTCGACGTCTCGGTCGCCCTGGAGAAGGTGCGTCCGATCTGCGAGGCCGTGCATCATCGTGGCGACGCGGCGCTGATCGACTTCGCCGAGCAGTTCGACGGGGTCAGGCTCGACCAGGTGCGCGTTCCGGCCGCCGCGCTCACGCGCGCGCTGGAGGAGCTCGACCCGGCCGTGCGCGCGGCCCTCGAGGAGTCCATCCGCCGCGCCCGCCTCGTCCACCGCGAGCAGCGCCGCACCACCCACACCACGCAGGTCGTCCCCGGCGGCTCGGTCACCGAGAAGTGGGTGCCGGTCGAGCGGGTCGGTCTGTACGCGCCCGGTGGCCGCTCGGTCTACCCGTCGTCCGTGATCATGAACGTGGTGCCGGCCCAGGAGGCCGGCGTCGGGTCGATCGCGCTCGCCTCCCCGGCACAGGCCGAGTTCAACGGCCTGCCGCACCCGACGATCCTCGCCGCCTGCGCCCTGCTCGGTGTCGACGAGGTCTATGCGGCCGGTGGCGCCACCGCCGTCGCGATGTTCGCGTACGGCACCGAGTCCTGCCCGCCCGCCAACATGGTCACCGGCCCCGGCAACATCTGGGTCGCCGCCGCCAAGCGCTACTTCACCGGCCGGATCGGCATCGACGCCGAGGCCGGCCCGACCGAGATCGCCGTCCTGGCCGACTCCACGGCCGATCCGGTGCACGTCGCCTCCGACCTGATCAGCCAGGCCGAGCACGACCCGCTGGCGGCGGCCGTCCTGGTCACCGACTCCGTGGAGCTCGCGGACGCGGTGGACAAGGAGCTGGCACCCCAGGTCGAGGCCAGCAAGCACGTCGAGGACCGCATCCGTCCGGCGCTCGCCGGCCGCCAGTCCGCGATCGTCCTGGTCGACGGCCTCGACGAGGGCCTGCGCGTCGTCGACGCCTACGGTGCCGAGCACCTGGAGATCCAGACCGCCGACGCCACCGCCGTCGCCGACCGGGTCAAGAACGCCGGCGCGATCTTCGTCGGCCCCTGGGCACCCGTGTCCCTCGGCGACTACGCGGCCGGGTCCAACCACGTCCTGCCCACCGGTGGCTGCGCCTGCCACTCCTCGGGCCTGTCCGTGCAGTCCTTCCTGCGCGGCATCCACATCGTCGACTACACGCGCGACGCGCTGGCCGAGGTCGCGCACCACGTGGTGACGCTGGCGGAGGCGGAGGACCTGCCCGCGCACGGCGCGGCGATCAAGGCGAGGTTCGGGTGGAAGGTGCCGGAGAGCAAGTGAACTTCTCGATCGACGATCTCCCCGTACGGGACGAGCTGCGCGGCAAGTCCCCCTACGGCGCGCCCCAGCTGGACGTGCCGGTACGGCTGAACACCAACGAGAACCCCTACCCGCTGCCCGAGGCACTCGTCGAGCGGATCACCGAGCGGGTCCGCGAGGCCGCCCGCGACCTCAACCGCTACCCGGACCGGGACGCGGTCGAGCTGCGCACGAAGCTCGCCGAGTACCTGACGGAGACCACCGGACACGCCGTGGACGTGCGGAGCGTCTGGGCGGCCAACGGTTCCAACGAGGTCATCCAGCAGCTGCTGCAGGCCTTCGGCGGGCCGGGCCGCACCGCGATCGGATTCGAGCCGTCGTACTCGATGCACAGCCTCATCGCCCGCGGCACGGGCACGGGCTGGATCTCCGGCCCCCGTCACGACGACTTCACCATCGACGTGCCCGCCGCCGAGCGGGCCGTCGCCGAGCACCGCCCGGACGTCGTCTTCATCACCACCCCCAACAACCCCACCGGCAACGCCGTCCCGGCCGAGACGGTCCTCGCCCTCTACGAGGCCGCACAGGCCGCCAAGCCGTCGATGGTCGTCGTGGACGAGGCCTACGTCGAGTTCAGCCACGGCGCCTCCCTGCTGCCGCTGCTGGAGGGCCGGCCCCACCTGGTCGTCTCCCGCACGATGTCGAAGGCGTTCGGCGCGGCGGGTCTGCGCCTGGGCTACCTCGCCGCGCACCCGGCCGTCGTCGACGCCGTCCAGCTCGTACGGCTGCCGTACCACCTGTCGGCCGTCACCCAGGCGACCGCGCTGGCCGCCCTGGAGCACACCGGCACGCTGCTGAAGTACGTCGAGCAGCTCAAGGCCGAGCGGGACCGGCTGGTCGCCGAACTGCGCGCCATCGGCTACGAGGTGACCGAGTCCGACGCGAACTTCGTCCAGTTCGGGCGGTTCGCCGACGCGCACGCCACCTGGCAGAAGATCCTCGACCGGGGCGTCCTCGTCCGGGACAACGGCGTACCGGGATGGCTGAGGGTGACCGCCGGCACCCCGGCGGAGAACGACGCGTTCCTCGATGCGGTGCGCGAACTGAAGAAGGAACAGGAGCAGAGCGGATGACTCGCGAGGGACGCCTCGGAAGAATCGAGCGCACCACCAAGGAGACCTCGGTCCTCGTCGAGATCGACCTCGACGGCACCGGCAGGACCGACATCGCCACCGGCGTCGGCTTCTACGACCACATGCTCGACCAGCTCGGCCGGCACGGTCTGTTCGACCTGACCGTGAAGACCGACGGCGACCTGCACATCGACTCCCACCACACCATCGAGGACACCGCCCTCGCGCTGGGCGCCGCCTTCAAGCAGGCCCTCGGCGACAAGGTGGGCATCTACCGCTTCGGCAACTGCACGGTCCCGCTGGACGAGTCGCTCGCCCAGGTCACCGTCGACCTGTCCGGCCGCCCCTACCTCGTGCACACGGAGCCCGAGAAGATGGCGCCGATGATCGGCGAGTACGACACCACGATGACCCGGCACATCCTGGAGTCGTTCGTCGCGCAGGCGCAGATCGCGCTGCACGTGCACGTGCCGTACGGGCGCAACGCGCACCACATCGTGGAGTGCCAGTTCAAGGCGCTGGCCCGGGCCCTGCGCTACGCGTCCGAGCGTGACCCGCGCGCGGCCGGCATCCTGCCCTCCACGAAGGGCGCGCTGTAACCCATGAACGGTTCGTCCACCGCACTGATCGTCGTCGGCCTGTTCTTCATCGGCGGCATCATCTCCTTCGCCAAGCAGCAGATGCCCAAGGGCCTCATCGTGCTGCTCTCCATCGGCGCCGCGATGTGTCTCTTCGCCGGCGTCCTGAGGCTGGAGGTCTGGAATTGAGCGCCCCGGCGCGCGGTTCGAAGAAGGTCGTCGTCTTCGACTACGGCTTCGGCAACGTCCGTTCCGCCGAGCGTGCCCTCGCGCGCGCGGGAGCGGACGTGGAGATCACCCGTGACTTCGACAAGGCGATGAACGCCGACGGGCTGCTCGTCCCCGGCGTCGGCGCCTTCGCCGCGTGCATGGAGGGCCTGCGGGCCGCCCGCGGCGACTGGGTCGTGGACCGCCGGCTGTCCGGCGGACGCCCCGTGATGGGTATCTGTGTCGGCATGCAGATCCTCTTCGCGCGCGGCATCGAGCACGGCGTCGAGGCCGAGGGGCTGGACGAGTGGCCCGGCACGGTCGGACCGCTCCAGGCCGACGTCGTGCCCCACATGGGCTGGAACACGGTCGAGGCACCGGCCGACTCCCAGCTCTTCGCCGGCCTGGACGCGGACGCCCGCTTCTACTTCGTGCACTCCTACGCCGTCCACGACTGGACCCAGGAGGCGCACAACCCGCTGATCGCCGCCCCCAAGGTCACCTGGTCCACGCACGGCAAGCCGTTCGTGGCCGCCGTGGAGAACGGCGCCCTGTGGGCCACCCAGTTCCACCCCGAGAAGTCCGGCGACGCCGGAGCCCAGCTCCTCACCAACTGGATCGAGACCCTGTAGAGATGAGCAAGCTCGAACTCCTCCCCGCCGTCGACGTCCGCGACGGCCAGGCCGTCCGCCTCGTGCACGGCGAGTCCGGCACCGAGACCTCCTACGGCTCCCCGCTGGAGGCCGCCCTCGCCTGGCAGCGCTCCGGCGCCGAGTGGCTGCACCTGGTCGACCTGGACGCCGCGTTCGGCACCGGGGACAACCGCGAGCTGATCGCCGAGGTCGCGAAGGCCATGGACATCAAGGTCGAGCTGTCCGGCGGCATCCGCGACGACGACACGCTCGCCGCCGCGCTCGCCACCGGCTGCACCCGCGTCAACCTCGGCACCGCCGCCCTGGAGACCCCCGAGTGGGTCGCCAAGGTCATCGCCGAGCACGGCGACAAGATCGCGGTCGGTCTGGACGTACGGGGCACCACCCTGCGGGGCCGCGGCTGGACCCGGGACGGCGGCGACCTCTACGAGACGCTGGCCCGCCTCGACAAGGAGGGCTGCGCCCGCTACGTCGTCACGGACATCGCCAAGGACGGCACCCTCCAGGGCCCCAACCTGGAGCTCCTGAAGAACGTCTGCGCGGCGACCGACCGCCCGGTCGTGGCGTCCGGCGGCGTGTCGTCCCTGGACGACCTGCGCGCGATCGCCGGTCTCGTCCCGGCCGGTGTCGAGGGGGCCATCGTCGGGAAGGCCCTGTACGCGAAGGCGTTCACGCTGGAAGAGGCCTTGGAGGCTGTGTCGACATGACGTCCGAAGCCGTACGGCGCGTGCGCAGTGGAAGTCCCTGGGAAGAGTCCTTCGGTTTCGCACGGGCCGTGGCGGCGGGTGACCGGGTCATCGTGGCGGGCACGACCGCCTTCAAGGGCGACGTGCTGTACGGCGACGGCGACCCGTACGAACAGACCAAGGTGGCCTTCACCACCGCGGTCGAGGCGATCGGCGAGTTCGGTCTCGCCGTCGAATCCGTGATCCGCACCCGTGTGTACCTGGCACACTCACGCGACGTGGACGCGGCGGGCCGGGCCCACAAGGAGCTGTTCGACTCCGTGCGCCCGGTCACGACCCTGCTGGTCGTGGAGGGTTTCATCGACTCGCGGGTCCTGGTGACAGTCGAACTGGAAGCGTATAGAGGAGCCGTGGATTCATGACCCTGGCGGTCCGAGTCATCCCCTGCCTGGACGTGGACAACGGCCGGGTCGTCAAGGGCGTCAACTTCCAGAACCTGCGCGACGCGGGTGACCCCGTCGAGATGGCCAAGGTGTACGACACCGAGGGCGCCGACGAGCTGACGTTCCTGGACATCACCGCCTCGTCGGGCAACCGCGAGACGACGTACGACGTGGTGCGCCGCACCGCCGAGCAGGTGTTCATCCCGCTGACCGTCGGCGGCGGCGTGCGCACCGCCGAGGACGTGGACAAGCTGCTGCGGGCCGGCGCCGACAAGGTGGGCGTGAACACGGCCGCCATCGCCCGCCCCGACCTGATCCGCGAGATCGCCGAGCGGTTCGGCCGCCAGGTCCTCGTCCTGTCGGTGGACGCGCGCCGCGGCGATTCGGGCTCCTTCGAGGTGACCACCCACGGTGGTCGGCGCGGCACCGGCATCGACGCCGTGGAGTGGGCGCACCGGGCCGCCGAGCTGGGGGCGGGGGAGATCCTGCTGAACTCGATGGACGCGGACGGCACGAAGGACGGCTACGACCTGGAGATGATCGCGGCGGTCCGCAAGCACGTGACCGTCCCGGTGATCGCCTCCGGCGGCGCGGGCCGCCTCGCCGACTTCGCCCCCGCCGTGGCGGCGGGCGCGGACGCGGTGCTCGCGGCGTCCGTCTTCCACTTCGGGGACCTGCGGATCGGCGAGGTCAAGGAGACGCTGCGGGGGGCGGGGCATCCCGTTCGCTAGTTCGGGTGCCGCTCTTGGCGGTGAGTGCGGTAGTGACTGCGGTTCCAGTCCCGTTAGGGTGCTCATATGGCCGCGATGTCCCTGCACACCGCGCTGCGGCTCAGGCCGTTCAGCGACTACGACGCCTCCATCGGTGTGGCCTGCGTCTGGGAGTACATGGAGCAGTCAGGGACGCCGTTCGAGCTGCCCTACGGCGAGGCCGCCACACTCGTGGCCGATATCCGAAGCGACGGGGCCGACCCCAACGAAACCGCCCGCCTGCTCCACGACTGGGCTGAATGACCCGGTGGCCGACCTCACGGACATAACCGCCCCCCGGGCGTGCCTCACCCCCGACCGCCCCGCCCACCGCGACGGCAACGTGCTGCGCTGGGTCGCGGCCTACACCGCCTCCATGATCGGCGACACGGTCTTCTTCCTCGCGCTGTCCTGGGCCGCCGTACAGAACGGCAGCCCCGCCGAGGCCGGGGTCGTCACGGCCGTGAGCGCGGTGCCGCGGGCGCTGCTCATGCTCGGCGGCGGTGTGGTCGCCGACCGGCTGGGGCCGCGCAAGGTCGTCATCGGCAGCGACGCCGTACGGTGCCTCACGGTCCTGGCGGTCGCCGCGGTGCTCTTCGCGACCGACCCCGGACTGTGGCTGCTGGCCCTGCTCGCCATCGTCTTCGGCACCGTCGACGCCCTGTTCCTGCCCGCCGTCGGGGCGCTGCCCGCCCGCATCACCGCCAAGGACCAGCTCGCCCGCGTCCAGGGCATGCGCGGTCTCGCCGTCCGCTTCGCCGCCGTTGTCGGCGCACCGCTCGGGGGCCTCAGCGTGGCGGTCGGCGGCGCGGCGACGGCCTTCGCCTTCGCCGGGCTGCTGATCGCCGTGTCGGTGCCGCTGCTGATCTCCGTACGGATGCGCGAGCTGCCGCCCGACGACGCCACGGCCCCGGCGCAGGAGACCACCGCGTGGCGGGACCTGGTGGCCGGGCTCCGCCACATCCGGCGGCACCCCGTCCTCGGCCCGCTGATGGTGACCATCGCCCTCGGCGACCTCGGCTTCGTCGGCCCCCTCAACGTGGGCCTGACCCTGCTCGCGGACGAACGCGGCTGGGGAGCGTCCGGGATGGGCTGGGTGCTCGCCGGATTCGGCACGGGCGCCGGCGTCGCCGCCCTGCTGCTGACCGTACGGGGGCGCCTGCCGCGCGCCGGATGCGTCGCCGCCGGCGCCATCATCCCCGGCGCGGCGGCGATCGGCGCCCTGGCACACGCTCCCGGCCTCCCCGCGGCCGTCGGCACCGCGGTGGTCGTCGGGCTGCTCACCGGGCTCAGCGGCGCCATGTGCGGGGCCTTGCTGCAGACCCAGTCCGACCCCGCCTACCTGGGGCGGGTCACCGCGGTCGCCGGGATCGTCAGCCTCGGTGTCGCACCGCTGAGCATGCCGCTGTCCGCCGCCGCCATCGGCGTCTGGGGCACCGGCCCGGTCTTCGCCGTCAGCGCCGCGGTCTGCGCCCTCGGCGGGGTCGTCGCCCTGTGCGCGCCGGGCGTGCGGCGGGCCGAACTCCCGCGCTAGCGGACCCCGGGCCCGGGGTCCCCGGGCTTGGTGAACCCCGGTCTTGGTGAACCCCGGGCTTGGCGGGCCCCTCGGGCTTGGTGAACCCCGGGCCGGCGGAACCTATGGGCTTGGCGGACCCCCGGGCCCGGCGGACCCCGGGCTCAGATCCCGAGCTGCTTGGTCTCGCTCAGCCTGGCGATCGCGTCCTTCTCCCCCTCCAGCTCCACCTTCGCGGCGCTCTGCCGGCCGTACGCGAACAGCAGCAGCTCGGACGGCTCGCCCGTCGCCGTCACCACCGGCGTACCGCGATGGGCGACCGTCGTCTGGCCGTTCGGCCGGCGCAGCACCAGACCCGTCGGGATGCCCCGGCCCATCAGACGGGCGGCGCGCTCCAGCCGCGACCACAGGGCGTCCTGGAAGACCGGGTCCAGCTCGCGCGGCGTCCAGTCCGGCTGGGCACGGCGGACGTCCTCGGTGTGGACGTAGAACTCCACCGTGTTCGCCGCCTCGTCGACCTGCTTGAGCGAGAACGGCGAGAACCGCGGCGGGCCGGTGCGGATGAGCTGGATCAGCTCCTCGTACGGCTTCGCGCCGTACTCCTCCATCACCCGGTCCAGCCGGGACGCCAGCTGCTTGATCAGGTTGCCCCCGGCGGCGTCCGGCCGGCGCTCGCGCACCACCACGTGCGCGGCGAGGTCACGGGTCCGCCAGCCCTCGCACAGAGTGGGGGCGTCCGGGCCCGCCGTCTCCAACAGGTCGGCGAGCAGAAGTCGTTCACGCTTGGCGAAAGTCGACATGGAGTCAGCCTACGGCGGCCGGCCGGGTCCGCCCAATGGACAGCGCCGGGGCGTGTCCGTACCGCGCGGCACAATGGGCGCATGACCAGCAGCTCCCCCCGGCCGCCCAGCCCGCTCGCCCCGGAGATCGCCGCACGCCTCAAGCGCAGCGCCGACGGCCTCCTGCCCGCCATCGCCCAGCAGTACGACACCGGGGAGGTGCTGATGCTCGGCTGGATGGACGACGAGGCACTGCACCGCACGCTGACCACGGGACGTTGCACCTACTGGTCGCGCAGCCGCCGGGAGTACTGGGTCAAGGGCGACACCTCCGGGCACTTCCAGTGGGTGAAGTCCGTCGCCCTGGACTGCGACGCCGACACCGTCCTGGTCAAGGTCGACCAGGTCGGCGCCGCCTGCCACACCGGGGCCCGCACCTGCTTCGACGCGGACGTGCTCCTCGCCCACGGCGGGGACGGCGCGGGTGCCGACACGCCCGCCGCGGATCAGTAGGGTCTGCCGCCATGGACGTCATGGACCTCGAGACCTTCCGCAAGCTCGCCGCCGACCGCCGGGTGATCCCGGTCAGCCGCAAGCTCCTCGCCGACGGCGACACCCCGGTCGCGCTGTACCGCAAGCTCGCCGCCGAGCGCCCCGGCACCTTCCTGCTGGAGTCCGCCGAGAACGGACGTACGGCGTTCCAATGGTCTCGGTACTCCTTCGTCGGCGTCCGCAGCGCCGCCACCCTCACCGAGCGGGACGGCGAGGCGCACTGGCAGGGCACCCCGCCCGTCGGCGTCCCCACCGACGGCGACCCGCTCGCCGCCCTGCGCGCCACCGTCGAGGCCCTGCACACCCCCCGCGACCTCGCCCACGACCTGGGGCTGCCGCCCTTCACCGGCGGCATGGTCGGCTACCTCGGCTACGACATCGTGCGCCGCCTGGAGAAGGTCGGCCCGGGGGAGCGCGACGACCTGAAGCTCCCCGAGCTGACCATGCTGCTCACCAGCGACCTCGCCGTCATGGACCACTGGGAGGGCTCGGTCCTGCTGATCGCCAACGCGATCAACCACAACGACCTCGAGGCGGGCGTCGACGAGGCCTACGCCGACGCGGTCGCCCGCCTGGACGCCATGGAGGCCGACCTCACGCGCGCGGTGGCCCAGCCGCCGGCCGCGCTGCCGCCCTCCGAGCTGCCCGAGTACACCGCGCTGTGGGGCGGACCCGACTTCCAGGAGGCCGTCGAGGACGTCAAGGAGCGCATCCGCGCGGGCGAGGCCTTCCAGGTCGTCCCCTCGCAGCGCTTCGAGACGCCGTGCACGGCGAGCGCCCTGGACGTGTACCGGGTGCTGCGGGCCACCAACCCGTCCCCGTACATGTACCTGCTCCGCCTCGACGGATTCGACGTCGTCGGATCGTCCCCCGAGGCGCTGGTCAAGGTCGAGGACGGGCGCGCCATGGTGCACCCCATCGCCGGCACCCGCCCGCGCGGCGCCACCCCGCAGGAGGACCAGGCCCTCGCCGACGAGCTGCTCGCCGACCCCAAGGAGCGCGCCGAGCACCTGATGCTCGTCGACCTCGGGCGCAACGACCTCGGACGCGTCTGCGAACCCGGCTCGGTCGAGGTCGTCGACTTCATGTCCGTCGAGCGGTACTCGCACGTCATGCACATCGTCTCGACGGTCACCGGCCGGGTCGCCCCGGGCCGCACCGCCTTCGACGTCCTCACCGCCTGCTTCCCGGCCGGCACCCTCTCCGGCGCCCCCAAGCCGCGCGCCCTGCAGATCATCGACGAACTCGAACCCTCCCGGCGCGGCCTGTACGGCGGCTGCGTCGGCTACCTCGACTTCGCGGGCGACTCCGACACCGCCATCGCCATCCGCACGGCACTGCTGCGCGACGGCACGGCCTACGTGCAGGCGGGCGCGGGCGTCGTCGCCGACTCCGACCCGGTGGCCGAGGACACCGAGTGCCGCAACAAGGCCGCGGCGGTGCTGCGGGCGGTGCACACGGCCAACCGGCTGGGGCAATAGGGCCCTTCTCACGCCTCCCGTTCGGGGCCCCGGGTGACGGTTCGCCCGGGGTTCGGGCGATAGTGGAGTACGTGACAGCTGTTCCTCACCCCCGTACCCCAGCCGCAGGACCCGCCCGGGCCGGCCGCCGGAGCCTCGCCGCCGCCCTGCTGTGCGGCGCGCTCGGCGCGGCCGTCGCCCTGCTCGCCACCCGGCAGGAGTGGTCCCAGGGCACCGCGACGGTGGCCGGCGGCGCGTTCCCGCTGACCGCCAAGGGCAGCGACGTCACGGGCGTGCCCGCGGCGCTCGCCATAGTGGGCCTCGCCGCGCTCGTCGCCGTCTTCGCGGTCCGCCGCACGGGCCGGTTCGCCGTCGCCGTGCTGCTCGCGCTGAGCGGCGCGGGCACCGTCGCCGCGGCCCTGGTCGGCGCCTCCGACAGCTCCGCGCTGGACGATCAGGCCGCCAAGGCCGCCGGCGACACCTCGGCCACCGTGGACGCCCTCTCCCACACCGCCTGGCCGTACGTCGCGGCCGTGGGCGGCGCCCTGCTGCTGCTGGCCGGGCTGCTCGCCCTGCGCTACGGCCGCCTGTGGCCCGCGATGTCCGGCCGCTACGAACGGGACGGAACGCCGCGCCCGCGCCGCAAGCCGCAGACCGTCGACCCCGACCGGCCCGAGGACCTGTGGAAGGCCCTCGACCGCGGCGAGGACCCGACCGGAGCCTGAACCGCCGAGGGGCGGACCGGCGGTGCGGTTCGCCGCGCGTCACCCGCGCGCGGGGGCACCCGGTCACCCGCGCGGGCGCCCGGAACGCTCGGCGACCGCCACGCGCGCGTGTGGAGCACCCCCGCTCATCACGCGCGCGCCCGTGCGGGACAATGGGTACGAGCGTCCTGCTCAGACACGGCACACAGCAACGAGGAGCAAGCAATGGCGGGCAGCAGCCACGGTCACACCCCGGCCGCCTGGACCGGTGTCATCATCGCCTTCATCGGTTTCTGCATCGCGGGCATGTTCATGGTGGCGGCCCAGCCGGCGGGCTTCTGGGCCGGCATGGCGGTCGTGCTCCTCGGCGGCCTCGTGGGCGTCATCATGCGCTCGATGGGCCTCGGCCAGCCGAAGCAGAACCACCCCGTGCACCAGGTCACCGACGAGCGCGCCGCGGCCGGCGCCAAGGGCTGACGCCGTACGGCGATCACGCGCTACTTCCCGAGGGGCGCACCCGGCAGCCGAGTGCCGGGTGCGCCCCTCGCGTGCGGGTACGGGCCGTGCCGGGCAGAATGCGGGGCGTGGACGCCGAGAGCCCGAACCCGAACCCGAGCAGGACCGCACCCGCGTCCGGCGTCCTGGCCGTCGCCGCGCGGACGGCCGTCCCCGCCGGGGTCCTCGCGGCCGTCGTCGGCGCCTTCGCGTACGTCGGGAGCGTGGACCCCAACGAGCCCGGCCACTACCCCGTCTGCCCCCTGCTGCGCCTCACCGGCCTCTACTGCCCCGGCTGCGGCGGCCTGCGCAGCGCCCACGCGTTCGTCCACGGGGACGTGCTGACCGCGCTGCACGCCAACGCGCCGGCCGTCCTCGGCTATCCGGGCTTCGCCGTGCTGTGGACCTTCTGGGTGATCCGCGCGGTGCGCGGCCGACCGCTGCGGATCGACCTCGGCCCGGTCCACCTGTGGACGCTGGGGACGTTGCTGCTGGTCTTCACGGTTGTCCGGAACCTGCCGTTCGGTGGCTGGCTCCTGCCTTGATCACGCGACGAACGTCCAGGTAGTGGGACCGTCGTCAACCGGATGCGGGGCCCGTGCCCCGCTCCGGATACCATCACAAGTGACCACAGGTTTCGCCGTCTGAAAGGGGGCCGCTCGCGTGAGTGTGCTCGACGAGATCATCGACGGAGTCCGTGCCGACCTCGCGGAACGGCAGGCGCGCGTCAGCCTCGACGAGCTCAAGGAGCGCGCGGCCAAGGCTCGCCCCGCCAAGGACGGCGTGTCCGCGCTGCGCGGCGAGGGCGTCAAGGTGATCTGCGAGGTCAAGCGCTCCAGCCCGTCCAAGGGCGCGCTGGCGGCCATCGCCGACCCGGCCGGACTCGCCGCCGACTACGAGGCGGGCGGCGCCGCCGTCATCTCCGTCCTCACCGAGCAGCGCCGCTTCGGCGGCTCGCTGGCCGACCTGGACTCGGTCCGCGCGCGCGTGGACGTCCCCGTACTGCGCAAGGACTTCATCGTCACCTCGTACCAGCTGTGGGAGGCCCGCGCGCACGGCGCCGACCTCGTCCTGCTGATCGTCGCGGCCCTCGAACAGCCTGCGCTGGAGTCGCTGATCGAGCGCGCCGAGTCCATCGGGCTCACCCCGCTCGTCGAGGTGCACGACGAGGACGAGGTCGAGCGCGCCGTGGACGCCGGCGCCAGGATCATCGGCGTCAACGCGCGCAACCTGAAGACCCTGGAGGTCGACCGCGGCACCTTCGAGCGGGTCGCCCCGGAGATCCCGGCCGGCATCGTCAAGGTCGCCGAGTCCGGCGTCCGCGGCCCGCACGACCTCATCGCCTACGCCAACGAGGGCGCCGACGCCGTCCTGGTCGGCGAGTCCCTGGTCACCGGCCGCGACCCCAAGACCGCCGTATCCGACCTGGTGGCCGCCGGCGAACACCCGGCACTGCGGCACGGGCGCGGCTGACTCCCGGTAGGCTGATCCCGATGACCTCCCTGCTCGCCCTGGCCGCCAGGGACCCCTCCGCGCGCCTGGCCCGCGGCTGCCGCCCCCGCGGCTGCCGCGCCCCCGCACGCCGGGTCCACGGCCGCCGGGTGCGCTACGTCATCGGGGACGAACCCGGGCAGGTCAACGGCATGCGATGGCACCAGCGCCCCTGAGGGGCGCGGGGACGCGCGACCAGCCACGTAAGGCCCGCAGCCGACACATGAGTCCCCGCCCCCACGGCGATTGGTCCACACCAGACACTCACCGTGAGGTACACGCATGCCCAGCAACTTCTTCATCCCCGACCCCGAGGGTCAGGTCCCCAGTCCCGAGGGCTACTTCGGGACGTACGGCGGCAAGTTCATCCCGGAGGCCCTCGTCGCCGCCGTCGACGAGGTGGCCGTCGAGTACGACAAGGCCAAGGCCGACCCCGAGTTCGCCCGGGAGCTCGACGACCTGCTCGTCCACTACACGGGTCGCCCCAGCTCCCTCACCGAGGTCCCCCGGTTCGCCGAGCACGCCGGTGGCGCCCGGATCTTCCTCAAGCGCGAGGACCTGAACCACACCGGCTCCCACAAGATCAACAACGTGCTCGGCCAGGCCCTGCTGACCAAGCGCATGGGCAAGACCCGCGTGATCGCCGAGACCGGCGCCGGCCAGCACGGCGTGGCGACGGCGACGGCCTGCGCGCTCTTCGGCCTCGACTGCACCATCTACATGGGCGAGATCGACACGCAGCGCCAGGCTCTCAACGTGGCCCGCATGCGCATGCTCGGCGCCGAGGTCATCGCCGTGAAGTCCGGCAGCCGCACGCTGAAGGACGCCATCAACGAGGCCTTCCGCGACTGGGTCGCCAACGTCGACCGCACCCACTACCTGTTCGGCACCGTCGCCGGACCCCACCCCTTCCCGGCGATGGTGCGCGACTTCCACCGCGTCATCGGCGTCGAGGCCCGCCGCCAGCTCCTGGAGCAGGCCGGACGCCTCCCCGACGCGGCGATCGCCTGCGTCGGCGGCGGCTCCAACGCCATCGGCCTCTTCCACGCCTTCATCCCGGACACGGACGTCCGCCTCATCGGCTGCGAGCCCGCCGGGCACGGCGTCGAGACCGGCGAGCACGCGGCCACCCTGACCGCGGGCGAGCCCGGCATCCTGCACGGCTCCCGCTCCTACGTCCTCCAGGACGACGAGGGCCAGATCACCGAGCCGTACTCCATCTCGGCCGGCCTGGACTACCCGGGCATCGGACCGGAGCACTCCTACCTCAAGGACTCCGGCCGCGGCGAGTACCGCGCGGTCACCGACGACGCCGCCATGCAGGCGCTGCGGCTGCTGTCGCGCACCGAGGGCATCATCCCGGCCATCGAGAGCGCCCACGCGCTGGCCGGCGCCCTGGAGGTCGGCAAGGAGCTGGGCAAGGACGGGCTGATCGTCGTCAACCTGTCCGGCCGCGGTGACAAGGACATGGACACCGCCGCCCGCTACTTCGGGCTGTACGACACCGACGCCGAGGTCGCCGCCGACGAGGCCGGCGGCACCGCCGAGATCGAGGGGGACGCCAAGTGAGCGGGAACGCGCAGCTGCTGAAGGACACCCTCGCCGCGGCGAAGTCCGAGGACCGCGCCGCCCTCATCGCCTACCTCCCGGCCGGGTTCCCGACCGTGGACGGCGGCATCGAGGCGATCAAGGCCGCGCTGGACGGCGGCGCCGACGTCGTCGAGGTGGGCCTGCCGCACAGCGACCCCGTCCTGGACGGCCCGGTCATCC
Organism: Streptomyces lancefieldiae; assembly: GCF_031845825.1. Taxonomy (NCBI): domain Bacteria; kingdom Bacillati; phylum Actinomycetota; class Actinomycetes; order Kitasatosporales; family Streptomycetaceae; genus Streptomyces; species Streptomyces lancefieldiae. The sequence continues at coordinate 4,657 of NZ_JAVRFH010000061.1, read as the reverse complement.
AGACCGCCGACGACATCGCCCTGCGCGGCGGTGTGCGGATCGCCGACGTGATGCGCACCGTCCGCGAGGCGCACGCGGCCACCGGCAAGCCGATCCTGATCATGACGTACTGGAACCCCATCGACCGCTACGGCGTCGAGCGGTTCACCGCCGAACTGGCCGGGGCGGGCGGCGCCGGGTGCATCCTGCCCGACCTGCCGGTCCAGGAATCGGCGCTGTGGAGGGAGCACGCGGACAAGCACGGGCTCGCCACCGTCTTCGTGGTCGCGCCCAGCAGCAGGGACAAGCGGCTCGCCGAGATCACCGCGGCCGGCAGCGGCTTCGTCTACGCCGCCTCCCTCATGGGCGTCACCGGCACCCGCGAGTCGGTCGGCGCGCAGGCCGAGGACCTGGTGCGGCGCACCCGCGCCACCACCGACATCCCGGTCTGCGTCGGACTCGGCGTCTCCAACGCCGCGCAGGCCGCCGAGGTGGCCGGCTTCGCCGATGGCGTGATCGTCGGCTCCGCGTTCGTCAAGCGCATGCTGGACGCCCCCGACGACGCGGCCGGCGTCGAGGGCGTCCGCGCGCTCGCCGCCGACCTGGCGAAGGGCGTGCGCGGACAGGCGTAGGCCGGGCCGCACAGGTCGGGCACGACGGCGGGTAAGTCATACGGGTCCCTCGTAAGGGTGGTCCTGGGACCGGGGAGGCGCGGTGCGCCTCCCCGGTTCGTTCTGCGGGGTGTGAGCGAGAAGAACCGAGAGGGAAAGCGCGCCGCCCGCGAGAAGCTGGCGGTCCAGCGCGAGAAGCAGAAGTCCAGGGACAAGCGCCGCCGCGCGCTGATCGTCGGCGCGAGCGTGGTCTGCGTCCTGGGGCTCGCGGCGGTGATCGGCGTGGTCGCCGCCAACGCGGGCAAGGACGACGGCAGCGAGTCGGCCGGCCCGATCGTGGCGCCCTCCGGCGCCAAGGGCAAGGACAGCCTCGCGATCCCCGTCGGCGAGGAGGGCGCCAAGTCGACGCTCACCATCTGGGAGGACTTCCGCTGCCCGGCCTGCAAGGCCTTCGAGCTGGCGTACCGCGACACGATCCACGAGCTCACCGGCGCCGGACAACTCAAGGTCGAGTACCACCTGGCGACGATCATCGACGGCAACATGGGCGGCACCGGCTCCCGCAAGTCGGCCAACGCCGCCGCCTGCGCCCAGGACGCCGGAAAGTTCCCCGCGTACCACGACGTGCTGTACGACAAGCAGCCGCCGGAGACCGACGACGCCTACGCCGACGAGAACAAGCTCCTCGACCTGGCGCGCGAGGTCGACGGCCTGGACACGACCCTGTTCCAGGAGTGCGTGAAGAACGGAAAGCACAACAGCTGGGTGGAGAAGTCCAACAAGGCGTTCTTCGACGGCGGCTTCACCGGCACGCCGACCGTGCTGCTGGACGGCAAGAACATCTACAAGGACAGCTCCATGACCCCGGCCAAGTTCAAGCGGATGGTGGAGGACGCCAACAAGTAGGACAGCGGGGTGCGAGCGGGGCGCTCCCCGCCCGCCCGTTACGGACCCGTAGCCGGGCTGCCCGACGCGGTTCCCGTCCGACACGGTAGCGTCGACCCTGCCATGGAACTTGCCTTCATTCCCAGCCCGTCGCACGGGGTGCTGCACCTCGGTCCCATCCCGCTGCGCGGCTACGCGTTCTGCATCATCATCGGCGTCTTCGTTGCCGTCTGGCTCGGCAACAAGCGCTGGATCGCCCGGGGCGGGCGGGCCGGCACGGTGGCCGACATCGCGGTCTGGGCCGTTCCGTTCGGTCTGATCGGCGGCCGGCTCTACCACGTGATCACGGACTACCAGCTGTACTTCAGCGAGGGCCGCGACTGGGTCGACGCCTTCAAGATCTGGGAGGGCGGCCTCGGTATCTGGGGCGCGATCGCCTTCGGCGCGGTGGGCGCCTGGATCGGCGCCCGGCGCCGGGGCGTCCCGTTGCCCGTGTACGCCGACGCCGTCGCCCCCGGCATCGCCCTCGCGCAGGCCATCGGCCGCTGGGGCAACTGGTTCAACCAGGAGCTGTACGGCAAGGCCACCGACCTGCCCTGGGCGCTGGAGATCACCTCGTCGGCCGACGGACGGGAGCCGGGCACCTACCACCCGACGTTCCTGTACGAGTCGCTGTGGTGCATCGGTGTCGCCCTGCTCGTCATCTGGGCCGACCGTCGCTTCAAGCTGGGCCACGGGCGGGCGTTCGCCCTGTACGTCGCCGCGTACTGCGCGGGCCGGTTCTGGAGCGAGTACCTGCGCATCGACGACGCCCACCACGTCCTGGGCCTCAGGCTGAACAACTGGACCGCGCTCCTCGTGTTCCTGCTCGCCGTGGTCTACATGGTGCTCTCGGCGCGGAGGCGGCCGGGCCGGGAGGACGTGGTCGAGCCGGGCGCGGAAGCCGCCGACGGTGCCGGTCCGGAGGGGGCCGAGAAGGACGCGGACGCCGACGCCATGGGCCCCGAGGACCTCAAGGGTCCCGAGGACCTCAAGGGCCCCAAGGACCCCGAGGTCTCGGAGAACGCCGAGGCCGAGTCCGCGGACGACGTGCGGGACGTGAAGGACGGCGCCGACCCGGCCAAGAAGGGCTGACGGCCCGCCGTACGTCGTCGAGGGCGCCCGGAGCCACTCCGGGCGCCCTCGACGTGTGTCAGGACAGGACGGGCCGCCGGGCCAGCGAAAGGGTGCGCCGGGCCGTCGCCACCACCGCCGCGTCGATGAACCGGCCGTCCGGCAGCGCCTGGGCGCCCGGTTGCGCGGTGGCCGCCTTGACGACCGTCTCGGCCTCCTCCAGCTCCCGCTCGGTGGGCAGGTACGCCCGCTCGATGACCGCCAGCTGGCGGGGGTGGATCGCGGCCCGGCCGAGGAAGCCGAGAGCGCGGCCGTGGGCGCAGGACGCCGCCAGTCCCTCCAGGTCCCGGATGTCCGGATGCACCGTCTGCGTCGGTGGCGCCAGCCCCGCCGCCCGTGCGGCCACGATCACGCGCGAGCGCGACCAGTCCAGTCCCGCGTCGCCGTGTACGCCCAGGTCGGCGCGGAGGTCCGCCTCTCCGAGGGCGATGCCGCGCAGCACCGGATGAGCGGCGGCGATCGAGTACGCGCGCTCCACGCCCAGGGCGGATTCCAGGAGCGCGTACAGCGGTGGCCCCGCGGTGGCCTCCGCGACGCGGGCGATCTGCTGCGGCGACGTCACCTTGGGCAGCCGCAGCCCGGACAGTCCCGGCAGTGCGGCCAGCGCCGCCAGGTCCGCCGCCGCGAGCGGGCCGTCCAGGGCGTTGACGCGGACGTGGACCGGCACCGCCTGCGGTTCGGTCAGCAGCTCGGCCGTGGCCTCGCGGGCGTAGGCCTTGCGGTCCGGGGCGACCGCGTCCTCCAGGTCGATCACGACGACGTCGGCCCCGGCGGCCAGCGCCCCGGCGACCACCCGGGGCCGGTCCCCAGGCGCGTAGAGCCAGGTCAGCGGCGGCTCCGTCATACGACGCCCTCCTCACGCAGCCCCTTCACATCCGCCGGGGTGAGGCCCAGCTCGGTCAGCACCTCCTCGGTGTCCGCGCCGTGCGGGCGGCCCGCCCAGCGGATCGCGCCGGGCGTGGCGGAGAGCCGGAAGAGGACGTTCTGCATGCGCAGCGGGCCCAGCTCGGGATCGTCGACGGTGGTGACCGTGTCGAGGGCCTGGTACTGCGGGTCGGTCATCACGTCCCGTACGTCCTGGACCGGGGCGATGGCCGCCTCCGCCTCCTCGAAGGCGGCGAGCACATCGGCGCGGCCGTGCCGGGCGATCCAGTCGCCGACGGCCGCGTCCAGCACGTCGCAGTGCCGGGCCCGGTCGGCGCCCGTGGCGAACCAGGGTTCGTCGATCAGCTCCGGGCGGCCCACCAGGCGCATCACGCGCTCGGCGACCGACTGGGCCGAGGTGGAGACGGCGACCCAGGTGCCGTCGGCGGTGCGGTAGGTGTTGCGCGGGGCGTTGTTCTGGGAGCGGTTGCCGGTGCGCTGCTGGACGTGGCCCAGCTGGTCGTACCAGGTCGGCTGCGGGCCCAGCACGGTCAGGATCGGCTCGATGATCGCCATGTCGACGATCTGGCCCGCGCCGGTGCGTTCGCGGGCGGCGAGGGCCGTCATCACGGCGTACGCCGTCGCCAGGGCGGCGATCGAGTCCGCGAGCCCGAACGGTGGCAGCGTCGGGGGCCCGTCCGGCTCACCCGTCATGGCGGCGAAGCCGCTCATGGCCTCGGCGAGCGTGCCGAAGCCGGGTCGGCGCGCGTACGGGCCGACCTGGCCGAAGCCGGTGACCCGGGTGAGCACCAGGCGGGGGTTGACCGCGGACAGCTCGTCCCAGCCCAGGTCCCACTTCTCCAGGGTGCCCGGGCGGAAGTTCTCGACGACGACGTCCGCGGTCGCGGCGAGGCGGAGCAGCGTGGTGCGGCCGGCGGGTTTCGACAGGTCCAGGGTGATCGTGCGCTTGTTGCGGCCCAGCACCTTCCACCACAGGCCGACGCCGTCCTTGGAGGGGCCGTGGCCCCGGGAGGGGTCGGGGCGGGTGGGGTGCTCGACCTTGACGACCTCCGCGCCGAAGTCACCGAGCATGGTGGCGGCGAGGGGGCCCGCGAAGAGGGTGGCGAGGTCGAGGACGCGCAGGC
>NZ_JAVRFH010000060.1:0-43442 GCF_031845825.1 Streptomyces lancefieldiae | reverse complement strand
TGCGCTCCGTCGACCGGCCCGTCTACGACACCCTCATGTCCGACCAGCTCGACACCGCCGTCGAACGCAACGGCAAGGGCGACCTCGCCACACTCCTCGCCGGCGGCGACACCTGGACCGTCGTCGGATGACGCCGACGGGGGAACACGGACTTCAGACTAGGAGCTCCTCGTGACGTACGTGATCGCGCAGCCCTGCGTAGACGTCAAGGACAAGGCCTGCCTCGACGAGTGTCCGGTGGACTGCATCTACGAAGGCCCCCGCATGCTCTACATCCATCCCGACGAATGCGTGGACTGCGGTGCCTGTGAGCCCGTCTGCCCCACGGAATCCATCTTCTACGAGGAGGATCTGCCGGAGGAGTGGAGCGTTTTCGGACCCGCCAACGCGGACGTGTTCGAGGGGCTGGGCGCGCCGGGCGGTGCGGCCGCTCACGGACCTCTGGCCCAGGACCACCCGGTGGTCGACAGCGTGACGGCGGTCGGGAGCAAGGCCTGACAGCGGCTGGACCGTGCCCCAGGCGTCACCCAGGCAACGCATCGCCATGCGGATGCCCAGTCCCCGGGAGGAGTTGGGGAACATCATGAGGTTCCATGTCCTCGGGCCGCTCGAAGTCACCGACCAGGGTGAAGCGGTACCGATACAAGGCATCAAGCAACGCGCGGTACTGGGCTTTCTCCTGCTCAGTGCCAACCGCGCGGTAGCCACCAGCGCGTTGATGGACGCCCTGTGGCCGGGGGGTGAGGCTCCCAACACGGCGCGCAAGATTCTGCACAACGCCATCTGGGGGCTGCGCAGTGCGCTCGGCTCCGGACAGCCGGAAGGCGACGGGCCGGCACTGATCACCCGGCCTCCGGGTTACGTGCTCCAGCTCGACCAGGACGCCGTGGACCTGCATCGGTTCCAGCGGCTTGCGGAGGAGGGGCGCTCGTACCTCGCCGAGGGGTCGGCGCAACGGGCCGCGGCGGTCCTGCGCAAGGCCGTCGGTCTCTGGCGTGGGGCCGTGCTCGCCGACCTCGTCGAGGCAGGGTTCGCCTGGCCCGAACTGGCCGGCCTGGAGAGCACCAGGGTCGACGTGCTGGAGGACTACTTCGACGCGGAGCTGTCCCTGGGCCGCCACCACGCGGTCCTGCGCGACATAGAGGCGGCGGCCGAGGCGGGGTTGCTGCGGGAGCGGCTGTGCGGGCAACGGATGCTCGCGCTCTACCGGTGCGGCCGGCACACCGACGCGCTCGGCGCGTACAACCGGATGCGCCGGCAGCTCGTCGAGCAGCTCGGCCTCGAACCGGGCCGCAAACTGCAATGGCTGCAGCAAGCGATCCTGCGGCACGACGATTCGCTGCTCGTACCGGAAGCCGTCCGGGAGACGATCGTCGCGGGTGAACGGTCCGCCAGGCAGCCGCGGACGGCCGAGGAACGGTCCCGCACGTCTGCCGGGGCCGCGGAAGCAGGGGCGTCCCGGGTGCTGGAGCACCCGGAGACGGTCAGGGCGCCGTACCTGCCGACGCAGCGGGCGAACGTCGCCCCCGCGTCGGCGGTCGCGTCGGTGTCGGTCCCATCCGTGCGCGCGGGGGTCGTGCGGCAGGACTGCAGCGTGGTGATGGTGCAGGCAGCGGTCGACGAACGCAGGGCCGACCCCGAGGTCACGCGGGCGGAGCGGAGCCTCGCCGAGACGCTGCGGCGCACGGCCGGCTACTTCGACGGGACCGTGGCGGCCCCGGCGGGACCCGCGCTGCTCGCCGTGTTCACCGGCCCCGACGCGGCCAAACGAGCCGTCTCCACCGCTCTGGCCATGCTGGAGCCACGCGTCCGAGGCATGTCCGCACGCGCCGTCGTCGTCACCGGCGAAGCGCGGTTGTTCCAGTTGGACAGGGGACCGGAGGTGGCCCCCATGGTCGCCGGCCCCGTCCTCGACACGTGCCGAGCCGTGATGGCGCACACCGCACCAGGCACGGTCCGGGCCTGTGAGCGGACCCGGGAGCAGACCAGTGGGAGCGCGGGAGTGAGCTACGCAGCGGCGGGCCGGCCGGCCGCGGGGTGGCGCGCGCGCTCCGTCCGGTGGCGCTCCCTGGCCCATCCGTCCATTCCCATCGTGGACCGGGACTACGAACTCGAGGTGCTGTACACCCTGCTGGGCCGGGCCCGGCACCGCTCCGTGGCGCAGCTCGTCACCGTCCTCGGGGACGCCGGGGTCGGCAAGACCCGTATGGTTCTGGAGTTCGAGCGGCGCGCCGTGGCCCGGTGGGACGATGTGGAACTCGTCGTGAGCGGTCCCGACGGTGCCGACCGGCCCCTTGGACTGCTACGGAACCTGCTGCTGGCCCTTTGCCACGCACCGGTCGGCACGGACCCGGCGACCAGTGCTGATCTGGTGCGTCAGGTCACGCACGGATGCATCGCGGACCGGACCGAGGCCGCCCGCGTCGGCGACCGCGTCACCGAGTTGATCACGGCGGGGGAGCAGGGGCCGCCTCCGCACCGCCAGGAGGCCCTGCTCGCGGCGGGCTGCCGGCTGCTCAACGCGGCAGCCCTCGACCACCCGCTGGTGGTGTTCGTCGACGACGGACATGAACTGGACGACGCCGAACTGGACTTCCTGGAGCAGTTCGTGGCCGGCGCCCCCTCGCCGTTGATGCTGATCATGGCGGCCCGGCCCGAGCTGCTGCCGCGGAGGCCCTCGTGGGGCAGTGGTCGGACGCAGGGGGCCACACTGACGCTGCCACGGCCGACCGATGCCACCGTGGACCGGCTCTCGGACATCCTCCTGGCGAGGATGAAGCAGGGCCGGCTCGAGCTGCCCACACCGGTGATGAGCGAGATGCTCGACAGCGATGCCCCGCATGCGCGGCGCCGTGCCCTGGTGCGCACACTGATGTGTCTGGACACGACGTTGACCGGCAGGCTCGTCACCAGAGGCACTCTTCCGGATCTCTCCACCGCCTCATCGGCGACCGGGGCGTAGGGAGCGGTTGCCACCGCTCCGCCGCCGATGAAGCGGTGGCAACCGGTCAACTCGCCGTCACGTCCACGAGCAGCCCGGCCGAGAGCACCGAGGCAAGACAGGAGAGCTGCTCCTCGAGGTAGAAGTGTCCGCCGGGGAAGACCTCCAGAGCGAAGTCGCCCCGGGTGTGTTCTCCCCACTCCATCGCTTCCTGCATGGTGACGACCGGGTCGTCATTTCCGACCAGGGCGGTCACCGGTACCTCGAGTGGGGTGCCGCCGCGCCACGCGTAGGAGCCGAGCGCGCGATAGTCGGCCCGCAGCACGGGCATCACGAGCTCCAGGAGCTCGGGGTCCTGCAACACCGCCTGGCTGGTCCCGCCGAGCCGACGCACGGCGGCCAGCACCTCGGCATCGGTGGAGAGCTGGTCGTGGACGCTGGGGCGCGGCCCCGGCGCACCGCGCCCGGACAGGAACAGACGCCTGGGAAGCGGCAGACCACGTGCCGCGAGCAGACGAGCCGTCTCGTAGGCGACGACCGCGCCCATGCTGTGCCCGAAGAACGCGTACGGCTCGTCGGTCGTCGGCGCCCACTCCTCGGCGATGGCCTCGGCGAGCGCGACGAGACTCGTCGCAGGCTCCTCCAGGCGCCGGTCCTGGCGCCCGGGATACTGGACCGACAGGACGTCGAGTTCCGCGGGAAGCGTCCGTGCGAGGCGCAGGAAGGCGGTCGCCGAAGCCCCGGCGTGCGGGAAGCACAGGAGCCTGAGCTCTCCCTCCCGGGCCGTTCCGAACCTGCGGAACCATCTGCTGTCCACCATGTCGTCTCCTTCGTCTCCTCGTCTCCTTGACCCTGCTCCCGCACTCAGCCGGTGGACTCGGCCGTGCCGTCGACGCGTGCGAGGATCTCGTCGGCGACGAGCCCCGGCACTTCCTGGGGTTGCCAGTGCGAGACACCGCGGAGCGTGACCAGTCGGTACGGTGCGGACACGTACTCGGCGGTCTTCTCCGCCGCCAAGGTGGAGACCGACTCGTCGGCGACGCTCCAGATGAACGTCGTCGGCACCGTCACCTCGCCCATGTCGCTGCGCCCGTCCAGGAGCGTGCCGTGGCGGTACCAGTTGAGGGAAGCGTGGAAAGTACCGGGCTGGAGGTGGAAGCCGACGTAGCGGGCCTGCTGCTCGGGGGTCAGTGCGTTGTCGGCGCCGGCGAGCAGTTCGCGCAGCCTGGCCGCGTCGTCGTCCAGCCAGTACTGCGTGGAGCCCTCGGCGGTGAGGAGATCGACGTACTTCGAGGAGCGCTGCTGCTCCGGGTCCACGAGGTAGGCGTGCTGGTAGGCGTCGAGGTGCGGGAACGCGACGGCGGTCAGGGTGCGCACCCGGTCGGGGTGGTGGGCGGCCAGGTACCAGGCCACGATCGCGCCCCAGTCGTGCCCGACGATGTGCGCGTCGTCCAGGCCGAGCTCGTCGAGGAGGCCGAGGACGTCCTGGGCCAGCAGAGGCAGGGCGTACTGGTCGACGGGCTCGGGCCGGGCGCCGGGTGAGTACCCGCGCTGGTTGGGGGCGATGGTGCGCAGACCCGCCGAGTTCAGGGCCGGCACGACGTCGGTCCAGGACTCGAAGTGGTGCGGCCAGCCATGCAGCAGCACCACGGGTTCGCCGTGATCCGGCCCCGACATCTCCACGTCGAAGGTGAGACCACCGGTGGTGACCGGGACGACCTCACGGCCGCGGGCGATGCTGCGCTCGGTCGGCGTTCCGTCGTCGGTGAGCGAGCCGGGGCGGGCGCCCGAGGAGTGCTCCACGAGGGCGGTGATCTCGGGTGCGGAGAGCGCCGCCGCCGGGTCGAGCAGGCTGACCACCCGCACGTACGCGACAGCGACCTCGTCGTGCTCGGCAGCGGCCTCCAGCAGGCGGCTGACGTGGCGCTGCTCCGGCGAGTCCGGGTCGGCGAGGCCGAGGCGGGCGGTGTCGTTGCCGATCGCCATGCCCCAGGGTGTGTCGAGGGCCTCGCGCGCCAGATCCGCGAAGTACTCGGTGGCGCGAGGCTCCCCGGGGCGGCGCAGATGCCCGGCGAGCACCGTCGCCTCGATCGCCGCGACCGTCATCCCCTGCGCGTAGGTGGGGTTGAAACTGCACACCGCGTCCCCGATGACGAGCAGACCCTCGGGGAAGCCGGTGAGGCGCTCGTAGCGGCGGCGCAGGTTCGCCGGGAAACGGTAGGGCACCAGCTCGTCGACCGGCGTCCCCCGGGAGACGGCGTCATACACGTCGGGGGTCGCCAGCGACTTGAGGAAGGCCAGGAAACCCTCCTCGTCGGTGGGCGGGTGGTCGCCGTCCATGCCGTATGCGGTGACCACGGTGCGGTTGCCGTCGACCCGGGCGCACACCGCTCCTCGGGGAGAGGCGGGCGAGGCCACGACGTGCACGGAAAGGTCATCCCCCATGGCCTCCCGGGGGATGTCGTAGTGCCGGGTCGTGTAGCCGAGGCCGACCTTGAAGGTCTCTTCCTCCACCTGCGGGTATCCCCACTCGGTGAGCCAGACCGGTGTGCGCGAGCCACGTCCGGACGCGTCGATCACGAGGTCGGCCTCGACGCGGCGGGTCGTACCGTCGGCGTCCGCGAGCACGGCCCCCGTCACCCGCCGCTCCCCGTCCGCGGTGAGCAGTTCCCGAACGGAGGTCCGCTCCAGGATGTGTACGGACGGCAGCGCTCGTACGCGGGCGCGGACGCCGCGTTCGATCAGCGGCCGGCTCGCGGAGATCAGCTCCAGGCCGGAGCGAGGCTGCCGTATCACGCGGCCCCCGAGGATCCACCGCACGTTGCCGGTGACGTCACCGTGCGCCGCGCCCGCCGTGACGAACTCCCGCGTGATGCCGGGAAAGAGTTCCTCGATGATCCGCTGCCCACGAGAGAGCAGCGCGTGCACGTGCCGGCCTTGGGGGACACGGCGCCGCGGCTCGTTGTCGTCGGTGAGCACGTCGCGCTCCACCACGACCACCTCGTCGTACGTGTCGGAGAGCACTCGCGCGGCGAACAGTCCCGCCATTCCCGCGCCGAGCACGATCGCGCGACCCCGGCCTGAAATTCCCACGACTTTCTCCTCCGTCTGGTTCGCAAGGCGATCTCGTTGCGCGAAGCGACCGTTGAATTGCTATGCGTGATCGACGGGGCTTCACGCTACCTGCGGCCGGTGCATTTGTGTCAACCATCGGATAACCGGGCGCCCTCGACGCATTTGGAGCCGGTGATTACCGGATCGAGAACCGGAAGTGACCTGGGGTCCTGCGGGCGCCTTTACAGTGAATGTGCCATTGCGTCAGGCGCAATTGAGCGATGCTCGCGACCTGTTGACCGGGTGTACGGAGAATTCGTAGGCGAGCAGGAATTTTCGGGGGACTCGGGGTTCTTGCCGGAAAGATCGCACGGAGCAGAGGAGAAGCATGACCACGACCGTCCCAGCCACCGGAGCGTCCGTCGGTGCGGAAGAGCTGATATCCCGTGCCGGCGCACTCGTGCCCCTGCTGCGGTCCAACATCGACCGCACCGAGCAGCTCGGCAACCCCACCCCGGAGAACCTCGCCGCCCTGCGCGAGGCCGGGCTCTTCCGTCTGACCACGCCGACTGCCCATGGCGGTCTGCACCCGAGCATGCGCAGCCAGGTCGAGATCATCGCCGAGGTGGGCCGCGGCTGTGCCTCGACCGGATGGATCGTCGCCAACCACGCCGCGTCCACCGAGTTCACTCTCATTCTCGAGGAAGAGGCCACGGAGGAGATATTCGGTGACAACCCGGACGCGATCCTGCTGTCCGCGGGGACCGGGCCGGGTGCCCGTGCCGAGAAGGTGCCGGGCGGCCTGAAGGTGAACGCGCGCTTCCCGTACGCGTCCGGTTGCGAGATTTCCGACTGGGCGTTGTGCATCGCGATCCCTCTCTACGACGGGGACCGACAGATCGGCGCCGCCAATGCGCTGGTGGCGCTCGAGGACATCGAGATCACCCGCACCTGGAACGTCGCGGGCATGCGCGGGACCGGAACCCACGCCATGACCGTCTCCGACGTGTTCGTGCCCGATCGGCGCACCCTCGTCGTCGAGAAGGACGACACGGACCGTCTGGAGGAACTGCTCGGGCCGAGCGAACTCGTCAAGGGCAATCTGCACTCCCTGTCCGCCCTGGTCGGCGCGGCGCGCGGTGCCCTCGACGTGGCAGCGGAAGCGCTCGCCAAGAACAAGCCGATCGTCTACTCCACGTACCGCCGCGCCGCTGACTCGCCGGCGATCCAGCGGGCGTTCACCGAGGCGACCCACCTGGTCGACACCGCCTATCTGCACATGCTGCACGTGGCCGACGAGTTCGACCGGCTGGTGCCCGGCGAGGAGCTGCCCCGGGTGGCCCGCGCCCGGGCCCGGATGCACTCGGCGTCCGCGCTCGGCAGCGCCCGCGAGGGCATGCAGCAGATCCTGCACGTCGCGGGGACCGGTGGCTTCGCCGACACCAACCCGATCCAGGCGTACTGGCGCGACCTGGAGGTCGGCAGCCGCCACAACCACCTGGCCCTTCCGCTGATCGTCGAGGACTACGGCCGGGCCCTGCTCGACATCGGGCCGACGGTCACCGCGTTCCACTGATCACGCGAGCCGACCCATGACCGCACACGGACCACGACGGAGGTTTGACCCGACCATGGCCGAACCAGACCTTGCCGAATCGCACCTGCTCGGCTGGCTGTCCACCGTCGGCCTCGACGCCCACTACGTGCGCGCCGAGGGCGACTACCTCTACCGGCTCGACGAACGGGGACGAGAGATCCCCGTCGTCGACTTCGCCGGGGGCTACGGCTCGCTGATGTTCGGCCACAACCATCCGGAGATCGTGGCCCTGGCCCAGCAGATGCTGACTGCCCAAGCCCCCGTGCACGCACAGTTCTCGCGTCACCCCTATGCGACCGAACTCGCCGCCCGGCTCACGGCCGTGGTGCAGCGCGAGACCGGTGAGGACGGGACGTACAACGCCGTCTTCGCCAACAGCGGCGCCGAAGCGGTCGAGATCGCCGTCAAGCACGCGGAACTGGACCGCGCCCTGAAGGTCGCCGAACTGCAGACCGAGATCGCCGAGCACCTCGAGTCGGTTCGGGCAGCCGTGACCGAAGGCACCGCGGCCGTCCCGGACGAGGTGGCCCGCGTCGCGGGACTCGGCACCGGCGAGGCCGGCCCGGTCGCCATCGACCGTCTCATCGCGCACATCGACGAGGTGAACGCGGCACGGGCGGGTGCCGAACCCCTTCTCTTCGCCCTGGAGGGCGGATTCCACGGCAAGCTGATGGGCAGTGTGCAGCTCACGCACAACGCCGCCTACCGCACACCCTTCGCAGCCCTCGGGACCTCGGCCCGCTTCGTCACCCGGGAAGAGATTCCGGCCCTGCCCAAGATCTTCGAAGAGGAGCGCGTCGACCTTCTGGACCTTGCCGTCTCCGGCAACGAGGTCGCGGTCGTGCACCGTCGCCTGCCGCTGCTGTGCGCCTTCGTGCTCGAACCGATCCAGGGTGAGGGCGGGATCCGACTGCTCGACTCGGAGAGTGCCGCCACGATCCAGTCGGCATGCGCCGAGGCGGACGTCCCGATCGTCGTGGACGAGGTGCAGAGCGGTATGGGCCGTACGGGCACCTTCCTGGCCAGTACGGGCATCGGTCTGCGCGGAGACTACTACGCCCTGGCCAAGAGCCTCGGTGGTGGCATCGCCAAGGCGGCCGTCATGCTGGCCCGTTCCTCGCGCTACCGTCCCCAGTTCGAACTGGTGCACAGCTCCACGTTCGCCAAGGACTACTTCTCCACCACCATCGGGCTCAAGGTCCTCGACCTCCTGGAGGCCGACGACGGTGCGGCGTACCGCAAGGCCGCCGAACGCGGGGCGCACCTCCTCGACATGCTCCGGTCCGTGCAGCGGGACTTCCCCGACGTCGTGCGCGATGTGCGCGGCCGGGGGCTGATGGCGGGGCTGGAGTTTCACGACCAGTCCGGTTCGGAGGTCGAGGGGCTGCGGCAGCACGCGGAGGGAGCCACTCTCGGTTACGCCCTGGCGGGCAAGCTGCTCCGCAGCCACCGTGTCCGCACCTTCCCGACCGCCAGCTCGCCGAACACCCTGCGTTTCGAGCCCTCGATCCACATCGGCGACAAGGAAGTCGCCCAGCTCGAGGCGGGCCTGCGTGAAGTCTGTGCCCTCCTGCGGGCGCAGGACGGTCCGGGCCTCCTGGAGATCACTCCCGCGGCGTGAGAGGAAGAACTGCCATGGCGACACCCCTGCTGGAACGCCCTTCTGAAGGCCCCCAGGCCGGATCCGTGGCCGAACTGGACGAGATCCGCGAGCGGGCGACGGCCGGGCCGAGCGAGAAGGCGACGGCGGCGCAGCACGCGAAGGGCAAGCTGACGGCCCGTGAGCGGATCGGGCTCCTCCTCGACCCGGATTCGTTCAGGGAGGTCGAGCAGTTGCGCCGGCACCGGGCGTCCGGGTTCGGGCTGGAGAACAAGAAGCCGTACACGGACGGTGTGGTCACCGGCTGGGGGACGGTGGAGGGCCGTACGGTCTTCGTCTACGCGCACGACTTCCGGATCTTCGGCGGTGCGCTGGGTGAGGCGCACGCCACGAAGATCCACAAGATCATGGACATGGCCATCGCGGCGGGTGCGCCGCTGGTCTCCCTGAACGACGGCGCGGGCGCCCGTATCCAGGAGGGTGTGAGCGCCCTGGCCGGGTACGGCGGCATCTTCCAGCGCAACACCAGAGCCTCGGGTGTGATCCCGCAGATCAGCGTCATGCTCGGTCCGTGCGCGGGCGGTGCGGCGTACTCGCCCGCCCTGACGGACTTCGTGTTCATGGTCCGCGAGACCTCGCAGATGTTCATCACCGGCCCCGACGTGGTCAAGGCCGTCACCGGTGAGGAGATCACCCAGAACGGCCTCGGCGGTGCCGACGTGCACGCCGAGACGTCCGGTGTGGCGCACTTCGCGTACGACGACGAGGAGACCTGCATCGCCGAGGTGCGCTACCTCCTGTCGATGCTCCCGCAGAACAACCGCGAGAACCCGCCGGTGGTGCCCTCGGACGACCCGCCCGACCGCCGCGGGGACGTACTCCTGGACCTGGTTCCGGCGGACGGCAACCGGCCGTACGACATGCACAAGGTCATCGAGGAGATCGTCGACGACGGCGAGTACCTGGAGGTCCACGAGCGCTGGGCCCGCAACATCGTCTGCGCGCTCGCCCGTCTGGACGGCCGGGTGGTCGGCATCGTCGCCAACCAGCCGCAGTCGCTCGCCGGGGTCCTCGACATCGAGGCCTCCGAGAAGGCCGCGCGCTTCGTCCAGATGTGCGACGCCTTCAACATCCCGATCGTCACGCTGCTCGACGTGCCGGGCTTCCTGCCGGGTGTCGACCAGGAGCATGGCGGCATCATCCGGCACGGCGCGAAACTCCTGTACGCGTACTGCAACGCGACCGTGCCCCGCGTCTCGCTGATCCTGCGCAAGGCGTACGGCGGTGCCTACATCGTCATGGACTCGCAGTCCATCGGCGCCGACCTGACCTACGCGTGGCCGACCAACGAGATCGCGGTGATGGGTGCCGAGGGCGCCGCGAACGTGATCTTCCGCCGGCAGATCGCCGAGGCGGAGGACCCCGAGGCCATGCGGCAGAAGATGGTCAAGGAGTACAAGGCCGAACTGATGCATCCGTACTACGCGGCCGAACGTGGCCTCGTCGACGACGTGATCGATCCCGCGCAGACGCGCGAGGTGCTGATCTCCGCGCTGAAGATGCTCGCCAACAAGCACGCGGACCTGCCGGCCCGCAAGCACGGCAACCCGCCGCAGTAGGCAGGAGACCGCCATGAACATGTCCAGCGTAAGGATCGTGAAGGGTCACGCCGAGTCCGACGAGCTGGCGGCCCTCACCGCGTTCCTGGTGGCTCGCGCCGCCGCTCATGGGCGCCCCGTACCTCGGCATGACCCGTCCAAGGCCGGCTGGCGCCGCCTGGAACGCACCCCGGGCTTCCAGGCCCCCCACAGCTGGCGGAGCTAGGGCCTGTCCACCGAGCCGAGCCCGGCCGTGGCCTCGGGGCATGGCCGGGCTCTCGCGCGGTGCCGTGCCCGCCCTGCGCCCGCCGGCCCACGCATCGTCACCATCCGATCCCACATCCCTGTTGGAGTACCCCATGACCGGACTGTCCCGCCGCGGGCTGATCACCGGAGCCGCAGCGGCGGGCAGCGCCCTGACGCTGCCCATGACCTCGACGGGGGCGGCCGCGGCCGAATCCGGCCCCGCCGGTCCTGCGGCGGCCCTGCCCGAATCCGTCCAGGTCTTCCGCAACGATCCCCGGTACCCGGGTCTCGTCTCAGGAGCGAACCAGCGCTGGGTCGGCAGACCCGACTACATACGCATCGTCAGCAGCACCGCGCAGGTGGTGGCCGCGGTCCAGGAGGCCGTCGACAAGAGGCTGCGCGTCGCCGTGCGCAGCGGCGGGCACTGCAACGAGCCGTTCGTGTCCGACCAGGACGTCCGTGTGGTCATCGACATGTCCCAGATGGCCGACATCTCCTACGACAAGCGGCACCGCGCCATCGCGGTCGAGCCCGGCGCCATGCTGGGCTCCGTCTACCGGACGCTGTACAAACGCTGGGGAGTCGTCCTGCCCGGCGGGACCTGTCCGACGGTCGGCGCGGGAGGGCACATCACCGGCGGCGGCTACGGCGCGCTGTCCCGCTCACGCGGCCTGACCGTGGACCACCTCTACGGAGTCGAGGTCGTCACGGTGTCCGCGGACGGCAAGGCGCGCGCGGTGATCGCGACCCGCGAGCCCGACGACCCCAACCGTGACCTGTGGTGGGCGCACACGGGTGCCGGCGGTGGCAACTTCGGTGTCATCACCCGCTACTGGCTGCGTTCCCCGGACGCCACCGGCAGCGAACCGGCGCAGCTTCTGCCCCAGGCCCCCACCGAGGTGCTGCTCTCCGACGTCAGCTGGTCGTGGCAGGACCTGGACGAGAAGTCGTTCAGTCGCCTCGTGCGCAACTTCGACGCCTGGCACGCCCGCAACGCGGGTCCGGACTCGCCGGGCCGTTTCCTGTACAGCCAGCTGAAGCTTCAGCACCGCTCCGCCGGCACGTTCCACATGTGCACCCAGGTCGACACGGCCGCTCCCGACGCGGAGGCCCTGCTCGACGAGTTCCTCGCCGCGGTCTCGGCGGGCACCGGTGTCACCTACCAGGTCGGGGACAGGGCCCGGACTCCGTGGATGTACGCGGTCACCCAGTGGTTCGGTTTCGTCGAGGCGGCGGTCTCCCGCTGGAAGGCCAAGGCGGCCTACGTGCGCAAGCCCATGCCGGACGACCAGATCGCCGCCATGCACCGGCACCTGACCCGCACCGACTACGACAACCCGACGGCCCTGGTCAACCTGATCAGCTACGGCGGGCGCATCAACGCGGTCGCGCCCGACGCCACGGCGGTCGCCCAGCGCGACTCCCACATCAAGATCCTCTACGTGAGCCTGTGGACCGGTGTCGGCGACGGTGACACGGCACGGCACGAGAAGTGGGTGCGGGACTGTTTCGCGGACGTGTACGCGGCGACCGGTGGAGTGCCGCGCCCGGACGGCGTGAACGACGGCTGCTACATCAACTACGCCGACGCGGACATGGCCGATCCCGAGCTGAACCGCTCGGGAATCCCCTGGCACCGCCTGTACTTCAAGGACAACTACCCGAGGCTGCAGCGGGTCAAGGCGGCGTGGGACCCCCGCGACGTGTTCCACCACGCGCTCTCCGTTCGAAAGCCCTGACGGTCCTTTTGAGCCAATTGAAATTGGTTGCCGCAGAGGGGAAGGGCGGTGACGCCGCGCGAGTTTCCCTGGGTGCCGCGGATGAGCGGACCTTGGAACGGCAGTGATCACGTTCACCGATGACTGTCATGTACATGTTTTTCCGTGAGAAAGGACATCCATGTCTTCGAACCCTGTTCCGGGGCAGGAGCCTCGCGCCGGACTACGGCAGTGGTTCGGCCTCTTCGTGCTGCTGTTCCCCGTCATGCTGATGACGGTGGACCTGGGAGTGCTCTGGCTGGCGACTCCCGCCATGACCGCCGACCTGCAGCCGTCCAGTTCCCAACTCCTGTGGATCACCGATCTCTACGGATTCATGACGTGTGGATTCCTCCTGGTCATGGGGACCCTGGGTGACCGACTCGGGCGGCGTCGGCTGCTGATCCTCGGTTCGCTCGGCGTGGTCGCGGCCTCGCTGCTCGCCGCGTACTCCACCAGCCCGGAGATGCTGATCGTCGCCCGCGCCCTCCTCGGCGTCGCCGGTGCCGCGGTGCTGCCGTCGACCCTCTCCCTGATCACCCACATGTTCGCGGACGCGCGCCAGCGGGCCACGGCGATCGCCATGTGGGTCACCGCGCTGTCCGTGGGCATCGCGGTCGGCCCGATCATCGGCGGTGTGTTCCTCGAGCACTGGTGGTGGGGGTCGGTGTTCCTGCTCGCCGTGCCGATCATGGTGGTCGCCATCCCGGTGGTCCTCGCGATCGTGCCGGAGTACCGGGACCCCGCTCCGGGGCGCTTCGACCTGGCCAGCGTGATCCTCTTCCTGCTCGGCATCCTGCCGGTGGTGTACGGGATCAAGAAGTTCGCAGAGTTCGGCTGGAGCCCCACTTACCTGGTGGCGATGGTCGTCGGGGTGTTCTTCTCGGCACTCTTCGTACGCCGTCAGCGTCGTCTGGAGTCGCCGCTCCTGGACATGCGGCTCTTCGGTGACCGCGTGTTCACCGGAGCGCTGCTCGTGCTGCTCCTCGGCATGATGGCTCTCAACGGCGTCGAGTACCTGGTTCCCCAGTTCCTCCTGGTGACCGGCGACCTCAGCCCGCTGGAGGCCGGCCTCTGGCTGTTGCCGAGCGCCATCGGCCTGATCGTGGGCTCGCAGCTCACCCCGGCGCTCTCGCGCCGCATCCGGCCGGCGCTCGTGATCGCGGGTGGCACTGTGATCACCCTGGCGGGCTTCTGGCTGACGGCGACGGCGAGTCCCGACGAGTCGGGTGTCGTACCCGCCGCTGTCGGGCTGACGATCGTCATGTTCGGTGTCGCCCCGATCAGCGTGCTCGGCACCAACCTCGCCGTGGGGGCCGCTCCGCCGGAGAAGGCCGGCGCGGCGGCGGGGGCGGGACAGACCGCCTACGACCTCGGCCTGGCCCTCGGCATCGCGGTGACCGGTTCCGTCGCCGTCGCCGTCTACCGCGGTGATGTGGCCGATGCCGTACCCGCCGGAGTGCCCGCAGAGGCGGCCGAGGCCTCGCGCGACACCATCGGTGGCGCCACCGCGGCCGCCGAGGATCTGCCCGGTGGGCTCGGCGAGGAGCTGCTCACCGTCGCGCGGGACGCCTTCGCCGCGGGCTTCCACACCACCGCGTGGGTTAGTGCCGGGTTCGCCGTGGTGACCACGGTCATCGCCCTCGTGCTCCTGCACAGGATCCCGGCCATCGGCAAGGAGACCCCCGCACCGGAGGAGCCGGCCGGTCCGCCTGAACACGCCGACCGCGTCGAGCAGGAGTCCCGGACCGTCGCCTGACCCGAAGAACGCGAGGGGCGGTCGCCGCAGGGTTTCCGCGGCGGCGACCGCCCACCGTTGTGCTCAGGAGCGTGACGCGGCGGTTTCCGCCCCGTCGGGTCCGGCGGATCCGTCAGCCACGAGGAACCCGGCCAGGGCAGCGTCGACGGACTCGGCGACGTACTGGCGAACCTTCTCCTGCGGTTCGTCGGAGACGGTGTCGTGGACGAGGTGGACGGTGACGTCCTTGATGCCGCAGAACTCCGAGATGCCGACCCGCAGATGGCGGTCGATCATCGCGTCCAGGCCCTGCTCCGCGTAGGAGCGCCGCGAGCCACCGGCCAGCCCGAGCCACAGGATGCGTTTGGCGGCGAGCGCGGTGGGCTCCGGACCGTACGCGAAACCGTGGTTCCACACCCGGTCGATCCAGCCCTTCAGGATGGCCGGTACGTCGAACCACCACACGGGGAAGACGACGACGACGGCATCGGCCGAGGCCAACCGGTCCATGTGGGCGTGCACCTCGTCGGTGTACCGCTTGCCCGGATCGTGCCAGTCCGGCTCGTCCGCCGGGTCCATCCGTGGATCGAAGCCCTCGGCGTGCAGATCCAGTACGTCGACCGCGTAGCCGCTGTGTGCCAGCCGCCGCCGTGCGCGCTCGCCGGACAGGCCTGTCAGAGAGTCACCGCGGGGGTGGGCGAGAACGAGGAGCGCACGATGCGCTTCGGTGCCGGACGTTGACATAACACCCTTCTCGGATCGGTGAGTGAGTCGACGTGAAGCACCGTAGAGCCGTCCGCCGGCGGTCCCGGTGATCGGCCCGCATCGCCGTGCGACTTCGGCATTTCCGCACCGCTGTCCGACCGTGGGGGAGCCCGGCGGCAGGACGGCTGTGGGCACGGGCGTCCGGGCGCGGGAAGTGCCCCACCTCCATGAAGAACTCCGCGTACCTCGCGAACAGGTCCGGCGTCAGAGGGGGGCAGTGCACATCGCTGCCCACGAGGGCCGCATGCGTCTCGGAGGTGTCGATCGGCGGGTAGAAGGAGTCGGTGTCGGACGTCATCATCTCGAAGGCGTGGAGCAGCGGCTGCAGGGCGTTGTCCCGGTCGGACCGCACCCGGCCCCGCCACTCCTCCCAGCCCAACTCGCCGATCTCGTAGCCAAGGCTCCGGAGGTTTCGGACGCACTCGCCGAGGCTCAGAGAGCTCGGGTTGAACAGATGGAAGGTCCGACCCACGCAGGCCTCCTGCCGTGAGAGGGCGAGGATGGAGCCGCTCACGTAGTCGACCGGCAGCAGGTGGAAGCGCCCCTCGACCCCGGCCGGGGCTGCCCCCGACTGCAGGATGCCCTTGAGGCTCAGCCACACGAAGTCCCTGGTCTGGCAGGCACCGTTGACCGTGTCGCCGGAGATCACGTCGACCCGGTACACGGAGACCGGCAAGCCGCGCCCGCGGGCGAGTTCGATGATCTGCTCCGCCACCCACTTGCTCTGCAGGTAGCCACTGGGCAGGCGCTCCGCGGGCCCGGTCGGGTCGCCGACCTTCAGCGGGGCACCGTCGGGACGGGGCCCGTCGAAGACGCCCACGGTCGACACGTAGTGCACCGGCACGGTGCGGTGCCGGGCCGCGAGACGCAGGACCTCCTCCGTGCCGGCGACGTTCGCGGCGCGCAGCGTCGTGTACGGGTGCAGCCAGTGCACGTGCGCACCGTTGTGGTAAACGGCGTCGACCGTGCGCGACAGGGTGTCGAAGTCCGACGCGGACAAGCCCAGCCGGGGCCGCGAGAGGTCGCCCACGACGATCGACAGGCGGGACTCGTCGACCGCGTCCCACAACCGGTACCACTCCATGTTGGCCCGCAGCCGGGCCAGTGCGTCCTCCCCGTCCGAGCCACGCACCAGGCAGTGCACGGTCGCGTCCGTCGAACGCATCAGGTCCCGCAACAGGAACGCGCCGAGGAATCCGGTGGCGCCGGTCAGCAGGACCTCTCGGGGAGCCCGCGCGTCGGTGACGGTCTCGCTCGCCGGACGGATGTCGTCGGCCAGGCGCACCTCCGCGGCGAAGTCCACGGCGTCGGCGGTCGCGTCCCCCTCCGCCTCGCCGAGCAGCCGTGCCCGGACGTAGGCAGCCAGGGCACCGGGAGTGGGATGGTCGAAGACCAGCGTCGCGGGCAGCTTGCCGCCCGTCAGCTCGCCCAGGCGGTTGCGGAGTTCCACGGAGGTCAACGAGTCGAAGCCGAGCGTCGTCAGCGGCTGATCGACCCCCAGGGCCGACGTGTCGGGGTGGCCGAGGACGCGTGCGATCCGGTCGAGCACCGCGTCCAGGACGAGCCGTTCCTGCTCCGCCGGTTCCCGTCCCGCGAGCGCCTCGGCGAGGGAGGCCGTGGACTGCTCGTGGGCCGCCGCGACCCGGCGGCCCGGCAGGCGGTGGAGTGCCGAGAGGATCGCGGGAGAGGGGGTGCGCTGGTCGCGGAGGGCGGCCACGTCGACCGGGGTGGCGACGACCGCGGCCCGGCCCAGGGTCAGGGCGAGATCGAACAGCGCGGGACCCTGCTCCTCGGGCACCGGCCGGAAGCCGGTGCGCGCGATCCGCTTCAGGTCGGTTTCCGTGAGATTGCCGCTCATGCCGCCGCGCTGCTGCCACAGCCCCCAGGCGATGGCCGTCGCGGGCAGCCCCTGGGCGTGGCGGTACTGCGCCAGCGCGTCCAGGTAGTGGTTGGCCGCAGCATAGGGGGACTGGCCGGGGCCCCCGACCACGGCGGCCACCGAGGAGAAGAGCACGAAAGCGGTGAGGGGCAGGTCGGCCGTGAGCTCGTGCAGGTGCCAGGCCGCGTCCACCTTCGGACTCAGGACGGCGTGCAGCCGCTCGGGTGTCTGCGCCGTGATCAGGCCGTCGTCGAGGACGCCGGCCGCGTGCACGACTCCGGTCAGTGGATACGCGGCGGGTATCGCGGCCAGGAGGGCGGCGAGCGCGTCCCGGTCCGCCGTGTCGCACGCGGCGATCGTGACCTCGGCCCCGAGTTCCGTGAGTTCCTCCGCCAACTCCCGGGCCCCGGCGGCCTGCTCACCCCTGCGGCTGGTGAGCAGCAGGTGTCGCACCCCGTGCTCGACGACCAGGTGCCTGGCGAACAACGCTCCCAGGGAGCCGGTTCCGCCGGTGATCAGTACGGTGCCGTCGGGGTTCCACGGCGCGGTCCCGGTACGGGCGTCCCGGACGGCCCTGGCCAGCCGAGGGACGTACACCCGGCCCGCGCGGACGGCGGCCTGCGGCTCGCCCGCCAGGACGAGGGCGGCCACGACGTCCGGGTCGGCGGCCCCGCCGTCCGAGTCCACGAGGTGGATCCGCCCGGGGTGCTCCGACTGGGCCGAACGCAGCAGCCCCCAGGCCGCGGAACCCGCGAGGTCGGTGATGTGGTCCTGGGCGTGTGTCGAGACCGCGCCGGAGAACTCGACCACCAGGGGTGTGTCCTCCAGGCGTTCGTCGGACAGCCACTGCTGCACCGATCGCAGTACCTGCTCCGCCACCTGATGCGCCTGCGCAGGGGGTGCGGACTCCGCGACGGGCCGAGGGCGGAACACCACATGGGGCGGGGCGTGCCCAGCCGCCGCGGCGGCAGCGGCGTCGGCCGGACCCGCGAACGCGACACCCCCCGGGTCAGCGGTGCCGAGGAAGCCCGGCGCGGCGTTCACCGTGGCAGCGAGCGCGTGCGCAGGCAGGGCGAACGGCGTCCAGTCGACCTGGAACAAGGAGTCCGCGTGACGGCCGGCGACCATGGACAGCTCGGCCTCGGTGACGGGGCGCACGGCCACCGCGCCGATCTCGGCGACCGGCTGCCCGCTCGCGTCCGCCAGCCGCACTCGCGCACCCTCGGCGCGGTCGGGATCGATCCGGACCCGGAGCACCGAAGCGCCCGACGCATGGACCTTCACGTTCTGCCACCGCAGAGCCAGCTCCGGTGCGGCGTCGGCCGTGGCCGCGCCACGGACCGCCGGCCGGACGGCCGCGTCGAGGAGCGCCGGGTGCAGCACGAAGTCCGACGCCGGCTCTCCCTCGGGCAGACGCAGTTCGGCGAAGACCGTGCCCGCGCGGCGCCAG
Organism: Streptomyces lancefieldiae; assembly: GCF_031845825.1. Lineage (NCBI taxonomy): Bacteria > Bacillati > Actinomycetota > Actinomycetes > Kitasatosporales > Streptomycetaceae > Streptomyces > Streptomyces lancefieldiae. The sequence continues at coordinate 24,817 of NZ_JAVRFH010000060.1, read as the reverse complement.
GCCGCGGTCAGCGAGCGGAACGCTCCGCCGTAGGCCAGTCCCGCGGACTCCCACAGTGCCTCCGCCTCGTCGCGGGGCATCTCCTCGGCGTCCGGCGGGGGCCAGGCCGTCAGTTCGAAGGGAGCGCCGGCCGCCGTGACGGAGAGGACCCCGTCGGCGTGCGCGGCCCACGGGGCGTCCCCCTCGTCGGGGCGGCTGTGCACGGTCACCACGCGACGGCCGTCGTCGTCCGGGCCTCCCACGCCCACCTGAAGCTGCAGCGAGCCGTTCTCCGGCACCACGAGGGGCAACCGCACGTCGAGTTCGTCCAGCGCCGTGGCACCGAACTCGTCACCCGCGCGCACGGCCAGCTCCACCAGGGCGGAAGGCGGGAGCACGGTCCGTCCGAGCACCCGGTGGCCGGCGAGCCACGGATGGGTGCGCAGTGACAGCCGGCTGGTGAACACCGCCTGGTCACCGCTCGCCACCCAAGAGGCCGGGCCGAGCAGCGGGTGCCCGGTGGCCCGCAGACCGAATCCGGTGCTCTGCCGCGCGGCGGCCGTCACGTCGTGCCAGTAGCGCTGGTGCTGGAAGGCGTACGCGGGCAGCTCGACACGCCGGGCGCCGGTCGGTTCGTAGAACGCCCGCCAGTCGACGTCGGTGTCGTGGGCGTGCAGCGTGGCCAGCGCGGCGGTGACAGCCGCGGGCTCGGGAAGATCGCGGCGGAGCAGGGACACCGAGCAGACCATGGACGCGGAGGCGAGCGCGCTGAGCACCGGGTCGGGACCGATCTCGAGCGCGTTGCCGACCTCCTCCGCGGCCAGGGTGTCCAGCGCGTCGGCGAAGCGAACGGTGCCGCGCAGCTGGCGTACCCAGTAGTCGGCGGTGACCAGGTCGTCACCGGAGGCCAGGCGGCCGGTGAGCGTGGAGACGACGGGGATCCGCGGCGGGTGGTACGTCACCGACTCGGCGACCGCGCGGAACTCGTCCAGCGCGTCGTCCATGTGCGGCGAGTGGAAGGCATGGCTGACCGCCAGCCGGAAGGTCTTGGCGCCACGCTCCCGCCACAGCCGCGCCACGGACTCGGCCGCGTCCTCGTCGCCCGAGACCACCACGGCGGTCGGACCGTTGACGGCCGCCACGGTCAGCCGTCCGGCGTACGGAGCGAGGCTCGCCACGACCTCGCTCTCCGGAGCCTGCACGGCGATCATGGCGCCGCCCGGCCGCGCCGCCTGCATGAGCCGGCCGCGTGCGGTGACCAGGGTGGCCGCGTCGGCGAGGGTGAGGACTCCGGCGACGTGGGCCGCGGCGAGTTCGCCGATGGAGTGTCCGGCGAGGTAGTCGGGTGTGACGCCCCAGGACTCGACGAGGCGGTGGAGGGCGACCTCGATGGCGAACAGGGCGGGCTGGGTGTAGGCGGTGGAGTCCAGCTCGAGGCCGGTGGCGGTGACCTCACAGATGGGCTGGTCCAGGTGCTTCGACAGGTGGGCGCACACCTCGTCGTACGCCCGCGCGAACACGGGGAAGGCCGTGTACAGCTCGCCGCCCATGCCCTTGCGCTGGGCACCCTGCCCCGTGAACAGGAACGCGGTGCGGCCGTTGCTCCGGGCTCCGTGGATCAGCCCCGGGTGCGCCTCGCCGTCCGCGAGGGCACGCAGTCCCGCGAGCAGTTCCCCGCGGTCGGCGCCGGTGACGGCGGCGCGGTGCTCCAGGGCGGCCCGGGTGGTGGCCAGGGAGCAGCCGATGTCCGCCGGGCAGAACTCGTGGTCGGTGAGGAACGTGTGCAACCGGTCCGCCTGCGCGCGCAGGGCTGCCGGCGTACGCCCCGAGAGCAGCCAGGGGGCCGGGGCCGCCACGGACGGTTCGGGCCGCTGTTCCTCCGGCTCCTGGGCGGGGGGCTGTTCCAGGATGAGGTGCGCGTTGGTCCCGCTCACCCCGAACGCGGAGACGGCCGCCCGGCGCGGTCGGTCCACCTTCGGCCAGGGGCGGGCTTCGGTGAGGAGTTCGACGGCTCCGGAGTCCCAGTCGACCATCGGGGTGGGTTCGTCGACGTGCAGGGTCCGGGGCAGTGTGCCGTGGCGCATCGCCTGGACCATCTTGATGACACCGCCGACTCCCGCCGCCGCCACGGTGTGCCCGATGTTGGACTTGAGCGAGCCGAGGTAGAGGGGGCGGTCGGCGGGGCGGTTGCGGCCGTAGGTGGCGAGGAGGGCCTGGGCTTCGATGGGGTCGCCGAGTCTGGTCCCGGTGCCGTGTGCTTCGACGGCGTCGATGTCGGCGGGGGCGAGTCCGGCGTCGGTGAGGGCCTGGCGGATGACGCGTTCCTGGGCGGGGCCGCTGGGTGCGGTGAGGCCGTTGGAGGCGCCGTCCTGGTTGACGGCGGAACCGCGGATCACGGCGAGGACCCGGTGTCCGTTGCGACGGGCGTCCGAGAGCTTCTCCACCAGGAGCAGGCCGACGCCCTCCGACCAGGACGTGCCGTCCGCGGCAGCCGCGAAGGACTTGATACGGCCGTCGGGCGCGAGTCCGCTCTGCCGGGAGAAGTCGACGAATCCGCCCGGAGTCGCGGTCACCGTGGCGCCGCCGGCGAGCGCGAGGTCGCACTCGCCGCGGCGCAGCGCCGAGGCCGCGAGATGCAGGGCCACCAGCGACGACGAACAGGCGGTGTCCACGGACACGGCCGGTCCTTCCAGCCCGAACGTGTAGGAGATCCGGCCCGAGGCGACGCTGCTCAGCTTGCTCGTCAGCAGATAGCCCTCGAACTCCTGCGGCCCCTCCAGGCCGAGATAGCTCTGCTCGATGACTCCCGCGAACACCCCGGTGCGGCTGCCGCGCAGTGTCCCCGGGTCGATCCCGGCGTGCTCGAAGGCCTCCCACGCGGTCTCGAGGAGAATCCGCTGCTGGGGATCCATCGCCGCGGCCTCGCGCGGGGATATCCCGAAGAACCCGGCGTCGAACTGTGCGGCGCCGTCGAGGAAACCCGCCTCGCGCGCGTAGGAGGTGCCGGGCTCGGCCGGGTCCGGATCGTACAGCCGTTCCAGGTCCCAGCCCCGGTCGGTGGGGAAGGGGGATATGGCGTCGGTGCCGTGCTCGACCAGGTTCCACAGATCGTCGGGTGAAGACACACCACCGGGGAAGCGGCAGGCCATGCCGACCACGGCGACCGGCTCGGTGTCGGCCGCCTCCAGTTCGGCGATGCGGCGGTTGGCCCGCTGCAGATCGACTGTGACCCGCTTGAGGTAGTCGACCAGTTTCTCTTCGTTGGACATCGCGTTCCTGACTCTCCTTGGACGAGGAAGGGGCGGATCAATGGCGGGCGGAGCCCAGTTCGTTGTCGATGAAGCTGAAGATCTCGTCCACCGACGCCGAGGCGAGTGCTTCGGCCGCGTCGACGTCGTCCTCCTCGGCGCCCGCCTCGCCCGCCGCAGCGGTCTCGATGCGACCCATCAGGGCGCGCAGCCGCGAGGACACCGTCGTGGACCAGGCATCGTCGCCGAGCATGGGCAGGAGTCCCTCCAGCTGGTCGAGCACCTCCAGGACCACCTGCTGGGAATCGGCCTCCTGAGGGGTCAGCCGTTCGCGCAGATAGGTGGTGAGGGCCGAGGGGCTGGGGTGGTCGAAGACCAGCGTCGGCGACAGTCGCAGGCCGGTCACGGCACTGAGCCGGTTCCGGAGCTCCACGGCGGTCAGTGAGTCGAAGCCCATTTCCTGGAAGGCGCGGTCGGCGTCGATGCCATCCGGGTCCGTGCGGCCGAGCACGGCCGCCACGTCCGCGCGCACCAGGGAGAGAATCAGCTGCTCCTGCTCGCGGTCGGTCATCTCGGTCAGGCGGTCCGCCAGTTGGTCCTGGGTGGAGATCTCGCCCGCGGTGGGACGGGAGATCGGCCGGCCGCCGGCCGCCAGGGTGCTCAGCAGCACCGGCACCCTGGCCTGGGCCCGCACCGCGGCCAGATTCACCGGTAGGGCGACCAGAGCCGCCCGCTCGTCGGCCGTGGCGCGGTCGAACAGTGCTCTGCCCTCCGCCGGGTCCAGAAGTTCGAATCCTTCCAGAGCAAGGCGGTCGAGGTCCTTCTTGTCCAGGCCCGCGTCCGCTCCGCCCCGCTCCCACACACCCCAGGCGATGGAAGTGGCGGCGAGGCCCCGGGCGCGGCGGTGGGTGGCGAGTGCGTCGAGGAACGCATCGGCCGCCGCGTGGTTGGCCTGACCGGGCGCGCCGAGGACGCTCGCCGCGGAGGAGAACAGCACGAACGCCGACAGGTCCTTCTCGCGGGTGAGCTCGTGCAGGTGCCAGGCCGCGTCCGCCTTCGGCCGGAGCACGGTGTCGAACTGTTCCGTGGCGAGGTTCCGGACGAGGCCGTTGTCCAGGACGTCGGCCGTGTGTACGACGGCGGTCAGCGGCCGGTCGTCGGGGATCTCGGCGAGTACGGCGGCGAGCGCCTCGCGGTCACCGGCGTCACAGGCCGCGAAGGCCACCTCTGCGCCCAGCTCACGCAGCTCCGCCGCCAACTCGTCCGCGCCGTCGGCCTGGTCGCCGCTGGGGGAGAGCAGCAGCAGGCGCCCCGCCCCGTGCTCGGCGGCCAGGTGCCGGGCGAAGTCGGAGCCCAGGGCGCCCGTGCCGTCCGTGATCAGTACGGTGCCGTCACCCCAGTCCGGGGTGTGTCCGCCCGACGCGGTGGCCGGTACGCGCTTGAGCCGCGGCACCCGGACGGAGCCGCCGCGTACCGCGGCCTGTGGCTCGCCGCCGGCGACCACCGTCGCGAGCGCCGCGGCGGCGTCGAGGGGGTCGACGTCGGTGTCGGCGATGACGAACCGGTCGGGTGCCTCGGACTGGACCCCCCGCAGCAGGCCCCAGACGGCGGCGCCCGCGAGGTCCGTGACGTCCTCGGTGGCCTCGGTGGCGACGGCACCTGAGGTCACCACGACCAGCGGGGTCCCCTCCAGCCGGTCGTCGGCCAGCCACGCGCGTACCACCTCGACGGCTCGCGTCGTCGCGGTGCGTACCGCGGCGTCCGGGGCGCCGGGCGTGGCGGGCCAGGGAAGCAGGACGGCGTCGGTGGGCCTTCCGGTGCCGATGGCCCGGGCGACCGCTTCGACGTTCTCGAAGTGGCCCTCGCCCGTGGTGCCCGGGGCGATCACCGCGAGAGCGGGGGACATGGGCCTGTCGGGCAGCACGGCCGACACCCAGACCTGCTCCAGGAGCGCGTCCTGGAACGCGCCGCCCACCGGGGTGAACCGCGCGACGGGAAGCTCCTGGTAGGTGATCGCGTCGACGGTGGCGACCAGCCCGCCGGACGCGTCGGACAGGCGGAGCGCCACCGTGTCGTCGTCGGCCGACGAGACCTGGGCCTTGACGGCGGTGGCACCGGTCGAGTGCAGCCGGATGCCCGACCAGCGCACGGCTGCCCGAACGCTCGGTCCCGGCTCCGCTTCGTCCGGCCGGGACGGACCGCGGCCGGGGGGCCGGGGGGTGAACCCCGGCAGGGCCGCGTCCAGCAGGGCGGGGTGCAGGCCGTACGCGCGGGCCTCGGACTGCAGAGCGGCCGGCAGGTGTGCCTCGGTGCCCGTGCCGGCCTCGGCCTCCGGCGCACGGAAGGCGGGGGGAGCGGCGTGGTCGCCGGGGTAGTGGCCCTCGGCAAGAAGGGTCCATGCGGCTTCGGGGACGTCCGGCCGGGCGGAGATGGCCATATGGCGCCGGCCTTCCGCGTCCGGTGCGTCCACGCGCACCTGCACCTGCACGGAACCCTCTTCGGGCAGCACCAGCGGAGTGTGCGCCTCGAGCTCCCCGACGACGGGACTGCCGGTCAGCTCACCGGCACGCACCGCCAGCTCCACCAGTGCGGCGGGCGGCAGCACCGGGCGGCCCAGCACCTGGTGGTCGGCGAGCCACGGGTGGGTGCGCAGGGACACCGAACTGATGAACACGGTCTGCCCGGTCCCGGCCACCGTGATGGGGAAGCCGAGCAACGGGTGCCGGTCGGTCCCCGGGCCCGGGGCGCCCGATTCGACGGGCAGCATGTCGAGCCAGTAGCGCTGGTGCTGGAACGCGTAGGTCGGCAACGGGACCTGGCGGGCACCGGTGGACGCGTAGTAGGCGTGCCAGTCGACGGGCGTGCCGTGCGTGTGCAGTGCGGCGATCGCGGAGGTGACGGTCGACGACTCGGGACGGTCCCGGCGCAGCGACGGTACCGCGCACGTCATGGTGGCGGCGGCCAGAGCGGTGAGGACCGGGTCGGGCCCGAGTTCCAGGGTGGTGGTGACGCCCTCGGCCTCCAGGGTGCTCACGGCGTCGGCGAACCGGACGGTGCCGCGCAGATGGCGCACCCAGTAGTCGGCAGTGGTCAGGTCGTCGCCCGTGGCCGTCAGGCCGGTGAGGGTGGAGACGACCGGGATGCGCGGCGCGTGGTAGGTCAGCCCCGATGCCACCTTCCGGAACTCGGCCAGTACGGGCTCCATGTGCGGAGAGTGGAAGGCGTGGCTGACCTTGAGCTGCCGGGTCTTGTGCCCCTGCTCCTGGAGCCGGGCGGCGATGTGGTGCACGGCGTGCTGGTCGCCGGAGATCACCAGGGACTGGTGCGCGTTGACCGCGGCGAGGGCCACCTCCGCCTCGCGCCCGGCGAGCAGTGGCGCCACGAGTTCCTCCTCGGCCTGCACGGCGATCATGGCGCCGCCCGGCCGCGCCGCCTGCATGAGCCGGCCGCGTGCGGTGACCAGGGTGGCCGCGTCGGCGAGGGTGAGGACTCCGGCGACGTGGGCCGCGGCGAGTTCGCCGATGGAGTGTCCGGCGAGGTAGTCGGGTGCGACGCCCCAGGACTCGACGAGGCGGTAGAGGGCGACCTCGACGGCGAAGAGAGCGGGCTGGGTGAATTCGGTGGAGTCCAGGCCGACGCCGTCGGCGATCACGTCCAGGACCGGGCGGTCCAGATGCGGGTCGAGTGCCGCTGCCACAGCGCCGAGGGCATCGGCGAACACGGGGAACGCGGCGGCCAGCTCCTTCCCCATGCCCACGCGTTGGGACCCCTGCCCGGTGAAGAGGAAGGCCGTACGCCCGTTCCCCCGGGTGCCGCGGAGCAGCGTCGGGTGCGGGGTGTCCTGGGACAGCGCACGCAGGCCGGCGAGCAGTTCGTCGCGGCTCGACGCCGTGATCGCCGCCCGGTGGTCCAGGGCGGCACGGCCGGTGGCCAGGGAGAAGCCCACGTCGGGGCAGGAGAGCTCCTCGGACGCCTTGACGTACGCGTACAACCGCGCCGCCTGGTCGCCCAGGGCACCCACCGTCTTGCCGGAGACGAGCCACGGCACCGCTCCCGGCAACGTGGCTGCCCGCTCTGCCTCGGCCACGGGCTGGTCCGTGCCGTCCTCCTCCGCCGGGGAGGAGCGGTGTTCCTCGACGATCACGTGCGCGTTGGTTCCACCGAAACCGAACGAGGACACCGCGGCGCGACGCGGCTGCTCCTCCCTGGTGGTCCAGGGGCGGGCTTCGGTGAGGAGTTCGACGGCTCCGGAGTCCCAGTCGACCATCGGGGTGGGTTCGTCGACGTGCAGGGTCCGGGGCAGTGTGCCGTGGCGCATCGCCTGGACCATCTTGATGATCCCGCCGACGCCCGCCGCGGCCTGTGCGTGCGCGATGTTGGACTTGAGCGAGCCGAGGTGGAGGGGGCGGTCGGCGGGGCGGTTGCGGCCGTAGGTGGCGAGGAGGGCCTGGGCTTCGATGGGGTCGCCGAGTCTGGTGCCGGTGCCGTGTGCTTCGACGGCGTCGATGTCGGCGGGGGTGAGTCCGGCGTCGGTGAGGGCCTGGCGGATGACGCGTTCCTGGGCGGGGCCGTTGGGTGCGGTGAGGCCGTTGGAGGCGCCGTCCTGGTTGACGGCGGAGCCGCGGATCACGGCGAGGACCCGGTGTCCGTTGCGGCGGGCGTCCGAGAGCCGCTCCACGAGCAGCAGGCCCACACCTTCGGCCCAGCCGGTGCCATCGGCGTCGGCGGAGAAGGACTTGCTGCGGCCGTCGGGCGCGAGCCCGCGCAGCCGGGAGAACTCGATGAACGCCACGGGCGTCGACATCACCGTGGCACCGCCGGCGAGCGCGAGGTCGCACTCGCCGCGGCGCAGCGCCGAGGCCGCGAGATGCAGGGCCACCAGCGACGAGGAACAGGCGGTGTCCACGGACACGGCCGGTCCTTCCAGCCCGAACGTGTAGGAGATCCGGCCGGAGGCGATGGAACCCGCGCTCCCGCTGAACAAGTAGCCCTCGAAGCCCTCCGGCGGCAGGTGCGGCCGTGATCCGTAGTCGTTGTACATGACGCCGGTGAACACGCCGGTGCGGCTGCCCTTCACCGACTGCGGGTCGATCCCGGCCCGCTCGAAGGCCTCCCACGCGGTTTCCAGCAGAAGCCGCTGCTGCGGATCGGCGGCGAGCGCCTCACGCGGGGACATGCCGAAGAGCTCCGGGTCGAACTGGTCCGCGTCGTGCAGGAAGCCACCCTCCCGGGCGTACGACGTACCGGACTGCTCCGGTGCCGGGTCGTAGAGCCGTTCCAGGTCCCAGCCCCGGTTCGCCGGGAACCCGGACACGGCGTCGGTGCTCTTGACGACCAGGTCCCACAGGTCCTCGGGCGAGTTCACACCGCCCGGATAGCGGCAGGCCATGGACACGATGGCGATCGGCTCGCGAGCCCTGTCCTCGACCTCGCGAAGACGGCGCTTCGCGTCACGTGCGTCGGTGATGGCCTTCTTGAGGTAGTCGCGGAGTTGCGCCTCGTCAGCCACGTGAATTCAGCTCCCGGGGATCGGTGTGTTCGGTGTACGTGCGCGGCCGTCCGGCCCGCGCGGGGGCGCGGACGGGCCACTGCGGCGTTCCAGGTGGGGCGGCAGGCCGGCACGGCGTGCCGGGCGGGGGCGTCGATGCGGTCACGTGGGCCTCACTCCGCTTCGTCGAGCAGCGCGAACAGCTCTTCGTCGCTGGCCGAGTCCAGGTCCGCATCGTCGGCGGCGGGCGCGGCCACGCCGCTGGATCCCCCCGAGGCTTCGGCCGCGGCGAGCAGTTCCCGCAGCCGTGCCGCGATGCGTCCGCGTGCCTCCTCGTCGGACGAGGACGAGCTGATCGCCGTCTCCAGACCGTCGAGGGACGCCAGGACCGGGTCGGCCGCCGAAGCCTCCTCGACCGCCAGTTCGCCGAGGACGTACCCGGCCAGGGCCTGAGGTGACGGGTGATCGAAGACCAGCGTGGTCGGCAGCCGCAGTCCGGTCGCCCGGTTCAGCTGGTTGCGCAGCTCCACCGCCGTCAGGGAGTCGAAGCCCAGTTCCTGGAAGGCACGGTCGGGTTCGATGCCGCCCGGGTCGTCGTGTCCGAGCACGGCTGCCACCTGGGTGCGCACCAACTCGGTCAGGAATCGCTCCCGCTCGCTCACCGGGAGGCTCGCGAGGCGCCGGGCGAGCGGCTCCTCCCCGGGCGCCGCGCCGGCGGCTGCCGTGTTCGTCGCCGCCCTGCGCCGGGCCGGGGGCGCCAGCGCCCGCAGCACGGGCGGTAGTTCCTCGCCGCGGGCGCGGAGCGCCGCGGCGTCGAGGCGGCTGACCGCGAGCACGGCTTCGCCGGTGGCGGGCGCCATGTCGAACAGCGACATCGCGTCCCGATTGGTGAGGGGGAGGAGCCCCAGCTGGGCCAGGCGCCGCAGATCCGTCCGGTCCAGGCCCCCGGAGATGGTGCTGGTCTCGCCCCACAGCCCCCAGGCGAGTGAGGTGCCGGGCAGCCCCTGGGCACGCCGGTGGGCGGCGAGCGCGTCCAGGAAGGTGTTGCCGGCCGCGTAGTTGGCCTGTCCCGCGGTCCCGACCAGGCCGGCCACCGACGAGTACAGGACGAACGCGGTCAACGGCGCGTCCCGGGTCAGTGAGTGGAGCAGCCAGGCCGCGTCCACCTTGGGCCGCATGACGGTCTCCAGCTGCTCGGAGCTCAGCTGCCCGAAGGTGGTGTCCGCCAGGACGCCCGCGGTGTGCACGACGGCGGTCAGCGGGTGCTCCCGCGGGACGCCGGACAGGACCTCGGCCAGGGACGCGCGGTCCGTCACGTCGCAGGCGGCCACCTCGACCTCGGCCCCCAGTCCGGTCAGCTCCGCGTGGAGTTCGGCCGCTCCCGGGGCGGCCGGGCCGCGGCGGCTCAGCAGCAGCAGCCTGCGGGCGCCGTGTTCGGTCACCAGATGGCGGGCGAGCGCGGTGCCGAGCGTGCCGGTGGCCCCGGTGATCACCACGGTGCCGGTGTCCCAGCGAGGCGTGTCCGCCCCGGTGCTCGGAGGGCCGGTGCGGGCCAGGCGCGGCACGGACAGTGTGCCGCCGCGCACCGCCACCTGCGCCTCGCCGCAGGCCACCGCGGCGGCCAGTCCCTCGTCGGGGGCACCGGACGCAGGGTCGAGGTCGACGAGCGTGAGACGGTGCGGGTTCTCCGCCTGCGCGGACCTGATCAGGCCCCACACCCCCGCGTGCGCCAGGTCGGTGACGTCCTCGGCACCGACCGCCACGGCACCCCGGGTGACGATCACGAGTCGCGATCCGGCGACACGTTCGTCGGCGAGCCACGCCTGCGTCGTCTCCAGGGCCCGCCGAACGGCGCGCCGAGCCCGCTCGGGGAGGGCGACGCCGCCGTCCCCGTGGTCCCCGCCCTCGTCGAACGCGGGCAGCAGCACCACGGGAGGCACCGGGCGCCCCGTGTCCAGGCCGTCGCCGAGGGCCTTCGGATCGGCGTACACGGAGTCGACCCCGAGGCCAGGGCCCGCCCCGGGGCCGCCGAGCACCGCCCAGTCGGCGACGGAACCGGGCTCCGCGGCGGCCGGCAGCTCCGTCCAGCCGACCCGGAGCAGCCCGTCACGGGCCGTGGCCGTACCGGCCTGGCGCAGCGCCTCCTTCGACAACGGCCGGAGCATCAGGGACTCGACGGTCGCGACCGGTGCCCCGGTACCGTCCGCGACGGTCAGCTCCGCCTGCAGGGAACCGTCACCCGCACTGGTCGTGCCCAGGCGCACCCGCAGGGTGGTGGCGCCGGTCGCGTGCAGGTTCGCGCCGGACCAGGAGAACGGCAGCCACGAGGTGCCGTCCTGCTCCGCGACGCCCGGCAGCAGCGGGTGCAGAGCGGCGTCCAGCAGCGCGGGGTGCAGCCCGAACCCGCCCGCCGCGGACCGCAGTTCGTCGTCGAGGGTGACTTCGGCGAACAGTTCGCCGTCGCCCTTCCACAGGCGCCGCAGGTTCCGGAACGCCGGGCCGTAGCCGTAGCCGAGTGCGTCGAGACGGTCGTAGGCACCGTCGAGTTCCACCTCCTGGGCTCCCGCCGGCGGCCACGACGTCAGGCCGACGCCCGGCACGGCGTCCGCCGAGACCAGTCCTTCGGCGTGCGCGGTCCAGGGCTCGTCCGGGCCTGCCCCGTCGTCGTCCGGCCTCGCGTACACGGTGACCGGCCGGCCGCCGGCGGCGTCGGGTTCGCCGACGACCACCTGGAGCTGCACACTGCCCTGCTCGGGCAGCACGAGCGGAGCGGACAGCGTGAGGTCCACCACGTGGTCGCAGCCCACTCGCTCACCGGCCGTCAGGACCAGTTCCAGCAGGCCGGTCGCCGGCACGAGCACCGTGTCGTGCACCGCGTGGTCGGCGATCCAGCCGTGGCTGCGCCGGGAGATCCGCCCGGTGAGCAGGTACGCGTCCCGGTCGGCGGTGCGCACCGCGGCGCCGAGGAGGGGGTGGCCGGCCGAGGCGAGACCGAATCCCTCGGCGTCGCCCGTCGTGACCGGCCCCTCCAGCCAGTAGCGCTGGTGCTGGAAGGCGTACGTGGGCAGCTCTTCACGGCGTGCACCCGGGTACAGGTGCGACCAGTCGGCAGCCGCGCCGCGCAGTACCGCCTGGGCCACGGCCTTCGCGAAGGTACTGGCCTCCGGCCGCCCCGACCGCAGTACCGGCACGAGCAGCCCCGCGTCCGTGGACAGGCAGTCCTGCGCCATCGACGTCAGAACGCCGTCGGGGCCCAACTCGACGAACTCGGTGACGTCCTGCTCCTCCAGGCGGCGGATGCCGTCGTGGAAGCGCACGGCCTCACGGATGTGCGTCGCCCAGTAGTCGGGAGAGGCCAGTTGCCCGGCCGTGGCGAGCTCGCCCGTCACATTGGACATGACGGGAATGCGCGGCTCGTGGTAGGTCAGCGTCTCGGCCACCGAGCGGAACTCGTCGAGGACGTCCTCCATGTGCGGCGAGTGGAAGGCGTGGCTGACCGGGAGCCGCTTGGTCTTGCGGCCCTGGTCGCGCCAGTGTGCGGCGATCCGGTCGACCAGGGCGTCGTCACCCGAGACCACCGTCGCCCGTGGCCCGTTGACGCCCGCGACGGCCACGCTCCGCGGGTCGTACTGCGCGAGGTGGGCCCGTACCTCCTCCTCGCCGGCCTGCAGCGCCACCATCGCACCGTCCTCGCGAGCCGCCTGCATGAGGCGACCACGCTCGGCCACCAGGGTGCAGGCGTCCGGAAGGTCGAGGACCCCGGACGCGTGCGCGGCGGTGATCTCACCGATGGAGTGGCCCATGAGGAAGTCGGGGGAGAGACCGTGGTGCAGGGCGAGCCGGAACAGCGCGGTCTCCACCGCGAACAGTGCGGCCTGCGTGAACACCGTCTGGTCGATCAGCGCCGCGTCCGCGGAGCCGGGCCGGGCGAACAGCACGTTCTTGAGCGGGTACGTCAACTCCTGGTCGAGATGCGTGCACACCTCGTCCAGAGCCGCGGCGAACACGGGGTCGGACGCGTACAGCTCCTGCCCCATGCCCAGGCGCTGACTGCCCTGACCGGTGAACAGGAAAGCGGTCTTGCCGCGTCGCCCCGTGCCCGCCCGGACCACGGACGGCGACTGACCGCCCTCGGCGAGGGCCCTGAGGCCGGAGAGCAGTTCGTCGCGGCTCGTGCCGACGACGGCGGCGCGCCGGTCCAGTCGGGCCCGCAGCGTGGCGAGGGAGAAGCCGACGTCCACGGGGCGCAGTCCGGGCCGTTCGGCGAGGTGGTCGTGGAGTCGCCGTGCCTGTGCCCGCAGCGCGCCCTCGTCCTTGGCCGACAGGAGCAGCGGCAGTGCGCCGTCGACCTCGCCTGCCGCCTCGTCCGCGGGCGGCGCGGGTTCTGCCGGTGCCTGTTCGAGCAGGACGTGAGCGTTGGTGCCGCTGATGCCGAACGAGGAGACACCGGCGCGTACCGGACGTCCCGTCCGCGGCCACGGCCGTTCTTCCGTGAGCAGTTCGACCGCGCCGGAGTCCCAGTCGATGTGGGGCGACGGGTTCTCCGCGTGCAGCGTGCGCGGCAGCACCCCGTGGCGCATGGCCTCGATCATCTTGATGACACCGCCGACTCCGGCGGCGGCCTGTGCGTGCCCGATGTTGGACTTCAGCGAGCCGAGGTACAGCGGGCGGTCCGCGGGCCGGTCCTGACCGTAGGTCTCGAGCAGCGCCTGTGCCTCGATGGGGTCACCCAGACCGGTGCCGGTGCCGTGCGCCTCGACGGCGTCCACCTCGTCGGGGCCGAGCCCGGCGGCGGCCAGGGCTTCCTGGATCACCCGAGCCTGCGAGGGCCCGTTGGGGGCGGTCAGACCGTTGCTCGCACCGTCCTGGTTGACGGCGGTGCCTCGTACGACCGCCAGGACCTCGTGCCCGTTGCGGCGGGCGTCGGACAGCCGTTCCACGAGCAGCAGGCCCACGCCCTCGGCCCAGCCGGTGCCGGAGGCCTCGGCGGCGAACGAACGGCACCTGCCGTCGGCGGAGAGGCCGCGCTGCCGTGAGAACTCCACGAACGTGTTGGGCCCGGACATCACCGTCACACCGCCGGCCAGGGCGAGTTCGCACTCGCCCTGCCGCAGGGCGTTCGCGGCCAGGTGCAGCGCGACGAGCGACGACGAGCAGGCCGTGTCCACGGTGATGGCGGGGCCCTCCAGACCGTACTGGTAGGCCAGGCGGCCGGAGACGACGCTGGAGAGGTTGCCCGCGAGCAGGAAGCCCTCGAACTCCTCCGGACTCCTGGCCAGCCGCGATGCGTAGTCGTCGTACATGGCGCCGGCGAACACACCGGTCCGGGACCCGCGCACCGACGCCGGGTCGATTCCGGCGCTCTCGAACGTCTCCCAGGCCACCTCGAGCAGCAGCCGCTGCTGCGGGTCCGTGGCGGTGGCCTCGCGCGGCGACATCCCGAAGAACGCCGGGTCGAACAGGTCGGCCTCGTGCAGGAAGCCGCCGTGCCGGGTGTACGAGGTGCCCGTGTGCTCCGGGTCCGGGTCGTACAGGCCGTCCAGGTCCCAGCCCCGGTTGACGGGAAACTCACTGATCGCGTCCGTGCCTTCGGCGACCAGGCGCCACAGATCCCCGGGAGAGCGCACCCCGCCCGGGAAGCGGCAGGCCATGCCGATGATCGCGATCGGCTCGTCCGTGGCACCGCGCCGCACCGGTGCGGCGGCCACGGCGGGCTTGGCGCCGTCCACCACCTTGCCGTGGAGATACGCGGCGAGGGCCGACGGCGAGGGGTGGTCGAACACCAGGGTGGCCGGCAGCCGGAGCCCGGTCGCCGCGATCAGGCGGTTGCGCAGCTCCACCCCGGCGAGCGAGTCGAAGCCGATGTCCTTGAAGGCCCGCTCCGGCTCGATCCGGTCCGCGCCGGTGTGTCCGAGCACCCCGGCCACGACGGTCCGGACCAGTTCCATGACGGCGCCCAGGCCCTCGCAGTTGGGCATCGCGGCGATCTGCCCGGCCCAGGCACTGGCGTCCGAGGTCCCCGTCGGCGCGGCCTTGGCGGCGGACCGGCGGCCGCGCACCAGCCCCCGCAGCGGCGCCGCGGGAAGTTCACCGGCCACGCGCATACGGCCCAGGTCGAGCTTGGCCGGCACGGCGAGCGCCCTGCCGCCCTCGACGACGGCCGCGTCGAACAGGGCGAGCCCGGTCTCCGGCGTGAGCGGCGTGATGCCGGCCCGGGTCCAGCGCGCCAGGTCGGCTTCGCCCAGGTCCGCGCCCATGCCGTGGGTGCCGTCCCACAGCCCCCAGGCCACGGAGGTGGCGGCCAGGCCGCGGGCGCGGCGATGCGCGGCGAGTGCGTCGAGATACGTGTTGGCCGCCGCGTAGTTGGCCTGCCCCGCGGTGCCGGTGATGCCGGACACGGACGAGAACAGGACGAAGAAGGAGAGCGGCTGGTCCGCGGTCAGCTCGTGCAGATGCCGGGCGGCGTCCGCCTTCGGCCGCAGCACGGCCGTCAGCTGTTCGTCGGTCATCGCGTGCACGGTCGCGTCGTCGAGGACGCCCGCGGTGTGCACCACGCCGGTGAGGGTGTGCCCCTGCAGGGCGGCCTCCAGGGACGCCCGGTCGCTCACGTCGCAAGCGGCGATGGTGACGTGAGCCCCCGATCGGGTGAGCTCCGCCGCCAGCGCGTCGGCCCCCGGGGCCTCGGGGCCGCGCCGGCTGGTCAGCAGCAGTTTCCGTACGCCGTACTCGGCCACCAGGTGCCGGGCGAACAGACCGCCGAGACCGCCGGTGCCGCCGGTCACGAGGACGGTGCCGTCCGGGTCGGGTTCCGGTGCCCGGGCCGAGGGGTCGATGGCCGCGCGCACCAGGCGCGGCACCCGCAGCTCCGCACCGCGTACCGCGACCTGCGGCTCGCCCGTGGCGACGGCGGCGGCGACCAGCTCCTCGGCCTGCGGGGTGCCGTCGACGTCGATGATCGCCACACGGTCGGGGTGCTCGGACTGGACGGACCGCACGAGGCCCCACACCGGTGCCCCCGCCAGACCGCGGACCTCGTCGTCGGGCAGTACCCCGACGGAGTCGCCGGTGACGAAGACCAGCCGGGAACCGTCGAACCGCTCGTCGGCCAGCCACTGCTGAGTGAGCGCGAGGACCCTTCGCAGGCTCCGGTGCGAGGACGATGCCGTGTCCTCGCTGCCGAGCCGTGCGACCCGTACGAGCAGGACGTCCGCGTCGAACGCTCCCGGCAGGTCGTCCTCGTCCGTCTGCTCGAGCATCCGGAGCGCGGAGCGGTCCCCAGGAGCCACGACGGGCCACTCGACGTGGAACAGGGCGTCGCCCGGGCCTTGCGCCCGCGGCGCGACACGGTCCTTGGCGACCGGCCGCAGCGTCAGCGACTCGACCACGGCGACCGGCTCCCCCGTCCCGTCGAACAGGTCGAGCCGCACCGCGTCGGTACCCGCTTCGGTGATCACGACCCGCAGGGATGTCGCCCCGGAGGCACGCAGCACTCCACCGCTCCAGGCGAACGGCAGCCGGATCTCCTCGGGCCGGCCGCTGTCGGCGGCCGCGAGGACGACCGGGTGCAGTGCGGCGTCCAACAGCGCCGGGTGCAGCCCGAACCGGGCGGCGTCCTCGTGCAGTTCGGCGGGCAGCGCGACCTCGGCGTACGTCCGGTCCCCGGCCCGCCACAGACCGCGCAGACCCTGGAACGCGGGGCCGTACTCGTATCCGAGGCCCGCGAGTCGCTCGTACACGTCGTCCAGAGGGGTGGCGTCCGCCTCCGTGGGCGGCCACTGCGCCGGCGGTTGCTCCGGCAGTCCGCCGGTGGCGGCGCTCGTGTCCAGGGCACCGGAGGCATGCCGAGTCCACGGCAGGGCCTCGCTGTCGTCGCCCTCGGGCCGGGAATGCACGCTGAACGGGCGGAGCCCCGAGGCGTCCGGCGCGGCCACCACGAGCTGCAGCCGCACCGCCTGCCCCTCGGGCAGCACCAGCGGTGCCTCCAGGGTGAGCTCGGCGACCCGTCCCGCGCCCGCCTGGTCCCCGGCGGCCACCGCGAGTTCGAGGAAGGCGGTCGCGGGGACGAGGACCGTGCCGCTGATGCTGTGATCGGCCAGCCATGGATGGCTGCTCAGGGACAGCCTGCTGGTGAACACCAGCTCGTCGCGGTCCGCGAGCGGCACCGACGTCGCGAGCAGTGGGTGCTCCGCCGGGTCCACGCCGAGACTGCGGGCATCGGTGCGGGGCTGCGGCAGGAGCCAGTAGTGCTCGCGCTGGAACGCGTACGTCGGCAGTTCGACGTGCCGGGCGCCCGTGCCCTGGTAGTACGCCTCCCAGTCGACCGCCGGGCCGCGCACCGCGGTCCGCGCGAGCGCGGCGACGGCCTCCGGCACCTCGTCCCTGCCGCGGCGCAGCAGCGGTACGAAGACGGCGTCGCCGGCGGTCTGCTGACCCATGGCCGTGAGGACGGCGTCGGGGCCGAGTTCCAGGTACGTGGTGACGCCCTCGGCCTCCAGCCGGCGGATGCCGTCGGCGAAGCGGACGGCCTCCCGGACATGGCGTACCCAGTACCCGGGGTCGGTGAGTTCGGTGGCGGGCTCACCGGTGACGTTGGAGATCACCGGGATCCGGGGCTCGTGGTAGGTCAGGGACGCGGCCACCGCGCGGAACTCGTCGAGCATCGGCTCCATGAGCGGCGAGTGGAAGGCGTGCGAGACCTTCAGCCGGGTCGTCTTGCGTCCCTCGCCCTCGAAGTGGGCCTTGACGGCGAGCGCCTGGTCCTCGTCACCGGAGATCACCACGGCCTCGGGCCCGTTGATCGCGGCGATGGCGACCTGGTCGGTGAGGTGCGGCAGGACCTCCTCCTCGGTGGCCTGGATCGCCACCATCGCGCCGCCCTCGGGCAGGGCCTGCATGAGCCGGCCGCGTGCGGTCACCAGCCGGGCGGCGTCGGAGAGCGACAGGACCCCGGCGACGTGGGCCGCGGCTGTCTCACCGATGGAGTGCCCGGCCAGGAAGTCGGGCCGCAGGCCCCAGGACTCCACCAGGCGGTAGAGCGCCACCTCGATGGCGAAGAGGGCGGGCTGGGTGTGTTCGGTGCGGTTGATCCGCTCGGAGTCCTCGCCCCAGACCACGTCCCGGAGCTCTTCGCCGATCTCCGCCAGTACGGCGTCGAAGGCCTGCGCGAAGGCGGGGAAGGCGGCGTACAGCTCCCGACCCATGCCCAGTCGCTGGGAGCCCTGCCCGGTGAACAGGAACGCCGTGCGGCCCTCCTGGGCGGAGCCGGTGATCACTCCCGGGGCGGTTTCGCCCCGGCTGAGTGCGCCGAGCCCGGCGAGCAGCTCTTCGGTGTCGGCCCCGGTGATCGCCGCGCGCCGTTCCCAGGCGGTGCGGGTGGCGGCGAGGGAGAGGCCGATGTCGGCGGGGCTCGGCTCCGGACGGTCGGTCAGGTGCGACAGCAGCCGGGCGGCCTGGGCGCGCAGCGCGGTCTCGTCCCGGGCGGACAGCATCCACAGCGGCCGGACCTGGCGGGCGCCGGCGGCGGGCCTGGGTGCCTGGGGGGTGGGCTCGGCCTGCTCGATCACCACGTGCGCGTTGGTGCCGCTGATGCCGAAGGACGAGATGGCGGCCCGATGGGGGCGGCCCTCGGCGGAGGGCCAGGGCCGGGCCTCGGTGAGGAGCTCGAGGGTGCCCGACGTCCAGTCGACGTGCGGCGTCGGTTCGCTGATGTGCAGGGTCCGGGGCAGTGTGCCGTGGCGCATCGCCTGGACCATCTTGATGACACCGCCGACTCCCGCCGCGGCCTGTGCGTGTCCGATGTTGGACTTGAGCGAGCCGAGGAAGACCGGCTGCCCGCCCTCGGAGCGCCTGCCGTAGGTGGTGAGGAGGGCCTGGGCTTCGATGGGGTCGCCGAGTCTGGTGCCGGTGCCGTGTGCTTCGACGGCGTCGATGTCGGCGGGGGTGAGTCCGGCGTCGGTGAGGGCCTGGCGGATGACGCGTTCCTGGGCGGGGCCGTTGGGTGCGGTGAGGCCGTTGGAGGCGCCGTCCTGGTTGACGGCGGAACCGCGGATCACGGCGAGGACCCGGTGTCCGTTGCGGCGGGCGTCCGAGAGCTTCTCCACCAGGAGCAGGCCGACGCCCTCCGACCAGGACGTGCCGTCGGCGTCGGCGGAGAAGGACTTGCTGCGGCCGTCGGGGGCGAGCCCGCGTTGCCGGGAGAACTCCACGAACATTCCGGGCGACGACATGACGGTGACGCCGCCGGCCAGGGCCATCGTCGTCTCTCCCTGACGCAGCGAGCGTATGGCCATGTGGAGTGCCACCAGGGACGAGGAGCAGGCCGTGTCCACGGTCACCGCGGGGCCGAGCAGTCCCAGCTGGTAGGCGATCCGGCCGGACATGACGCTGCTGGTGGAGCCGGTGAGCAGGTGGCCCTCGACGCTCGGCGGGGCCTCGTGCAGACGCGGGCCGTAGTCCAGTGCCGTGGCGCCGACGAAGATGCCGGTGCGGCTGCCCGCGAGGCTGCGCGGATCGAGGCCCGCCCGCTCGACCGCCTCCCACGCGGTCTCCAGCAGGAGCCGCTGCTGCGGGTCCATGGAGAGTGCCTCGCGCGGGGAGATCCCGAAGAAGGCGGCGTCGAACTCGCCCGCCCCGTGCAGGAACCCGCCCTCGCGCACCGAGCTCTTGCCGTTGCGCTCGGGGTCCTTGTCGTAGAGGTCCGCCTCCCACCCGCGGTCCTGCGGAAAGCCGGAGATCGCATCGCGCTCCTCCGCGACCAGTCGCCACAGCTCTTCGGGCGACGTGACTCCGCCGGGATAGCGGCAGGCCATACCCACGATGGCGATCGGCTCGTCGGCATGCACGGCCTGGGGCACGAACACGTCGGCGTCGGCGTCCGCCGTGCCGGTCAGCTCGGCACCCAGGTGGGCGATGACCGCGGCGGGCGTCGGGTGGTCGAAGAGCAGTCCGCCGGGCAGGGCGAGGCCGGTCGCGGCGCCGAGCTGGTTGCGCAGCTCCACCGACATCAGCGAGTCGAATCCCAGTTCCTTGAACGGCAGCCGGAGGTCGACCCGCTGGTCCGGGGAGTACTCCAGGACCGCGGCGATCCGCCCGGTCACCAGGTCCGTGACGGCTCGCTCCCGGTCACCTTCCGACAGTCCCGCGAGCCGTGCGCCCAGCTCACCGCGCGGCACCGGGGCCGCCTCCGCGGACCGGGCCGGGGCCGAGGGCGCCGTCCGTTCGACGGGACGGCCGCCGATCCAGTGATGGCTGCGCTGGAAGGCGTACGTGGGCAGTGCGGTGTGTCCGCCGCCGTGCCCGGCGTAGGCAGCCGACCAGTCCACCTCGATGCCGCGCACATGGGCCGTGGCGAGGGCGGTCAGCATCGCCCGCCGCTCGTCGCGCCCCGCGCGCAGCACCGGGACGGCCAGCACGTCCTCTCCCCGCGCCGACGCGCCGACGAGCGCGGCGAGGACGGCGTCGGGGCCGATCTCGACGTAGGTGGTGACGCCCTGGGCGTCGAGATGCCGGATGGTGTCGGCGAAGCGGACGGCCTCGCGGATGTGGCGCACCCAGTACTCGGGGTCGGTGAGTTCGGTGGCGGGCCCACCGGTGACGTTGGAGATCACCGGGATACGGGGCGCCTGGTACGTCAGGGAACGGGCCGTCTCACGGAACTGGTCGAGCATGGGTTCCATGAGGGGGGAGTGGAAGGCGTGGGAGACCCTGAGGCGGGTGGTCTTGCGGCCCAGGTCGTCGAAGTGGGCCTTGACGGCGAGGGCCTCGGTCTCGTCGCCGGACACGACCAGGGATTCGGGCCCGTTGACGGCGGCGACGGTGACCTGGCCGGTGAGGTGCGGGAGGACCTCCTCCTCGGTGGCCTGCAGGGCGATCATGGCGCCGCCCTCGGGCAGGGCCTGCATGAGCCGGCCGCGTGCGGTGACCAGGGTGGCCGCGTCGGCGAGGGTGAGGACTCCGGCGACGTGGGCCGCGGCGAGTTCGCCGATGGAGTGTCCGGCGAGGTAGTCGGGTGTGACGCCCCAGGACTCGACGAGGCGGTAGAGGGCGACCTCGACGGCGAACAGGGCGGGCTGGGCGAATTCGGTGCGGTTGATCCGCTCGGTGTCGTCGCCCCAGACGACTTCGCGCAGGGGGAGGTCGATGTGGTCGAGGACGGTGTCGAAGGCCTGGGCGAAGACGGGGAAGGCCTCGTACAACTCCCTTCCCATGCCGATGCGTTGGGCGCCCTGCCCGGTGAACAGGAAGGCGGTCCGGCCCTCCTGCACGGAACCGGTGACCACCCCTGGAGCGGGTTCGCCCCGGCTGACCGCGCCCAGGCCGGCGAGCAGGGCCGTGCGGTCCTCGCCGAGCACCACGGCGCGGTCGGAGAAGGCGGTGCGGGTGGTCAGCAGCGCATGGCCCACATCGATGGGATCCGACGTCGCGGATTCGGCGGACAGGAAGTCCAGAAGCTTGGCGGCCTGTGCGCGCAGTGCGCCGACACCCCGGCCGGAGACCAGCCACGGCACCACACCGGCCCCGTTTCCGGACGGCGTGGCCGCGGAATCCGGGACGGAGTCCGTCGACGGCCCTTCCGAAAGCACCACGTGGCAGTTGGTGCCGCCGATACCGAACGAGCTGACTCCGGCCACGAGCCGGCGCTCCGGACGGGGCCAGGGAGTCAGCCGGTCGACGACGGCCAGCCCCAGGGCCTCCAGATCGATGGCCGGGTTGGGGGACCGGAAGTGGAGGCTTGCCGGGATCTCCCGGTGGCTGATGCTGAGCAGCGCCTTGATGAGGCCGGTGATGCCGGCGGCACCCTCCAGATGGCCGACATTGGTCTTCGCCGAGCCGACCAGCAGCCGGCCCGAGGCGTCGCGCGCCGAGCCGAGGACCCCACCGAGCGCGTTCGCCTCGATGGGGTCACCCACCGGCGTACCCGTGCCGTGCAGCTCGACGTACTGGACCTCGGAGGGATCGATGCCCGCCTTGGCGTACGCCTCGCGCAGCACCTGCTGCTGCGCCTCGCCGCTGGGCACGGTGAGCCCCGGGGTGGCGCCGTCGTTGTTGACCGCGCTGCCGCGGATCAGGCCGTGAATGCGATCGCCGTCGGCGAGGGCACGGGCGAGGGGCTTGAGGACGACGAGTCCGCCGCCCTCCCCCCGTACGAACCCGTTGGCACCGGCGTCGAAGGTGCGCGGCACTCCGTCGGGGGAGAGGCCGCCGAAGCGCTCTTCGGTGACCGCGGTCTCGCCGAGGATGTTGAGATTGACGCCGGCGGCGATGGCCATGGACGACTCGCCGGTACGCAGCGACTCACAGGCCAGGTGCACGGCGACGAGCGAGGAGGACTGGGCGGTGTCGACGGTGAGGCTCGGGCCGCGCAGGCCCAGGTGGTACGAGACGCGATTGGCGATGATGCCGCGATTGACACCGGTCATCGTGTGCTGCGTGATCGCTGAGGAGCCGTACTGACCGACGAGGCTCTCGTAGTCGGAGCGGATGGTCCCCACGAACACCGAGGTACGAGTGCCGCGCAGGTCGGAGGGTAGGGTCCCGGCGTCCTCCAGAGCCTCCCAGGCGAGTTCGAGGACGAGCCGCTGCTGCGGGTCCATGGCTGCCGCCTCACGCGGCGAGATGCCGAAGAACCCCGCATCGAAGTCGCCGACGTTCTCCAGGAACCCGCCCCTGCGCACACCTGCCTGCGCGGGCGCCTCCACCGATTCCCAGCGGTCGGACGGTACGTCGGTGACGGCATCCGTGCCGTTGCGAAGGAGGTTCCAAAAAGCGGCGGGATCGGGCGCCATCGGCAGTCGGCAGGACATTCCGACGACTGCGACGGCGTCTTTCGCCGCGTGCGGACCCAGGTTCTCCGCAGAACTGCCCTTACTCGTCATCACGCCCGGCTGCCCTTTCCTTGCCGAATTATCAACTGCTCGAAACAACACGAGTTCTGAACATCGATTGACGGGCCCTTGACATCGATTGACAATGTGAATGTCCTCGGCCGCGTCCGGCGCCGTACGCGAGTTGCCTTCACGCGCCGCGCGCGACAGCCCGCTGGAACGTGCCGTCGAAGAACAGCAGGCCGTCGTGGCCGCTGCCGCGCCGTGCCTCGACGACCTGGCCGACGAAGATCGAGTGGTCGCCGAAGCTGTACGCGGTCGACAGATCGCACTCCAGCCAGGCCAGTGCGCCGGTCAGCAGGGGGGCGCCGGTGTGCCGTCCGGGCGTCCAGTCGATCCGGCTGAACTGCTCCGGGCCAAGCGGCCGGTGTTTGTCCGCAAAGAACCGCACCACATCTTCCTGGGTGGCCTCCATGATGGAGACACCGAAGTGACCTGCGGCGGTGATGGCCTCGTGCATCACCGCGCTCCGGCCGACGCAGCACAGCACCGCCGGTGGATCGAGGGAGACGGAGGTGAACGCGTTCGCGGTCATCCCGTGGATGTGTTCACCGCCGGTGGACAGCACGGTGACACCCGTGGCGAACCGCGCCATGACCTCACGCAGCGCGGCCGGGTCGGCGACGGCGGTCGGGCCTCGGTCGGCTCCGACTTCCGTGGTCACAGAGTCCATGTCACGTCCTTCGCGTAATCCATTGCTCCCGGAACATACGGGACCTGAATGGAACGTCTGGAACTGTCGAGTAATTGGCTGCTCAGAGGCCCCGCATACCAGATGTGGCCGACGACACAGCCACTTTCGGACGCCGGGAAGGGAGCGCCACGATCCGGTAATCGGAGCATCTCACGTGGCCGTACCGAAGAATTTCCGGACGGTGATCGCCCGGCACAAGGTGTCGTATAGCTTCCAGGCATGGTCAGTTCACACGAGCGCACCATGAATTCCCCGGCCGGGGATGCCGCCGATATGCCCCGCTGCCTGGCGGAGGCGCTGCAGGAGGGTCTTGCCCGGGCGGCCACCCGGCGTGTGGCCGGTCCCGGGCCGAGAACGCGGTTCCTGTCGATCGGCGTCGCCAAGTGGTCGGTGCCCGCCCGCGCGGGGTGGATTCTGCGGCGCTTCGGGACGGCCTTGGCCGCTGCCCTTGGCCCGAGGGCGGACGAAGCGGCCCGTGACGCCCTCCTCGCGTACGCTCGGGACAGTCTTCTGGGCGCGCGTGACGGCGGTGAGCGGTCCCTGCGGGACGCCGGGGTGACGCCCTACCAGCAGGCCGTCGCGTGTGGACTGCTCATGGAGTGCGTCTGTCTGGAGCTCCTCGAAGCTCCGGACTTCGCGTTCGTCGGCGGAGGTGACGGTGCCGCCCAGGCGGCCGGCACCGTTCGGATGCTGGGTGACCGGCTGCGCAGCCCGGCGGCTCGTGACCGTGTGGAGGACGCCGACTGCTGCCGCAGTGTGCGGCGCAGGATCGCCCGCGACCTGCATGACCACGTGGGCGCGGCGCTCGGCGCGGCGCGCCGTCACCTCCACGGTGCCGTGTCGGAGGCCGGTTCCCCCGCCATGGGCCTCGAAGCCCTGGACACGGCGTTGGGCGAGGCGGAGCACGGCGTGCGGCAGGTGCTGCACGACCTGCACGGCGCCCTGGTCGTGCCGGGGCTGAGGGACGCACTGCACGAGTTCGTGGCGACGGAGTTTCCGCCGAGCACGCCGGTCGCGGTGAAATGGACCGGCAACGAGGGCCTGCTGTCGCAAGCACAACGCCGCGGCATCTTCCTCGTACTGCGTGAGGCACTCCGGAACAGTCTGCGGCACGCGCCCGGGCACGCGGTCACGGTCAGCGTGCGCGTCACCCGCTGGTGGGCCCACGCCGCCGTCCAGGATGACGGCCCCGGCTTCGACCCCGGTCACGCACCCGGCGTGAGGGGCCATGTGGGGCTCGACGCGATGCGCGACCGGATGGAGGACCTCGGCGGCCGGCTGACGGTCACCAGCGCCCCGGGCGACGGCACCCGCGTCGACGTGCGGTTGCCCCTGCCGCGCTGAACCCCGTGGCCCCCACCGGGCCGACAGGCGGTCCGTATCGCTGATCCACTTCGAGAGGGAGCCTCAATCGTGCGCAAGGTGCTCATCGCCAACCGTGGCGAAATCGCTGTCCGCGTGGCCCGGGCCTGCCGGGACGCCGGGATCGCGAGCGTGGCCGTCTACGCGGACCCGGACCGGGACG
>NZ_JAVRFH010000005.1:0-285566 GCF_031845825.1 Streptomyces lancefieldiae | reverse complement strand
CCTGACGGCGCATCAGAGCGACCGCCGCCGGATCATGCCCGGGATCGCCCGGCTTGACGCCCCCCGGCCCGTCACCGCAACCGCCGTCGGTACACGTCACGAGCACCGTGCGGACGCCTTCCGCCGCGTACCGCGCGAGGACCCCTCCGGTTCCGGTGGCCTCGTCGTCGGGGTGGGCGTGTACTGCCATGAGCGTCAAGGGCCGGTCAGTCATCAAGCAGTCCTCCTGCGGAAACACGTCTTGGTCCGAGTGCGCGGCGGGCGTACCGCGACCCGGGGCCCGGATCCTGACGGCGCGGACGACCTCGTGGTCTCCGTGTTCCCCGCCCATGCGGCGCCGGTCCCCCGGTCGATGCAACCGCGCCGACCGGACCGGCTGTTCCCGGCGCGGCAGACAGGACCGGCCGGCCCGCAGGGAGACCCCGGCCCGCGCGGCGAGCAGGAACCGGCGGGACCGAACTGGCCGACCGGCTACAGCCGTACTGGATCGACGAGCCGGAGGCTGAGCGGCGCCGCCAGGTCCTCGACGAAAAGTACGCGTCCATCGGGATCACCGAGCGCGGGATGGCTACTTACCCTCCTGACCTGCGGTTGGTTCTGTGCCCCAGCAGGATTCGAACATGCGACACCTGCTTAAGGAGTTCGGTACCCCCGCCCCTGGTGCCGTCGTCGGCTGGTCCGGCGGCCGCCCAGGGGTGCTGTCGCACGCCGCCGTTCGGCCTCGTTGATGTCAGCCGTGGATGTCAGACAGAGCGGGGAACGATGCTCACCGCCCGGTAGTCGTATCCGTCCTGCTTGAAGCCGGGCGCTTCCCAGGTGAGAACGACCTGCTGCCCTGGCGACAGCGTGCGGAAGCCGGGCGCCTGAATGTCGGAGAAGTGGCCGAAGCACCCTCCGGGAGTCTCGGGCGAGTCGAGGACACCCCAGCCCTCCTCGTCGCTCCACTCACGCACCGTCGCGGTCACGGCTGCGGTGTCCCCACGGTTTCCTCTGCGGCGCCCCATCGGCTTCTCCCTTCGCGCTGTCCCCGGTTGACCGGGAACTCGTAGACGATCTCGCAGTGTGCCGCGGGCATCACGATGTCCGCTGTCCCGGCGCGGGTCGACCGCCGTCGCTGTAGTACGTCCGCCGGATGTGCGTGACCAGGCATCTTTCCCAGCTCGTCGACAACTGCACCGGCCTGCCGTCCGCCAGGAACTCGTACGTCGTCCGCATGCACAGCTCGCCCTCGACGATCCCGACTCGCGCGGCGATGTCTGCGGGGGCCGGCACCTTGGCGCCTGTCAGGCTCTCCCAGTCTCCTTGCCTGCCGACGGCCTTCATGTCGGCCCGGAAGGGTGACCGTTCGGCTGCTCGCACGCTGATCACCGCACCACGCGTGCCCGCTGTCGGGGCTCGGCGACATAGGCACCCGACCCGGCGCGGCCCTCCCACACACCTTGGGATCCGCAGCTCCTGAACTCTGCGGACCACGTTCTCGCCCACTCCGCACTCCTGGGTGATCTGAGCGCGGGAGGGCAGGCGGTCTTCCGGCCCCCACACATGCTCCGCGATCCGCCGCTGGAGTTCATCGGCGATGCGGAGACAGGACGGCTGCTCAGGCATATGGAAAATCTAGTCCCCTAGCCCTAAGCGAGTCGCGCCTCGCGTCGTGACGGGGTTCCCCGGACACTCACAGATCAGCATCACCATGGACGTCCACACGCACGTCGTGCGGGACACGCAGCGTGAAGCCATGGGCCACATGGACCGGCTGCTCAGGAAGCGGTGCCCTGATCGTGGGTGACCGCCCGCGTTGATGTCAGAAGTGGATGTCAAAGGCCACATAGGAACGTTCCTAGGTGGCCTTCTCCCTTGTGCCCCCGGCAGGATTCGAACCTGCGACACCCGCTTTAGGATTCTGCATATTGCACTCGTCTGACCACTGTGGACGGTCAGAACCTCTTCCTCATCCGTGCGGTGCGGCGCGTGGAAACGGGAGACGATGTCCACGATGTGCCTCGCGCGGAGGCGCCGGCGGACATCGAGAACCGATCACCTGTACAACCCCGACTGCGGGGCGCGTACTTGCCTGTCACCGACATCGGCCGCGTGAACGAAGCCCTCACAGCTCTGGGGATGACCACGTCCCGCCGCGGCAAGGACTGGGTCTCCTACGAGAACCTGGTCATCAGGCAGTGGTACCGCAAGGAGCGGGCCACGGATGTTCCAGGAGCCCAACTCCGCGTCGCGATCACCGACGTCCTTGCGGCATGGAAGCGGCTGCGCGGTATGGGATTCGACGGAGCGGTCCAACGGGACGGCGGTGCCTTCTGGTTGCAGATCGACCCGTATCTGATCGTCTCCGTCAATAATGCTGAGCCGCCTGCGGGGTGACGGCGCGACCGACCGTCCACGATCATCGGTGAGGCCGGTGACGGTTGGTTCTGGGCCGATGTCCTCGTACCTCCGCAACTTGTAGAGCGCGCTTGGGCTTTTCCGTCCCGGCGGTCGGCTTGACACCCGTAACGGAGGGTGCCTGTCGGTGTACGGCCAGCGGGCAGTCGGGGGAGCCGGCGAGTCGTCGGAGTGAAGTGTGGGCGGCGTCTCGTCAGACCTTCTCGACTCGCACGGAGTGTCCGGCGAGGAGCTGATTCATGTCGTCGGTGTCGGAGGTGAAGACGGTTGCCTCAGCTCCCTGCGCGGCTTCCTGCCCGGCCACGGCCGCCAGAATTGCGTCGATGGCGTACTTGTGCCCATGCAGGCGGGCTGTCTTCAGCATGTCGCGCGCCATGGCGATCACCTGGTCGTCCGTGTGCACGACGCGGATCCGGGACAGCGTCCAGTTCCACAGCGCCTGCCTCGACGCTTCGCGAGGGTCCCATGCCTCCAAGGTCGTGAGCGCCGAGGTGACGATCGGGATGTCGAGCCGTGGAGCCGTCTTGATCAGCGCTGCCATCTCCCGATCGCCCTGAACCGCCTTGGAGAGAGCCTCGGAGTCGAACACGAAGACGCGCTGTCGCGGCCGATGCAGCCTCGCCCGGGCGGTGCGGCTCACGCGGCCTCGTCCGAATGTGATCGCTGCTCGTCATGCCAGCCGTCAATGGCGGCGATGCGGTCCAGCGCTGCCTGCTGCTCGTCGTCCGTCACGGCGCCGTGCTCTTCCTCGAGGCGCCCGGCCAGCTCGCGCAGTCGGTCCATGGCGTCCTGATGAGCGGCGGCGGCCGCGATATAGCCGGACACTCCGCGTGCGTCGACGCGCTCCTTGATCGATTCCACCAGCTCTTCCGGCACGGTGATGGTGATCTTCCGGGTTGCCATACTTCAAGTATGCCACGTTCGCCCACTCTCCGTCCGCTCACGCAAAACGGCCCCGGACGAGGAGCTTGGGTTCTGACGGTCCTCGCAACACCCGCGATCTGTGGGAGTTGCGAGGACCGTGGTCGTTGGACGAGGCCGAGTAGGGGCCCTCCCTGGGGAAGAAACCCCCAGGTCAGAGCGGTAACGCGTTGTGCCCCCGGCAGGATTCGAACCTGCGACACCCGCTTTAGGAGAGCGGTGCTCTATCCCCTGAGCTACGAAGGCCGGTCGTGGTGCGGTGGCGGTGGTGCTGGGTGTGGGTGTGCCACCGCCGACAGTGTAGCGGGTGGGCCGGTGGGCGTCGGTCGGTCAGGTGAGGGGGACGCTGCGGAAGCGGCCCGCCACTCGTAGGTCCGCCTCGATGCGTCCCGCTGTTTCCTTGAGCTCCGGCAGGAGGTCCGTCACGCAGGCCGCCGCCGTTCGGCGGGCGGCGTGCATGGCCACGTTCACCGCCGCCACCGCCCGGCCCGTGCGGTCGCGTACCGGGACCGCGAGGGAGCGCAGGCCGGCCTCCAGTTCCTGGTCGACCAGGGCGTAGCCCTGGGTCCGGACCTCGGAGCGGGAGTCGGCGGTCGGGAGGTCGGCCAGCAGGACGCGGCCCAGTGACGTCGCGTGCGCCGGGAGGCGGGTGCCGACCGCGACGTGGGCGCTCATCACCCGGCTCGTGGCCGCCCGGGCCGTGTACTGGATCTCTTCGCCCGAGTCCGCCAGGACGGCCAGCGAGGCCGACTCGTGGACGCGGTCGGCGAGGGCGGTCAGGTGGGGTTGGGCGATCTGGGGGAGGGAGGTGCGGGAGAGGGGTGGGAAGCCGAGGGAGAGGACGCGGGGGGTGAGGGTGAAGGCGTGGCGGTCGGGGGTCGGGGTCACCAGGCCCGCGTGTTCGTGGGTGATCAGGGCGCGGCGTGCCGTGGCGCGGGCCAGGCCCGTCGCCTTCGCGACCTCCGTGAGGGTCAGTGGTGAACGGCCCTCGCCGAAGGCGGTCAGTACCGTCAGGCCGCGGGCCAGGGACTCGATGAACTCCCGGCCGAGTTCCTGCTTCGACGCGCCCGTCCACGTGGCCAGGCCGGCGGGGGGTGCGCCCGGTTCCGGGGGCGGGGCGGTGCGCAGGTCGTCCTCCATCGACCGCACCGCCGAGCGGAGGCGGGGGAGCAGGGTCGTGCACAGGTCCTCGGCCGTGTGGCGGCTGGTGTGGCTCACCACGCTCGCCACGCAGGCCACGCGGCCGGTGCGGGGATCCCGTACGGGAGCCGAGATCGCGATCAGGCCCGGTTCGATCAGCTGGTCGTCCAGCGCCCAGCCGTCCGCCGCGGCTCGGGCCGTGCGGAGTTCGAAGTCCGTGTCCGGGGCGGCGTGTTCGCGTGGGGGCACGGCGGGGAAGGCCCGGTCCTGCGGGTCCGACGCCCTGCGGTCGTGCCAGCGCTGCCAGTCGGTCTCCGTCCACTCCGTGGCGAACAGCGGGCCCGGCGCCGTGCGTTCGGCGGGGAGCAGGTCGCCGATGCGGAAGCTCAGGGACATCGCGCGGCGGCGGGTGGCCTGGTGGATGAAGCGGATGCCGTCGCGGTCGCCGACCGCGAGGGAGACCGACTCGTCCAGTTCGTCGGCCAGGGCGTCGGCTCGGGCGGACAGCAGCGCGGGGAGGCGGAGGGCGGCGAGGTAGGCGTTGCCCAGTTCCATCAGTCGGGGGGCGAGGGTCACGTCGCGGCCGTCCAGGCGGACGTAGTCCATGCGGGCGAGGGTCGCCGTGACGCGGTCGACCGTGGAGCGGGCCAGGCCGGTGGCCTTCTCCAGCGCGCTGAGGCTGAGGGTGCCGCCGTCCGCCTCGGTCAGCCGCCGCAGTACGGCGATTCCGCGCAGTAGCGGTGCGACCGCCTCGGCCGGGGCGGTCGCCTCCGCCGGTGCGGGCGGGGTGGTCGGGGCTGCCGGCTGTGGTGTGTTTCCGGCCTGTGTGCCCGGTACGGCGGCGGCCTCGTCGCGGGCGGCGTCGTTCGTGGTGTTGGCGGGCATCGGCTCTCCGGTACGGCGGTCGCGGCAGGCCTACCGTAATGCCGGTTGAGCCCTTGGAGCCTGTGGAGCCTGTGGAGCCTGTGGAGGCGGCCTGGTGGCCAGTAGTACCAGTGGGACCGGTGGAGCGGTGGAGCGGTGGGGCCGTGGAGGGTGGAGTGGCTGGAGCGGCCCGCGTCGTTCCCCGTACGCGTCTCAGCCGCGCGTGATCCGCACCCGGTGGTCGCCCTTCCGGTTGGCCCCCGACACCGCGATCGTGATGCGCCGGCGCGGGTCCTTGAAGGTCTCGCCCGGTGTGAAGGCGGCGTCCGACAGTTCGGCGTGGACGTTGGGGCTGCGGGTGCAGCCTCCGCTGTCGCGGTGGGAGTCGTAGACCCTCACCGGGCCCATTCCCGTGTCCACGTCCGCGTCGATCTTGTAGATCAGCACGCCCGGTTGGCACACGACCTCGTCGTTGCCCTCGCGGGTGCGCAGTTCGACGGCGTACCCGGACCTGGCGTCCAGCGGGACGACCACGAGCTTGTCACCGCCCTTGCGGGCCAGCGGTGTCAGCGTGTACTCCGTCGTCCCGGACGCCGACGCGCAGTGCACCTGGGTGCGGTCCAGCCAGCCCAGTTTCCACTTGTGCCAACCGAGCAGGTCGTTGTTGGCTCCCCAGTCCTCGCTCATGATGTCCCAGTGGCCGACCGCGCCCCCGCCCTCCTGGGTGTAGAGGTCGGGCAGGCCGAAGACGTGGCCGTTCTCGTGGGGGAGGACGCGGTAGCCGGTCTTGTCGTAGGAGCCGGAGCCGTCGTCCTGGCGGGAGTAGACGAAGGAGGCGTTCGCCACCGGGACGCCGTCGGCGACCGGGGCCTCGGCGTTGCCGGCGAAGGTCACGGACAGGACCGTGTCCAGGGCGGACGGGCCGGCGTTCGGGGTGACCAGGACGTTCAGGAGGTCGTAGGACCGGAAGTCCACCTTCTCGTCGGCCTCCGCCACCAGGTCCTGGACCAGTTGCCGGTAGCCGGGGTCGAAGGGGGCGCCGCGCTCTATGCCGTACTCGGCGAGGGACTTCGGCATCCGCAGCCAGTCGCGGATCGGGGTCGCGGGGCGGTAGTCGAGGCGGCCGTAGGAGCTGGTCCGGAACCACTTCTGGGTCTGCGGGAAGAACTCGGCGAAACGGTCGAGCGCCTTGCCCTCTCCGGGCGCGTCGGAGAAGTCGATCATCAGGGTGAGGGCGCGGACGGTGCCGGTGGAGCGGGCGTAGCCGGTGGTGGTGGGGACGCCCTCGGACATCTGGATCTCGGGGCCTGCGCTGATCAAGCAGGGGCCGTGCGCGGAGGAGTGGGAGAGGGTGGCCGGGCCCGGGCCCGCCGCGGTCGTGTCCGGCGTGAGGTGCCCGTTGACCGCCGAGGTGCTGACCGCGAGGGTCAGGACGGTGACGGTGGCGAGCGCGGCCAGCCGGCGCGGGCGTATCCGACAGCTCGGCGCCTGCGCCTGCGGCTGCGGCTGCATGCAGACCTCCCGGACCCCGGCAGCCGCCGGACACCGGCTGCACCCTTGACATCACCCTGTGTCGAGGGGTGCGCGGGCGCGCGCTGGAGCGGCCGATCGTGGGTTTCTCGTCGGTAGCCGCCGATCGGCAACCGCCGACCGGGGGCCGCCGATCGGTGAGGGACCGGCGGGAGGCCGACGAGAGATCCGCGGAAGACCCGCGGAAGACCCACATAAGACCCACGAAAGACCAGCGGAAGACCAGCGGAACACCGGGGCACCCCCGAGGCGGTCGATGCGGCTGGAGGCACCTTCCGGCATGTGACGCAGGTCACGACGAATGGGTGCGGGTGCGGGAAATAACCGGGGATCGTTTCCCCGTTTAGACCTGTGTCCGCGCGAAACGGGGATTCCCTCCCCGGATCGCTCGCCGTGGTCGTGACCGCGGTCATGACCCAGACATCATTCCGTCATCATCCAGTCATCACCCCCGTCATCGAGGAGTACGCCGTGCAGACCGCAGCCCCCGAGCAGCGCAAGGTGACCCGGCCCCGCGCCGACGCCCTGCGCAATCGGGAGCGGATCGTCACCGCCGCCCGCGAGATGTTCGTCGAGCACGGCCCCGACGTGCCGCTCGACGACGTCGCCCGCCGGGCCGGTGTCGGCAACGCCACGGTGTACCGCAACTTCCCCGACCGTGACGCCCTCGTCCGCGAGGTCGTCTGCTCGGTCATGGACCGTACGGCACGGGCGGCCGAACTCGCGCTCGCGGAGAGCGGCGACGCCTTCGAGGCGCTGGAGCGCTTCGTGCACGTCTCCGTCGACGAGCGGATCAGCGCCCTGTGTCCCATGGTGTCCAGCACCTTCGACCAGTACCACCCCGACCTGGTAGCGGCGCGCGAACGGGTCGAGCGGCTCGTCGCCGAGGTCATGGACCGGGCGAAGGCGGCCGGTCAGCTCCGTGCGGACGTGGGCGTGGGCGACGTGATGATCGTCGCGGCCCAGCTGAGCCGGCCCCCGGCCGGTACCGGGTGTCTGAGCGCCGACCGGTTCGTCCACCGCCACCTGCAGTTGTTCCTGGACGGGTTGCGGGCTCCGGCCCCCTCCGAGCTGCCGGGGACCCCCGTGACCATGGAGGACCTGCGCCGGCCCTGCGACTAGTCACGCAACGCCCCGCCGTCCGCGTCCCGACGCGTGACACTGCTCCGACCTCTGCCGACCACCGCCCCGACCTCTGCTGACACCGGCCGTCGCCGTGGACGAGCCGTTCCTTTGCTCACGTTTTTTCCGTCACGAAGTCCCGAAGTGGGTACCCCCATGTCTGAAACAGCCGTCAAGGCTCCCGGCGTCCCGGACGCCGGCCGCTGGAAAGCGCTCGTGTTCATCGCGCTCGCCCAGCTGATGGTCGTCCTCGACGCCACCATCGTGAACATCGCCCTTCCCTCCGCCCAGCAGGACCTCGGCATCTCCGACGGCAACCGGCAGTGGGTCGTCACGGCATACGCCCTCGCCTTCGGTGGTCTGCTGCTGTTCGGCGGCCGCATAGCCGACCTGTGGGGACGCAAGCGCACCTTCGTCCT
Source organism: Streptomyces lancefieldiae (assembly GCF_031845825.1). Taxonomy (NCBI): domain Bacteria; kingdom Bacillati; phylum Actinomycetota; class Actinomycetes; order Kitasatosporales; family Streptomycetaceae; genus Streptomyces; species Streptomyces lancefieldiae. Next base: position 277,173 of record NZ_JAVRFH010000005.1, on the reverse strand, counting down.
CGGTCTGGCCGGCTTCGCCGTCGCCTCGGCGCTCGGCGGCGCGGCCACCAACGAGGCGATGATGTTCGGCTCCCGCGCCCTCCAGGGCGTCTTCGGCGCGCTGCTCGCGCCCGCCGCGCTCTCCCTGCTGGCCGTGATGTTCACGGACGCCAAGGAGCGCGCCAAGGCGTTCGGCATCTACGGTGCGATCGCCGGTGGCGGTGGCGCCGTCGGTCTGATCCTCGGCGGCTTCCTCACCGAGTACCTGAACTGGCGCTGGACGTTCTTCGTCAACATCCCGTTCGCGGTCGTCGCCGCGGCCGGTGCCTACTTCGTCATCCGTGAGCCGCAGGGCGGCCGCAACCGTTCGCCGCTCGACATCCCCGGTGTGTTCCTGTCCACCCTCGGCCTGGTCGCGCTCGTCTACGGCTTCACCCGCGCCGAGTCCGAGGGCTGGAGCGACGCGACGACGGTCGGCATGTTCGTCGGTGCCGCCGTGCTGCTCCTCTCCTTCGTGCTCGTCGAGGCGAAGGTCAAGGCGCCGCTGCTGCCGCTGCGCGTGATCACCGAGCGCAACCGGGGCGGGGTCTACCTCTCCCTGGGCCTGGCGATCATCGCCATGTTCGGCCTGTTCCTCTTCCTGACCTACTACCTGCAGATCGTGAAGGGCTACACGCCGGTGAAGACCGGCTTCGCCTTCCTGCCGATGATCGCGGGCATGATCACGGGTTCGACGCAGATCGGCACCCGGCTGATGACCCGGGTCGCGCCCCGGCTGCTGATGGGCCCCGGCTTCCTGGTCGCCGCCGTGGGCATGCTGTTCCTGACCCAGCTGGAGGTCGACACCTCCTACGCCGCCGTGCTGCTGCCCGGCATGCTGCTGCTCGGTCTCGGCATGGGTACGGCGTTCATGCCGGCCATGTCCATGGCCACGCAGGGTGTGGAGCCGCGGGACTCCGGTGTCGCCTCCGCGATGGTCAACACCTCGCAGCAGGTGGGCGGCGCGATCGGTACGGCGCTGCTGAACACGATCGCCGCCTCGGCCACCACGTCCTACATCGCCGACCACATCGGCGGCGCGACCTCCCGGTCCCAGCAGCAGCTGGTCCAGCTGGAGGGCCAGGTGCAGGGCTACACCAGCGCGATCTGGCTCGCCGTCGGCATCCTGGCCGTGGCGGCCGTGATCGCCCTGACCTTCGTCAACGCCGGCCGCCCGGGCGGCACCGCCGTCACGGGCTCCGGCTCGGCCGACGGGGTCGAGGACGAGCTGCCGGTGCCGGTCATCGCCCACTGACCCACGCACCCGCCGGTTCCATCCGCGCGTACGGGGAGGGGACGCCCCGTACGCGCGGTTCCCCGGACCTGCCCCCTACCGCGCGCCCGGCGCCGGTGGGGCCGCGGGTCCCCGGACCTGCCCCGGCCGCGCTCAGCGCAGCCAGGGCAGGTCCGCACCCGCTTCGCTCGGCTGGAGTCCCTCGGCGACGATCCGCATGATCTCGCCGAGGGACTTCTGCTGTTCGGGGGTGAGCCGGTCGAAGACGGCCTGGCGTACGGCGTTCACGTGGCCCGGAGCGGTCCGGCGCAGTACCTCGTACCCCTCGTCCGTGAGGATGGCGAACTGGCCGCGCTTGTCGGAGGGGCAGTCCTCGCGGCGCACCCAGCCGTTCTTCTCCAGGCGGGCGACCGCGTGCGAGAGCCGGGAGCGCGTGATCTTCGCGTACCGGGCCAGCTCCGTCATGCGCATCCGCCGTCGCGGGGACTCGGCGAGCTTGACCAGCAGGCCGTAGTAGACGTGCGGCATGCCCGCGTCGCGCTGGAGCTGTCGGTCGAGGTGGTCCTCGAGGAGGGTGGCGGCCTCGATGTAGGAGCGCCAGACGAGCTGTTCGTCGGCGCTGAGCCAGCGAGGTCCGTCGGCGGGTGCGGGGGTGGATGCCGTGTTCATGTATCCCACTGTACGAAACGACTTCTTGAACATTAAACAAAATCCGGGTACATTTCGCGTGGATACGTGAGGTTGATACTTCAAGTAATGCTTGGAATGACTTCGCGTGACACTTCGAGCAGATCGGGAGCCGCCCCATGTCCGCCGCCACCCAGGAGCGCATGCCCGCCCTCTACCTCAGCCACGGCGCCCCGCCGCTCGCGGACGACCCGGTCTGGCCCGGCGAACTCGCCGCGTGGGCCGCCGCCCTGCCGCGCCCCAGGGCCGTCCTCGTCGTCTCCGCCCACTGGGAGGAGGCGCCGCTCGCCCTCGGTGCCACCCGGACCGTCCCCCTCGTCCACGACTTCTGGGGCTTCCCGGAGCACTACTACCGGGTGCGCTACGAGGCTCCCGGCGCCCCCGAGCTCGCCGAGTCCGTACGCAAGCTGCTGCGCGCCCCCGGTACGCCGGTGCAGGACGTCCCCGACCGAGGCCTCGACCACGGTGCGTACGTGCCGCTGGTCGAGATGTACCCCGACGCCGACATCCCGGTCCTCCAGGTCTCCATGCCGACCCTCGACCCGGCGCGGCTCATGGAGGTCGGCCGTCGGCTCGCGCCGCTGCGCGACGAGGGTGTGCTGATCGTCGGCTCCGGGTTCTTCACCCACAACCTGGCCGCCCTGCGGCAGGCGGGCGTCCCCTCCTGGTCCGCGGAGTTCGACGACTGGGGCCGGCGCGCGCTGGAGGCCGGTGACGTGGACGGGCTGCTGGACTTCGCCCGCAAGTCCCCGGCGGGGCTGCTCGCCCACCCGCGCACCGAGCACTTCGCGCCCCTGTTCGTGACGATGGGGGCGGCGGACGCGGCCGGTGAACTGGACCTGCGGAAGTCGGTGATCGACGGGTTCTGGATGGGGTTGGCGAAGCGGTCGGTGCAGTTCGGCTGAGCTCGCGCCGGGCCACCGCGGGCCTACGGCGTGGCCGCGGGCGTGACCGCGGCAGGGCTACAGCGGTTTCTCGTACCAGGCCACGTCCCAGTACCGGCCGAACTTGCGGCCCACCTCCCGGTAGGTGCCGACGTACCGGAAGCCCAAGCGCTCGTGCAGCCGGGTGGACGCCTCGTTGGGCTGCGCGATGCCCGCGTAGGCGCGGTGGAGGTCCTCGCCGGCCAGGGCCTCGAACAGGGACGTGTAGAGCAGCGTGCCGATGCCGCGGCCGCCGGCGTGCGGGGCGACGTAGACGGTGGTCTCCACCGAGGTCCCGTAGGCGGGCTTCGCGCGGTACGGGCCGGATGTGGCGTAGCCCAGAATCTCCTGTGAGTCCGCGTCCGTGGCAACCCTCAGCCGGTGCGGGCCGTCTTCAGGGTGGGAGAGCAGCCAACGACGGCGCTCTTGCGGGGTGAAGGGTTCGGTGTCGAACGTGATGGGCGTCTCACGTACGTAGTGGTTGTAGAGGTCGGTGAGGGCCTCGAGGTCCTCCTCGGTTCCCGGCCTGACCTGGACCTCTGTACGTGCCGACGGCATCGCGCCTCCTCGTGTGGCGGCACAGGGTACTGCATGATCAGAAAAATCGGGGGGCGGGTTGGGAATTCTGTCCGGATTCCAGTCGTTGTTTCCATCGGATGCAGGGCACCCGAGGAGAGTCCGGAGAGACCGGAGAGAGTCCGGAGGCGGGACCCGAGCCCCGAGACGGGGGAGCGGTGACCGGAGACCGAGGACAACCCACACGGTGGCCGTACGCGTCCGCAGGACCGCCCGCTGAACCACTCATCGCAAGGGAGCACGCATGGCAACCCGTGCCGTCGCCCGTCGTAAGTCCGCCACCGGCGAGACGGCCGACGCGGCAACCAGCGTCCGCGCCAGCGGCGGCGAGCTCGCCGACCGTGATCTGGTCGGCATGTACCTCGACGAGATCGCGCGGACTCCGCTGCTCGACGCCGCCAAGGAGGTCGAGCTGTCCCAGACCATCGAGGCGGGTGTCTTCGCGCGGCAGGTCCTCGAAGGCTACGAGGAGACCGGCGCCGACGCCACTCGTGAGGAGCTGCAGGCCCTGATCGACGAGGGTGAGCGGGCCAAGGACGTCTTCATCCGTTCCAACCTCCGCCTGGTCGTGGCGGTCGCCCGCCGCTACCCCCGCAGCGGGCTGCCGCTCCTCGACCTGATCCAGGAGGGCAACGCCGGCCTGGTCCGCGCGGTCGAGAAGTTCGACTACCGCAAGGGCTTCAAGTTCTCGACGTACGCGACCTGGTGGATCCGTCAGGCGATCACCCGGTCGATCGCCGACCAGTCGCGCACCATCCGCCTGCCCGTCCACCTCGTGGAGGAGCTGGGCCGGATCCGGCGCGTGCAGCGCGAGTTCAACCGCGAGCACGGCCGCGAGCCGGAGCCCGCCGAGATCGCCGCCGAGCTGGGTTCGACGCCGGAGCGCGTGGTCGACGTGCTCGACTGGGCCCGCGACCCGGTTTCGCTGAACATGTCGGTGGACGACGAGGGCGAGACCCAGTTCGGCGACCTGCTGGAGGACACCTCCGCCGTGTCGCCCGAGCAGTCGGTGATGACGCTGCTGCGCAGCGAGGAGCTGGACGACCTCATCGGCCGCCTCGACCCGCGCACGGCCTCCATCATCAAGATGCGGTACGGCATCGACGACGGCCGCGAGCGTACGCTGACCGAGGTCGGCAAGGAGCACGGGCTCACCCGTGAGCGCATCCGGCAGATCGAGAAGCACGCGCTGCTGGAGCTGAAGAAGCTGGCGCGTGACACCGGCTTCGAGGCGGCGGCGTAGGCGGTCGTGAGGTGGGGGGCGTGAGGTGACGCGTGGGGCGTACGCCGGTGGCCGAACCCCGCGCAAACATGGCCGTGTAACGCTGCTTCAACTGGCGGGGGCCCGGGAACAAGAACTCCGGGCCCAGCAGTCGGCGCCCGGGGCCACGGGCCTCGGACCGCCGCTTTGAACCACGTCCCGTCGCACTTCCCCCCGGCGCCGGGACCTTCCCGAGCCGGGCTTGGCGCCTCTCCCCCCGGGGCGCCGGCCCGGCTCCTTCCGTACGCGGAGGGCGGGGCGGCTGCACGTGGCCGTGCGCCGGCGGATCGGAGAGGCGGGGCACCCCGAACCTGAACCCCGGGGTGGCCCGCCGAATGGCAGATTCTGCCACAGCGGCATAGCCTGCCGAAGTGAGCAGCACCATCCCAGCATCCTCCGCCCAGGGTCCGTCTCTTGCCCAGGGTCCGTCTCCCGCACAGGGTCCGTCTCCTGCTCAAGGTCAGGGTCCGTCTCCGGCACAGGGTCCGTCTCCGGCACAGGGTCCGTGTCCTGCCCAAGGTCCGTCTCCCACGCAGGGCTTGTCTCCCGCGCAGGGGCCGTCCCCGGCCAACGGGCCGTCCCGTGTCTCCGGTCGCGGTGCGGGGTCGGCGTCCCTGACCGAGCGGCGCAAGGCCGAGACCCGGATGGAGATCGCCCGTGCGGCGGCCCGTCTCTTCGTGCGGCAGGGACTGCGGGCCACCCGGGCCGAGGACATCGCCCGGGCCGCCGGTATCGCCCCGCGCACCTTCTACCGCTACTTCGCGACCAAGGAAGAGGCCGTCGCCCCGCTCTACGCCCTGGGCGCCGAGCGCTGGACGGAGGCCGTCCGCGAGGCCCCGGCCGAGCTGTCCCCGCCCGAGGCGCTGGAACACGCCGTACGGCGCACGCTGACGCCGGGTGCCGGAGTCTCGGCCGCCTCCTGGGAATGGGCCCGCTCCCTCATCCGCCTGGCCGAGACCAGTCCGGCCCTGCGGAAGGTGTGGGCGGAGGTCTGCCACACGACGGAGCGGGCGCTCACGGAGGTTCTGGCCACTCGGCTGGCCCGCGGGAACGACAACGTCGCCGCGCGGCTCGCGGCCTCCTCCGACCTCCACTTCGCGGCCGCCGTGGCGAGTACGGCCGTCCGCGTGGCGGTGGAGCACTGGGCGTCGTCCTCCCCGGAGGGCCCGCCGTCGGGGGAGGGGCGGAGTCCCTTGGAGTCGGCGTTGCGGAACCTCGAGGTGGTGCGGGGATTCGCTTGGGAGGGCGGTCCCGGTCTCATGCAGTTGGGGCAGTAGAGGCAGTAGAGGCAGCAGTAGGGGCAGTAGAGGCAGTAGGGGCAGCAGGGGCGTCCGTGGGGCGGAGGACGTGGGCCGGGTCCTCACGTCCGCCTGCGCGCCCCAGCCTCGCTCCCAGTTCCCGTACGCACTCCACCAGTTCCGCCGGTTCCCGCACCCGGAACTCCACCCCCAGCGTCGCGAGCCGCACCGCCAACCACTCCACCGATTCCGACACGGTCGCCCGCAGGACACACGACGAACCGCCGGCCGGCGCCTCCGGCACTCCCATCCACTGCGGTACCCGTGCCGCGACGGCCTCGGCAGGCGCGTCGAACTCGACCACGATCCCGTAGGAGTCGCCCCGCCGCTGCATCGAGCGCCGTAGGTACTCCGCGGCGCTCCCGGTCGGCAGCTCCCGCGGAGCGAACCGCGCCCCGGTCGCGAACGGCTCGCTCACCCGGTCCACCCGGAAGGTCCGCCAGTCGTCCCGGTCGAGGTCGTAGGCGACCAGGTACCAGCGGCGCCCCGTCGACACCAGCCGGTACGGCTCCGTCACGCGTCGCGTCTCGGCGCCGTCGCCCGCGCGGTAGGCGAACCGCAGCCGCTCCCGTCCGGCCACCGTCGAGGCCATGACGGTCAGCGTCTCGGGGGCGATGCTCGCACCGTCCCCGCTGGTCAGCGGCGTCGTGGCGGCCTGGAGCGTGGCCACCCGGTGCCGCAGCCGCGCCGGCAGCACCTGTTCCAGCTTGGCCAGCGCCCGTACCGACGCCTCGTCCACGCCCTCGAGGGCGTGCCCGGCCCCGGCGCGCAGTCCGACCGCGATGGCCACCGCCTCCTCGTCGTCCAGCACGAGCGGCGGCATCGCCTTGCCGGCCACCAGCCGGTAGCCGCCGTCGGCACCCATGGACGCCTGCACGGGATAGCCCAGCTCGCGCAGCCGGTCGATGTCCCGCCGGACCGTGCGGCGGGAGACCCCGAGCCGGTCGGCGAGCTCGCCGCCCGGCCATTCGCGGGGCGTCTGGAGGAGGGAGAGGAGCGTCAGGAGCCGGGCCGGAGTGTCCGTCGTCATGCCTCCGAGGATGCCGCATATCTAGGACGCCATCTGACCTACTGGTCCCCTAGCTTCCTCCCATGACCTTCACGCACACCCCGGACCAACCCTCACCAGCCCGGCCCGACGCGAGCGATCGCCGTCGGTGGTTCGCCCTCGCGATCGTGATGACCGCGGCGTTCATGGACCTGGTCGACGTCACCATCGTGAACATCGCCATCCCCTCGATCCGGCGGGACGAGGGCGCCTCCTTCAGCCAGATCCAGTGGATCACCGCCGGTTACGCCCTCGCCTTCGCCGCCGGCCTGATCACCGGCGGACGGCTCGGCGACATCCACGGCCGCAAACGGGTCTTCCTCGTCGGCATCGGCGGCTTCACCGTCGCGTCCGCGTTCTGCGGCCTCGCCGTGAACCCGGAGATGCTGGTCGCCTCCCGCATCCTCCAGGGGGCCATGGCGGCGCTGATGGTGCCGCAGGTGCTGTCGATCGTGCACGCCACCTTCCCGGCGCACGAACGCGGCAAGGTGTTCGGACTGTTCGGTGCGATCGTCGGACTGGGGGCCGTCTCCGGGCCGCTGCTGGGCGCCCTGCTGACCGAGTGGAACCTCTTCGGGCTCGAGTGGCGGCCCATCTTCCTCATCAACCTGCCGGTCGGCATCGCCGGCCTGATCCTCGGCAGCCGCTTCATCAGCGAGTCCAGGGCACCGCGCGCCCTGAAGCTGGACCTGGTGGGCGTCGCACTCGTCACCCTCGGCCTGCTGATGCTGATCTACCCGCTCACCCGGGGCCGTGAGCTGGGCTGGCCGCTGTGGGGGTACCTCTCGATGGCCGGGGCGTTCGTCGTGCTCGCGGTGCTGGTGGCGTACGAGCGGCGCAAGAGCGCGCGAGACGGTTCGCCGCTGGTCGAGCTGTCGCTGTTCAGGGTGAAGAGCTTCGCCGCGGGCATCGCCGTGCAGACGGTCTTCGGGGTCGCGCTCGGCATCTTCTTCCTGGTGTGGACGCTGTACATGCAGGAGGGGCTGGGCTGGACCCCGCTGCGGGCCGGTCTGACCGGCGTACCGTTCTCGATCGCAGTCTCCGTGGCGGCCGGCGTGTCGGTGCAGAAGCTGGTGCCGCGCTTCGGGCGCAAGGTGCTTCAGGCGGGCGCGCTGGTGATGGCGGCCGGAGTGCTGCTCTACATCTGGGAGTCCGAGCGGTACGGGCTCGGCATCACGTCCTGGCAGATGGCGCTCCCGCTCCTCGTCATGGGCGTCGGCATGGGCCTGATCGTCGCCCCGCTGACGGACGCGGTGCTGTCCCAGGTGCCGCGCGAGCACGCCGGGGCGGCGTCCGGGCTCATCAACACCGTGCAGCAGATGGGCAACGCGCTGGGGCTGGGGCTGGTGTCCGTGGTCTTCTTCGGGACGATGAGCGACCGACTGACCCCCGCCCGCATCGGCCCGGCCTACGCGGACGCCTTCCAGAACGCGCTGGGCTGGGTGGCCGCGGTGTTGGCCGCCATCTTCCTGCTGATGTTCGCGCTGCCCAAGCGGCCGGCCCAGCACGTGGAAGGGGCCCAGGAGGAGGACCGCGTGGAGGAGAAGGAGTCCGCGCTGGTCTAGCGGGTCCAGGGGGACCGCGCCGCGTGAGGCAGGGCGGGGTGGGTCCGGTACTTCGGTGCCGGACCCACCCCGCTCCCTTGCGTCCGCGTCCACGCCCCGCCCGGAGCTCTCCGGTACCCCGGTCATGCCCGGTCGTGCCCGTTTGGGTCCGGTCGTTTCTGCTTCTCGGTTTACTTTCCGGAAAACCGGGCGTAGCCTCCGGCTGAAACCACAGGTTCGGGCACGAAGCGGAGATGAACGGTCATGTACGCACCGGAGCGGCAGCAGGAGATCCTCCGGCTCGCCCGGGACGGCGGGCGGGTGGACGTGGTGTCGCTGGCCGAGGAGTTCCAGGTGACGGCGGAGACCATCCGCCGCGACCTCAAGGCCCTCGACCGTGCCGGCCTGCTCCGCCGGGTGCACGGGGGCGCGATCCCGGCCGGGCGGCTCGACTTCGAGCCGGACCTCGCCGAGCGCGAGTCCACGGCGGCCGACGAGAAGGACCGGATCGCCAAGGCCGCCCTGGCGGAACTGCCGACCGAGGGCACCCTGATCCTCGACGCCGGATCGACGGTGGCCCGCATGGCCGCCGCCCTCCCGCCGGAGACGTCCCTCACCGTCGTCACCCACAGCCTGCCCGTCGCGGCCCGCCTCGCCGACCACCCCGGCATCCAGCTCCACCTGGTCGGCGGGCGCGTGCGCCACCGTACGCGTGCCGCGGTGGACGCCTGGGCGCTGCGCGCGTACGGGGAGATCCGCGCCGACGTGCTGATGGTGGCGGCCAACGGCTTCTCCGTCGAGCACGGCCTGACCACCCCCGACCTCGCCGAGGCCGCGGTCAAGCGGGCCGCCGTCGCCGCCGCCCGCCGCGTGGTGCTGCTCGCCGACTCCTCCAAGCACGGCCAGGAGCACTTCGCCCGCTTCGGCGCCCTGAGCGACGTGGACCTGCTGATCACCGACAGCGGGCTGAGCCCCGAAGACGCCACCGCCATCGAGCGCGACGGCACGGAAGTAGTACGCGCATGATCCTCACCGTCACCCCCAACCCGTCGCTGGACCGCACCTACGAGGTTCCACGCCTCGACCGCGGCGAGGTCGTCCGCGCCGACGGCGAGCGCGTGGACCCGGGCGGCAAGGGAGTGAACGTCTCGCGCGCGGTGACGGCGGCCGGACGGCGCACGGTCGCGGTACTGCCGCTCGGCGGCGCGCCGGGCGCACTCGTCGCCGATCTGCTGGACGCACAGGGCATCGAGGTCGCCTCGGTGCCGATCGCCGGGGCGACCCGCTCCAACATCGCGCTGGCCGAGGCCGACGGGGTCCTGACCAAGATCAACGCGCCCGGCCCCGAACTGTCGGCGGCCGAGCGGGAACTGCTCCTGGAGACCGTACGGCGGCAGTCGCGCGGCGCGGACTGGATCGCCTGCGGCGGCAGCCTGCCCCGCGGACTCGCGCCCTCCTGGTACGCCGACCTGGTCGTCCGGGCGCACGCGGCCGGCGTCCGCATCGCCCTGGACACCTCCGGGCCCGCGCTGCTCCAGGCGCTGCGCGAGGGACCGGACGTGGTCAAACCGAACGCGGAGGAGCTCGCCGAAGCCGTCGGCCGCCCCCTGGCCACGGTCGGTGACGCCGTGAAGGCCGCCGAGGAACTGCGCGAGCTGGGCGCCCGGTCCGTGCTCGCCAGCCTGGGCGCCGACGGCCAGCTGCTCGTGGACGACGCGGGCACCTGGTACGGCAGCGCCCGCGTGGACGCCGTACGCAGCAACGTCGGCGCCGGCGACTCCTCGCTCGCCGGGTTCCTCGTCGCCGGGGGAGCGGGGCCCGGGGCCCTGGCTTCCGCCGTCGCGCACGGTGCCGCCGCCGTCCAGCTGCCCGGCAGTGTGATGCCGACACCGGCCGACCTGCACCCGGCGGCGGTGACGGTCACGGCGCAGGTGCCGGTGGACCGGGCGCTGACGGAGCCGACGTCGTGACCCCCGACCGCGTCCTGGGGCGTCTTCCCGGCTGCGCCTTCCGGTCCCGTCCTGGCTGCGCCCCCGGCCTGGCCCCTGCCATGCCGCCGGTCCTCGTCCCGGAGCTCGCTCCGTCCCCGGACCCGGCTCCGTCCCCGGACCCGACGCCGGCCGCGGTGTGTCCGTCCCCGGCCGCGTCCACAGTGCCTCCGCCGCCCCCGCGGTAACCCCCGTCCCCGACCGCAGTACCCCAGTCCCCGTCCCCGTCCCTGTCCCGTCCCCGCCTGTCACCCCACGTACCGGGCGATACGCGAGCTAAGGAGCCCGCGATGAGCGACATGATCACCGCGGATCTGGTCGACCTCGACCTGTCCGCCGACACCAAGGAAGCGGCGGCGCGCGCCCTCGCCGAGCGGTTGGTGGCCCACGGCCGGGTGACCGACCTGGAGGGCTTCCTCGCCGACGTGGCCGCCCGAGAGGCGCAGATGCCGACCGGTCTCGACGGCGGCATCGGCATCCCGCACTGCCGCAGTGAGCACGTCACCGAGCCGTCGCTCGCGTTCGGGCGCAGTGCGCTCGGCGTCGACTTCGGCGCGGCGGACGGCCCGGCCGATCTGATCTTCCTGATCGCCGCTCCGGCGGGCGCCGACGACGCCCACCTGACGATCCTCTCGTCCCTGGCCCGGCAGTTGATGAACGCCGAGTTCACCGCCGCGCTGCGGTCGGTGGACGACGCTACGGCCGCCGCGGCGCTGATCCACGGGGAGGACCCGGCAGGTTCCGGAGCCGGTTCCGGAGCCGGCTCCGGAGCAGATCCCGAAGCCGGCTCCGCAGGTGACGAGGACTCCGTGGCGGTCCCGGCGGCGGCCTCCGCCGGGGCCGCCACGGGCAGCACCGACGAGCGGGAAAAGGCGGCGGGGCCCGCGCAACCCGCACAACCCGCGCGTCCCTTCCGTATCGTCGCGGTCACCTCCTGCCCCACCGGCATCGCGCACACCTACATGGCGGCCGAGTCACTGGAGAACGCAGGCCGTGAGCAGGGCGTCGAAGTCGTCGTCGAGACCCAGGGATCGGCCGGTTTCACCCGGCTCGACCCGGCGGTGATCGAGGCGGCGGACGGCGTGATCTTCGCCCACGACGTGCCCGTACGCGACAAGGACCGCTTCGCCGGCAAGCCCACCGTCGACACCGGCGTGAAGGCGGCCATCAACCGGCCCGGCGAACTGATCGGCGAGGTCCGCGGGAAGGCGGCCCGCGGTGAGGTCACGGCGGCCGGCCCCGCCGGTGCGACGCCCGTCGAGCGCGGCGGCGAGTCCGGCGAGGGGTACGGCACCAAGCTCCGCACCTGGCTGATGTCCGGCGTCAGTTACATGGTCCCGTTCGTCGCCGCGGGCGGTCTGCTCATCGCCCTGGGCTTCGCGATCGGCGGCTACGAGATCAACAAGGCGCCGTCGGTGATGGACCACTTCGTGTGGTCCCAGGCGGACAGCTGGGCGGCGCTGCTGTTCCAGATCGGCGGCGTGGCCTTCGCCTTCCTCGTCCCGGTGCTGGCCGGCTACATCGCCTACGGTATGGCCGACCGTCCCGGCCTGGTCCCCGGCTTCGTCGGCGGCTCGATCGCGCTGAGCATCAATGCCGGCTTCCTCGGTGGTCTGGCGGCCGGGCTCATCTCCGGTGCCGTGGTGATGGCGATCCAGCGGATACCCATCCCGGCGGCCCTGCGCGGCATCATGCCCGTGGTGGTGATCCCGCTGATCTCCGCGGCGATCATCGGCTTCCTGATGTTCGTGGTGATCGGCAAGCCCATCGCGTCCGCACAGGAGGCGATGACCGACTGGCTCAACGGCCTGTCCGGCGCCAACGCGGTCCTGCTCGGCGCGCTGCTCGGCCTGATGATGTGCGCCGACCTCGGCGGCCCGGTCAACAAGGTCGCCTACACCTTCGCCACCGCCGGCATCGCGGTCTCGGACCCCAGTGACTCGGCGATGAAGATCATGGCGGCGGTCATGGCGGCCGGCATGGTCCCGCCGCTGGCGATGGCCCTGGCCACCACCGTGCGCGGCAGGCTCTTCAACGCCGCCGAGCGCGAGAACGGCAAGGCCGCCTGGGTACTGGGCGCCTCCTTCATCTCCGAGGGCGCCATCCCGTTCGCCGCGGCCGACCCGCTCCGGGTGATCCCGTCCTCGATCGTGGGCGGCGCGATCACCGGCGCCCTGTCGATGGCCTTCGGCGCGACGCTGCGCGCCCCGCACGGAGGCGTCTTCGTGGTCCCGCTGATCGGCAACCCGCTGCTCTACCTGGTCGCCATCGCGGCGGGTGTCTGCGTCACCACGGCCCTGGTGCTCCTCCTCAAGAGCCTGCGCAAGCGGGCGCCGGGCGCGGCGGCACAGGGACCCGACGGCGCCGACCCGTCGTCCTCCACGCCCGGGGCGAAGCAGCCGGTGGCCGCGTAAGGGGGCGTCGGGCGTCCGCGGTCTCCGGGCCGGGTTCCGTCGGGGACCCGGCCCGGAGCCGTACCCCGGCCCGCCCGCTCAGGTGACCTGCGCGGCGCGCCGCTCCATCGCCCGGCGGGCCGCGGCCTCGCTCTCGTAGACCTCGCACATGTGCCGCCCGTCGGGTGTGGCCGTGTGCTCGACCTCCCAGAGGGAGATCTCCACCCCGTCACCCGCCAGGAACGCGTGTTCGTAGAGCGAGAAGCCGACTCCGGTGCGGCCCGCGCGGCCCGGGCCGCCGAAGGCCTGGGTGATCTGGTGCGCGGACGCCGTCGTCAGCAGGGCGGCGACGTCGGCACCGGGCCGGTCCGTGTTCTCCGCGCGGCGCAGCAGCCGTCGGGCGTGGTCCGCCGAACCGTCGACGACGTAGGTGTGCCGCGGCGCGGGGACCGAGGACAAGTGCACCTGCACCGGCAGTTCGAACTCCGGCGTCTCCGGCGGCAGGGCCAGCCGGCCGGTGGCGGTACGCACCTCCTCCTCGTCGACGTACACCTCGTGCTGCGGTTCACTGCCCGGGGCCGTGTTGTGGACGAGCTCCCAGAGCGTGAGCGCCGTGCCGTCGGCGAGCAGCCAGGTGTGCCGGTACGTCTCGCGGTGCAGCCCCGCGCTGTGGTGCGCGGAGTGCAGTGAACCGTCGTGCGCCAGCGCGCAGTCCAGTTGCCGTATCGTCTCGTCGGGCAGCTCGAACGAGTTCAGGGCGCGACCGAGCAGTCGCATGAGGTGCTCCTCCGGAGACTCGGGCGACTCGGGTGGTTCGTACGCTGCCGTCTCGTACGGAACGCTCAAGGTTTCTCCCGGCGTTGCTGCATGTCACCTTGTGGGTGCATACCGTAGCCCCTCGGTCGGACATCATGTCCGGGAACCGAGAAAACGTACGCACGAAAAACGCGCGGGCCGCGCGGAAGGTTCCCGCGCTACCCGACGGCTCGTCAAAAGCCGCTGTTCAGAGGCGGCTTCACCCCCCCCACGGACCGTACGAATCCCTGCCCGGCCCGGGTGCGCCCCTGCTCGTCCGCTGCTGGTCCCCTTCGCGTCCCTCTTCTCGTCTCCGTTCGCGTCCTGCCTCGCGCTACTCCTGGTGCCGCTCCCCGTACGACTGCTCACGCGCCTCCCCGTACAACTCCCCGTACGACGGCCACGCCCCGCCCGGTCCGTCCACCGGGTCGGCGGCCCGTACGGCGCGCACGATCGCGCGCGTCACCACGTCCGCGCCCGCCGCCAGCACCTCGTTCAGCGCGAGCGGCTGCGCCGCGTCGAGCGGGCGCCGTCCGGTCGCCAGGGCGAACACCGTGTCCCCGTCGCTGAGCAGGTGCACCGGCCGTACCGCACGCGCGATGCCGTCGTGCGCCGTGCCGGCCAGCTTCTGCGCCTGCGCCCTGGACAGGTCGGCGTCGGCGGCGACCACGGCGAGCGTGGTGTTGAGCGGGGGCGGCGCGTTCCTCGCCGCGACCTCGGCGAGGCGCAGTCCCGCGGCCTCGTGGACACCCGCCTTCGGATACTCCACCCGCCCGCCCCGGAACAACTCCCCGTACAGCACCCCCGTCGCCGGGTCCATCACCGCCCCCGCCGCATTCGCCACCACCAGCGCCGCCACCGTGATGCCCGAGTCCAGCACGGTGCTCGCGGTGCCGACCCCGCCCTTGAGCGTGCCGACCACGGCTCCCGTACCCGCTCCGACACATCCCTCGGCCACCCGCGCACCCGGCGTGCTCGCGTGGGCCGCCTCGACCGCCGCCCGTCCGGTGGCAGCGTCCGGCCTGGCCCGGAAGTCGCCCCCGCGCCCCAGGTCGAAGACGCAGGCGGCCGGCACCACCGGCACGACGTGCGCGGGATCCGGCCCGACGCGCACCCCGCGTCCCCGCTCCTCCAGCCAGGCCATCACCCCGGACGCCGCGTCGAGCCCGTACGCGCTGCCGCCGGTCAGCACCACCGCCTCGACCTTCTGCACCAGGTTGCGCGGATCGAGCGCGTCGGTCTCCTTGGTGCCGGGACCGCCGCCGCGCACGTCCACGGCGGCGACCGCCCCGCCCTGCGGCGCGAGCACCACCGTCGTGCCCGTGAGCCACCCGTCGCCGGTGCGTGTCGCATGCCCGATCAGCACGCCGGCGACGTCCGTCAATGCGTCAACTGTCATGGCGCCAGTGTCGTCCAGCCGTGGGCGCCTTCGGTGGCAGCAGGCGCCGGCCGTGGCGGCCGCAGGAGGAGCCGGGCGGGCGGAACGCCGTCCGCAGCGCGGGCCGTACCCTGGAACCATGAGTAGCACGCCCGCACCCGAGCCCCGCGCGCCCAAGCCCGCGCTGGTCTTCGACGACCCGCTGGACCAGCAGTCCGCGGACGACACCGACCGCGGCTGGGGTGAGCGGCCCGCCGGCGACGGCGCGGCCGACCTGAAGCGCTTCCTCGACGAGAAGCCGCCCCACCACCTCTGAGCCGGGCGAACGCCCGCCCGCCGTCGAACCGCGCCGGCTACGAACGAGGCACCTGACGGGCTCACCACAGCGTCACCGCCAGTCGCGACAGGGCTCCCGCGCCGACCAGCCGGTGTGCGGTGGTGCGCGGCACCGAGACCACGACCAGCGCACCGTCCGCCGAGCTGCCGTCCATGGGCTCCGGCACCTTCGTCACCCGCGCTCCGCGGGCGACCACCGAGGCATCGCCCGTGCCGCCGCCTCCGGCCGCGACGACGTCGACCCGGTCGCCCGGCCTGAGCAGTCGCACCGCGGCCGCGTCGGCGATCCGTACCGGCGCCGCCACCAGATCCGCCCCGTGCCGCTTGCGCACCGGCTCGGTCACCGGATGTCCGCGCGCCCGCTGGGCGTCCTGCCCGCCGGCCCCCGGGTGGGGGCCCGCCGCGACCAGGGCCGCGGCGGTGACGGCGAGCCCCGCGGCCATGGCCCGCCGCCGGTGCCGTACGAGCCGGTGCAGCTGTTGCCGGCCGCCGCGCACCCGCACCGGGGCGAAGTGCGGCACCTCGCAGGTGGGCGGTGCGTCCGTACCGAGCGGGAGTGGGAAGGGAACAGCGGGACGGGACACCGGGACCACCACCTGTGACGAGGGATCGGCTTGCGCGTCCACGATGAGGCATGTCGCCGTCGCTCGCCGGAGCCCGTGGACCACCGGCCGATTGTGGACAACTCCCTCACCCGAACAGGACATTCCGGCTGCCCGCCCAGCCGACTGCCCCCGCCCGGTCCGTCCCCGGCCAGTCCCCGGTCAGTCCCCGTTCAGTCCCCGGTCAGTCCCCTCCCATCCCACCACCCGGTCGGTCCCCTTCTACCGCCCGACTCTCCGACGTGCCGACCTGCCGCCCGGCCGGCCGCCGCGCCCCGCCCGGCCGCCGCTACGGCAGAGTGATCCCCGGGTCCATCCCGCCCAGCGCCTTCCCGCACGGGCAGTCCCGCTCCCCGGCCGCCGGCAGCGCGGCCACCGCGTCGAACAGGACGCCCCGCAGCCGGTCCACGTTCGCCGCGAACACCCGCAGCACCTCCTCGTGCGAGACCCCCTCACCGCTCTCCGCACCGGCGTCGAGGTCGGTGACGAGGGTCAGCGAGGTGTAGCAGAGCTCCAGCTCACGGGCGAGCGCCGCCTCCGGGTGACCGGTCATGCCCACCACGGACCAGCCCTGCGCCCGGTGCCACAGCGACTCCGCACGGGTCCCGAAGCGCGGCCCCTCGACCACCACCAGGGTGCCGCCGTCCACCGGCTCCCAGTCCCGCCCCCGCGCCGCCTTCAGCGCGGCGGCCCGCCCGGCGGGGCAGTACGGGTCGGCCAGCGACACGTGCACCACGTTGGGCACCGTGCCGTCGGGCATCGGCAGCCCGTCGAAGTACGTCGACGGCCGGGACTTCGTACGGTCGACGAACTGGTCCGGCACCAGCAGCGTGCCCGGCCCGTACTCGGGGCGCAGCCCGCCCACCGCGCACGGGCCGAGGACCTGGCGCACGCCGACCGAGCGCAGCGCCCACAGGTTGGCCCGGTAGTTGATCCGGTGCGGCGGCAGATGGTGGCCGCGGCCGTGCCGGGGGAGGAAGGCGACCCGTCGGCCGGCGACCTCGCCGAGGAAGAGGGAGTCGCTGGGCGGCCCGTACGGGGTCTCGACCTGGACCTCGGTCACGTCGTCGAGGAACGAGTAGAAACCGGAGCCGCCGATCACGCCGATCTCGGCATTCACCTTGTTCGCCATGCCCGCACCCTAGAGCCTGTCCGACCACCCCGTCGTCCCCCGGAGGGCGGGCCTCGGGAATGGCCGGACAGGCCCTGGCCGCCCCGCGAAACACCGACGACCCCGTCGTCGGGTGACGACGGGGTTCGGCAGGAAGTCCTGAGATGCCTTACGCGGCGGTGGTGCCGGCGGAGCTCGACGAGGAACCCGAGCCCGAGGACGAGCCGGAGCCCGACGACGACCCCGAGTCCGAGGACGACGAGGAAGAGGACGTCGAGGAGGACGACGCGGACTTCGCGGACGACGCCGGCGAGCTGCTGGACGAGCTGCCGCGGCTGTCGTTGCGGTAGAAGCCGGAGCCCTTGAAGACGATGCCGACCGCCGAGAAGACCTTCTTCAGGCGCCCCTGGCAGTTCGGGCACTCGGTGAGGGCGTCGTCGGTGAACTTCTGCACCGCCTCGAGGCCCTCGCCGCACTCGGTGCACTGGTACTGGTACGTCGGCACTTGTCTTCCTCCTGGCACTCTCACTCGATGAGTGCTAACGACGGTCCATAGTGACGTATTCCTGGGAATCAGTCCACTGCGGCGGGCGCGCGGTGACCGACGCCACGTGCGTCCGTCCGCTCGTGGGGCCGGGACGCCAGCCGCGACCGCAGCGCCACCAGTGTCGCCAGCGCGAGCACCGTGCCGCCCATCGGCGCCAGGAATCCGGCGCCGTCCCAGAACCGGTCCTCCAGCTGTCCGGAGACGGTCACGGCCGCCGCCTGGCCGAGCGCCACCGCGCCGGTCAGCCAGGTGAAGGCCTCGGTACGGGCACCCGCCGGGACCAGGTCCTCGACCAGTGTGTAGCCGGTGACGAGGGCGGGCGCGATGCACATGCCGACGAGCAGGCCGAGGCCGGCCAGCACGAGCACGGAGTGCGCGGCCCACAGTCCGGACGCGGTCAGCGCGAGGGCGGTGTACCCGACGAGGAGGCGCCGCTGCGGGGCGACCTTCCAGGCGATGGCGCCGCAGGCGAGCCCGGAGAGCATGTTGCCCGCGGCGAAGACGCCGTACAGGACGCCGTTGAGTCCCGGTTCGCCGATCGACTCGGTGAACGCGGCCAGTGAGACCTGCATGCCGCCGAAGACGGAACCGATGCCCAGGAAGGCGACGATCAGGACGCGCACCCCGGGGACGCGCAGCGCTGAAACGTGCTCCACGCGCGCGTGGTCCCCGTCGACGGCGCCGACCGCCGGCTGGGTGCTCTTCTGGGCGGCGAAGAGCAGTCCGCCCACCAGGGTGAGCGCGGCCTCCGTCAGGAGGCCCGCGGCCGGGGCCACGGCCGTGCACAGGGCGGTCGCCACCAGGGGGCCGAGGACGAAGGTCAGCTCGTCGGTGACGGACTCGAAGGCGGCCGCCGTGCTCGCCAGGGGGGAGTCCTTGAGTTTCACGCCCCAGCGGGCCCGCACCATGGGCCCGACCTGCGGGACCGAGGCTCCGGTGGGCACGGCCGCCGCGAACAGCGCCCACAGGGGGGCGTCCGCGAGCGCGAGGGCGGTCAGGGTCAGACCGGACGCCGCGTGGACGAGTACGCCGGGGAGCAGGACGGCGCGCTGCCCGTAGCGGTCGGCGAGCCGGCCGCTGTAGGGGGCGAACAGGGCCATGGAGACGCCGGTGACGGCCGCGGCGGCGCCCGCGACGCCGTAGGAGCCGGTGGTGTGCTGCACCAGCAGCACGATGGAGATCGTCAGCATCGCGAACGGCTGGCGTGCCGCGAAGCCGGGGAGCAGGAACGTCCAGGCGCCGCGGGTGCGCAGCAGCTGCCCGTATCCCGGGCGGCCGGAGGTGGGCGCGGTGTGCCGCGACTCCTGCGGTGACTTCTTCGACGGGGTGACCGTGGATGCCACGGCCCGTGCCTTTCTGCCGCCTGGTAGCGCGGTCCGCCTCGTGGCTGTCGCCGTGCGGGAGCGCCGAGAGCTGTCCTCTTGCGCGGACTGCGGTAGATGCCGGGCCCGTGCGGTAGCAGGCGTTCCGGCCGCCATACGGTCGCGCCAGCTCTGCGTCAGGCAGAGTTGGTTCGATCAGGTGCCGCCTTCATCGTACAGGGATCAAGGGGGACGCAACCTGTGAAAGGGAGCACCCCTCAGAGGCTCACCTGCGATTGCCGCCGTTGGCCGGGGTACCCAGCCAGCCGGCCAGCTTGCCGCCGTGACCGACGGCGCGCAGCCGGGCCTCGGCCGCGTCCCGGACCGGGTCGGTGGCGACCACGAGGAGTTCGTCCCCGCGCCGCAGCCCCGTCGTCGGCAACGGCACGAACGACGTCCCGTC
This sequence comes from Streptomyces lancefieldiae, assembly GCF_031845825.1. NCBI lineage: Bacteria > Bacillati > Actinomycetota > Actinomycetes > Kitasatosporales > Streptomycetaceae > Streptomyces > Streptomyces lancefieldiae. The sequence continues at coordinate 257,670 of NZ_JAVRFH010000005.1, read as the reverse complement.
GCGGACGATCAGCGTCACGGCGGACCCGGCCGGCAGCCGCAGTTCGCTGATCTCGACCCCGTGCATCCTCGAGCCCTCGGGGATGGTGACCGACAGTAGATGTCCGCGCAGCCGCTCCAGGGGCGCCGACTCGATGCCGAGGTCGGCGGCCTCGTCCCCCTTGCCCAGGCGCAGCTTGCGGGCCAGCCAGGGCAGCGTCGGTCCCTGGACCAGGGTGTAGACGACGACGAGGACGAAGACGACGTTGAAGATCCGGCGGCTGTCCGCGACACCCTCCACCATGGGGATCGTGGCCAGGATGATGGGCACGGCGCCGCGCAGTCCGGCCCAGGACATCAGGGCCTGCTCCTGCCACGGCACCCGGAACGGCACCAGGCACAGCACGACGCTCAGCGGGCGCGCCACCATGGTGAGCACCAGTCCGATGAGCAGGGCGGGCAGGATGTCGTCGCCCAGCTCGTGCGGGGTGACCAGCAGGCCGAGCAGCACGAACATGCCGATCTGGGCGAGCCAGCCGAGCCCGTCGGCGAAGCCGCGGGTGGCGGGCCAGTGCGGCAGCCGGGAATTGCCCATGACCATGGCGGCCAGGTAGACGGCCAGGAAGCCGCTGCCGTGGGCCATGGCGCCGGCCGCGTAGGCCGCGACGGCGATGGCCATGACGGCGATGGGATAGAGGCCGGAGGCGGGCAGCGCCACGTGCCGCAGTCCCCACGACCCCAGCCAGCCCACCGCGAGTCCGATGGCGGCGCCGATGGCCAGCTCCAGGGCGATCTCGCCCACCAGCAGGTACCAGTGCTCGATCGGGCCGGCCGCGGAGAAGGCGACCACGAGGATGACCACGGGGGCGTCGTTGAAGCCCGACTCGGCCTCGAGCGTGCCCGTTATGCGTGCGGGCAGGGGGATCCTGCGCAGCACGGAGAAGACCGCCGCCGCGTCCGTGGAGGACACCACCGCCCCGACGATCAGCGCCTGCCGCCATTCCAGCCCGGTCAGGTAGTGCGCGCCGGCCGCGGTCACGCCGACGCTCACCGCGACTCCGGCCAGGGCGAGTGCGGAGGCGGCCGGCAGGGCCGGCCTGGCCTCCTTCCACTTCGTGCCGAGACCGCCCTCGGCCAGGATCACGACCAGGGCCGCGTAGCCGATGACCTGGACCAGTTCGGCGTTGTCGAACTGGATGTCGCCGATGCCGTCCTGGCCCATGGCGACGCCGATGGCCAGGTAGATGAGCAGGCTGGGGAGCCCGGTGCGCGAGGAGATCCGGACCGCCGCCACGGCGATGAGCAGGACGAGCGCGCAGACGAGCAGGAGCTGGTTGAGATGGTGGACAGTCAGCGGCCGGTTCCCTTCCCTGGCGCCGGTACGGACACGGCGGAGACGAGTGCGCCGCACGGCACGTGACGGCGCACCTCCATGGCACACGAAGCCGCGGGCCTTCGCGGACAACTACTTCGTTACCTTACCTAACTCTTGACGCTTTCTTGACGCTTGTCTTGGCAAGATCGAACGCTCGTACGTGCCCGTACCCGACTCCGCGTCAAGGGGGCGTGGGCCCTGCGCCTACAGTTGCTCCAGCGTTCAGTACAAAGCACAGCCCGCCCCTGCCGCTCGTGTTAGGACAGCAAGGACAGCGATGCCCCCCACCAACACCGCCTCTTCGGGTCAGCAGCCCGGCAAGTCCGGCAGGAAGAAGGGGCGCAAAGCGCGCCTGTTCGTCCTCGTGCTGGTCCTGGCCGTCATCGGCGGCCTCGTCTACGGGGCGTACTGGTCCATCAGCACCGTCCGCGCGTCCTTCCCGCAGACCGAGGGCTCGATCACGCTGGAGGGCCTGTCGGGGCCGGTCGACGTCAAGCGCGACGGCTACGGCATCCCGCAGGTCTACGCCTCCTCCGAGGAGGACCTGTTCATGGCGCAGGGCTACGTCCAGGCGCAGGACCGGTTCTACGAGATGGACGTGCGCCGCCACATGACCGCCGGGCGCCTGTCGGAGATGTTCGGCAAGAGCCAGGTCGACAACGACGAGTTCCTGCGCACCCTGGGCTGGCACCGGGTGGCGAAGGAGGAGTACGACGAGAAGCTGTCGGACTCCACGAAGAAGTACCTCCAGGCGTACGCCAAGGGAGTCAACGCCTACCTGAAGGGCAAGGACGGCGCGGACATCTCCCTGGAGTACGCCGCCCTCGGCTTCACCAACGACTACAAGCCCCAGGAGTGGACCCCGGTCGACTCGGTGGCCTGGTTGAAGGCGATGGCGTGGGACCTGCGCGGCAACATGCAGGACGAGGTCGACCGCGCCCTGATGACCAGCCGCCTCGGCCCCAAGCAGATCGCCGACCTGTACCCGGCGTACCCGTACGACCGGAACAAGGCGATCGTCCAGGAGGGCCAGTACGACGAGCTCAACGAGACGTTCGAGGGTGGGGCCGCCGACGACGGCGACTCCGACTCCGGGTCCGGCACGGGGACGGGCTCCTCCGGCTCCGGCTCCGGAACCGGCACGGGCACGGGCACGGGAACGGGCAGCGCCCTGCAGAGCCAACTGGCGGGCCTCCAGGACGTCCTGGACGACCTGCCCACCGCCGTCGGCGTCAACGGCAACGGCATCGGCTCCAACTCCTGGGTCGTCTCCGGCGAGCACACCATCACCGGCAAGCCGCTGCTGGCCAACGACCCGCACCTGTCGCCGTCGCTGCCGTCCGTCTGGTACCAGATGGGCCTGCACTGCCGCACCGTCTCCGAGAAGTGCCGGTACGACGTCGCCGGCTACACCTTCGCGGGCATGCCCGGCGTGGTCATCGGCCACAACCAGGAGGTCGCCTGGGGCCTGACCAACTCCGGCGTCGACGTCACCGACCTCTACCTGGAGAAGATCACCGGCGAGGGCTACCAGTACGACGGCAAGGTGGTCCCCTTCGAGACGCGCGAGGAGACCATCAAGGTCGCCGGCGGCGAGCCCAAGAAGATCGTCGTCCGGGAGACCAACAACGGCCCCCTGCTCTCCGACCGCGACGACGAGCTGGTGAAGGTCGGCAAGAAGGCCACCGTCGACACCGCCGCCCCCGACCGCGGCGACGGCTACGGCGTCGCACTGCGCTGGACCGCCCTGGAGGCGGGCACCACCATGGACGCCGTCTTCGCGATGGACCGGGCGAAGAACTGGGACGACTTCCGCGAGGCCGCCGCCCTGTTCGACGTGCCCTCGCAGAACCTGGTCTACGCCGATGGCGAGGACCACATCGGCTACACGCTGCCCGGCAAGATCCCGGTGCGCGCCAAGGGCCACGACGGCTCGGTCCCGGCACCGGGCTGGAGCTCCAAGTACCGCTGGACCGGCGAGTACATCGACCCGGACGAGCTGCCGTACGAGTACGACCCGGACCGCGGCTACATCGTCACCGCCAACCAGGCCGTGGTCGACGAGGACGCGTACCCGTACACGCTGACCACGGACTGGGGCTACGGCACCCGCAGCCAGCGGATCACCTCCCTGATCGAGCAGAAGATCAAGGACGGCGGCAAGATCTCCACCGACGACATGCGCCAGATGCAGCTGGACAACAGCAGCGAGATGGCCAAACTGCTCGTGCCCCAGCTGCTGAAGATCGACGTCGCCGACAAGGACGTCCGCGAGGCGCAGAAGCTGCTGGAGGGCTGGGACTACACCCAGGACGCCGACTCGGCCGCCGCCGCCTACTTCAACGCCGTCTGGCGCAACATCCTCAAGCTGGCCTTCGGCAACAAGCTGCCCAAGGAGCTGCGGGTCGAGGGACAGTGCCTGTGGGTCGACCCGGTCAACACCACCGGGCCCGCGGACGAGACGAACAAGGTCCGCGAGTGCGGCCAGCGCGACGCCGACCAGGCCCAGCCGGACGGCGGCGACCGCTGGTTCGAGGTCGTCCGCACCCTGATGGACAACCCGAAGAGCGCCTGGTGGACGACGCCGGAGTCCGGCACCCGCAAGGGCGCCGACAACCGCGACGACCTGTTCAAGCGCGCCATGACCGACGCCCGCTGGGAGCTGACCGCCAAGCTCGGCAAGGACATCGACACCTGGAACTGGGGTCGGCTGCACCGCCTGTTCCTGAAGAACCAGACCCTCGGCACCGAGGGCCCCGGCTTCCTGAAGTACGCCCTCAACCGCGGCCCCTGGAAGCTCAGCGGCGGCGAGGCCGCCGTCAACGCCTCCGGCTGGAACGCGGCCGGCGGCTACGGGGTGGTGTGGGTGCCGTCCATGCGGATGGTGGTCAACCTCGGCGATCTCGACAAGTCACGGTGGATCAACCTCACCGGCGCCTCCGGACACGCCTACAGCGCCCACTACACCGACCAGACGGACAAGTGGGCCGACGGAGAGCTGCTGCCGTGGTCCTTCTCGAAGAAGGCGGTCGACGACAGTACGAGCGACACGCTGGTGCTCAAGCCTTGAGCACGCGTCCTTGACGAGAACGGCCTCCACGCACGCGTGGAGGCCGTTCTCGTCAAGGAGCCGTCGGGGAGCCCGTGTCAGCGGAACCGCCGCACTCCCGACGGCGTCACGACCGCGTCCACCGGCCGGTCGTGCGGCTCCTCGGGGACGCGCGCGACGACCTCGAAGTCGTAGAGCAGCACCAGCAGCGCGGGCCGCGCGCCCGCCCGCTCCAGACGCGCGAGGACCCGGTCGTACGAGCCGCCGCCGCGTCCCAGCCGCATGCCGCGCGCGTCGACCGCCAGCCCCGGCAGCAGCACGACGTCCGCCTCGGTCACCGCGTCCGGCCCCAGGCGCTCACCGGCGGGCTCGAACAGGGCCATCCGCCCGCCACCGTGCCGCACGCGCGTGAGGGAGCCCTCCCCGGTGTAGGCGCCCCAGTCCAGGTCGTTGTCGGGCAGCAGGGCCGGCAGCAGGACCCGCACCCCCCGCGCGCGCAGCGCGTCCAGCAGCGCGAGGGTGCCCGGTTCGGCGCCCACGGAGACGTATGCCGCCACAGCGTGCGCCCGCGCGACCTCCGGCATCGCGAGCGCCCGCTCGGCCAGCGACATCGCCGCTTCCGACACGTCATCCGCCGTCAATCCGTTCCTCACCGCGAGGAACTCCCGCCGCAACGAGCGTTTGTCAGACTCGGCCGCAGGTCCCTTGTGACTCAATGCTCACTCCCGTACCGCTCTCATGCGCTCATATGAGCGCCAGTGATCCGGAGTCACAGTTTCTCCCCAAAGGCACCGGATATGGTGGCGCGCATGACTCAGTCCCCCCCCAGGATCAGCAAGGCTGTCATCCCAGCGGCCGGGCTCGGTACCCGGTTCCTGCCGGCCACCAAAGCCACTCCCAAGGAGATGCTGCCGGTCGTCGACAAGCCGGCGATCCAGTACGTGGTCGAAGAGGCCGTGGCCGCGGGCCTCGGTGACGTCCTCATGGTCACGGGCCGCAACAAGCGCCCCCTGGAGGACCATTTCGACCGCAACTACGAACTCGAGTCCGCGCTCCAGAAGAAGGGCGACGCCGGCCGGCTGGCCAAGGTCCAGGAGTCGAGCGACCTCGCCATGATCCACTACGTCCGCCAGGGCGACCCCAAGGGCCTCGGCCACGCCGTGCTCTGCGCCGCTCCCCACGTCGGCAACGAGCCCTTCGCGGTCCTGCTCGGCGACGACCTGATCGACCCGCGCGACCCGCTGCTGCAGCGCATGATCGACGTCCAGGAACAGTACGGCGGCAGCGTGATCGCCCTCATGGAGGTCGCGCCCGAGCAGATCCACCTCTACGGCTGCGCCTCCGTCGAGGGGACCGGCGAAGGCGACGTCGTCAAGGTCAGCGGCCTGGTCGAGAAGCCCGACCCGGCCGACGCCCCCTCCAACTACGCCGTCATCGGCCGCTACGTCCTCGACCCGCACATCTTCGACATACTGCGCAAGACCGAGCCCGGCCGCGGCGGCGAGATCCAGATCACCGACGCCCTGCAGCAGCTCGCCGAGGACGAGAAGGTCGGCGGCCCCGTGCACGGCGTCGTCTTCGAGGGCCGCCGCTATGACACCGGCGACCGGGGCGACTACCTGCGTGCCATTGTCAGACTCGCGTGCGAACGTGAAGACCTGGGCCCGGACTTCCGGACCTGGCTTCGCAGTTACGTAGCCGAGGAGATGTAAGGACGTTGAGCAGCGCCGCGCACCGTGCCACCGGCCACGACCACTCCGGGACGGACCACCACGCCGGGACAGGCCACCACACAGGGACGGGCCACCACGCCGGGACGGACCACCTGTGGTCGGTGCAGGACCACCTGGACGACATCCTCGCCGCCGTCCGCCCCCTGGACCCCATCGAGCTGAACCTGCTCGACGCCCAGGGCTGCGTCCTGGTCGACGACATCACGGTGCCGCTCTCCCTGCCGCCGTTCGACAACAGCTCCATGGACGGGTACGCGGTGCGGGTCACCGACGTCGCGGGCGCGAGCGAGGAGTTCCCCGCCGTCCTGGAGGTCGTCGGGGACGTCGCGGCCGGCCAGGCCGACCCGCTGTCCGTGGGCCCCGGGCAGGCCGCCCGCATCATGACCGGTGCCCCGCTGCCGCCCGGCGCCGAGACCGTCGTCCCCGTCGAGTGGACCGACGGCGGACTCGGCGAGGGCCCGGTGGCCGGAATGCGGGCCCGCAGCCTGGCTCCCGAGGGCGCCGAGGGGCAGGTGCACGTGTACCGCCCGGCCGAGGCGGGCGCGCATGTCCGCGCGCAGGGCAGCGACGTCAGGTCCGGCGACCGCGCCCTGGAGGCCGGCACGGTGCTCGGCCCGCCGCAGATCGCGCTGCTCGCCGCGATCGGCCGGGGAAAGGTCCGGGTGCGCCCGCGCCCACGCGTGGTGGTGCTGTCCACCGGCAGCGAACTCGTCCAGCCCGACGAGGAACTGGGCCCCGGTCAGATCTACGACTCCAACAGCTTCGCCCTCACCGCCGCCGCCCGGGACGCCGGCGCGATCGCCTACCGCGTGGGCGCCGTCGCCGACGACGCCGAGACCCTGCGGTCCACCATCGAGGACCAGCTGGTCCGCGCCGACCTCATGGTCACCACTGGCGGCGTGAGCGTCGGGGCGTACGACGTGGTCAAGGAGGCGCTGGCGCACGTCGCCGACGAGGACGAGCCGGGCAGCGGCGTGGACTTCCGCAAGCTCGCCATGCAGCCCGGCAAGCCCCAGGGCTTCGGCTCCATCGGGCCCGACCACACCCCGCTGCTCGCGCTGCCCGGCAACCCGGTGTCGTCGTACGTCTCCTTCGAGCTGTTCGTCCGCCCCGCGATCCGCACCCTCATGGGCCTGCCGGACGTCCACCGCCCGACGGTCACCGCCGTCCTGGCCGCGCAGAGGCCGCTGAGCTCGCCCAAGGGCCGTCGGCAGTTCCTGCGCGGCACGTACTCCGACGGCTCGGTCACCCCGGTGGGCGGCTCCGGCTCCCACCTCGTGGCCGCCCTCGCACACGCCGACGCGCTGATCGTCGTCCCCGAGGACACCGAGTCCGTCGAGCCCGGCACCGAGGTCGAGGTGGTCCTGCTCGGCTGACCCCGCCCGATTGGCGGTACCGTGTCGCGCACAGCAGGCCCACGCGCCGCACCGCGCCGGGCCCGGACCGGGAGCGCCACACGAGCATGAGTACGCAGGACCGAACCCCGCAGGACGGCCAGACCCCGCAGGACGGCCAGGACCGGCAGGACGGCCAGGCCCCGCAGGACCGGCTGACGCACATCGACGAGGCCGGCGCCGCCCGGATGGTCGACGTGTCCGGAAAGGACGTGACCGCACGCACCGCGCGCGCGAGCGGGCGCGTCCTCGTCGCGCCGCGCGTGGTCGAGCTGCTGCGCGGCGAGGGGGTCCCCAAGGGCGACGCCCTGGCCACCGCGCGTATCGCGGGCATCATGGGCGCCAAACGCACCCCGGATCTGATCCCGTTGTGTCACCCGTTGTCGGTCTCCGGTGTGAAACTTGACCTGTCGGTCACGGACGACGCCGTGGAGATCACCGCCACGGTGCGGACGACGGATCGCACGGGTGTCGAGATGGAGGCGCTCACCGCGGTCTCCGTCGCCGCGCTCACCGTGATCGACATGGTCAAGGCGGTCGACAAGGGAGCGGTGATCACGGACGTGCGGGTGGAGGAGAAGACGGGCGGCAAGTCGGGCGACTGGAGCCGGGGATGACACGGGACGCGTCGGTCGGGGGCGCCCTCCTCGCGCGGTACAGCGCGCTCGTCGTCACCGCCTCCAACCGGGCCGCCGCCGGGGTCTACGAGGACAGGGGCGGCCCGCTGATCGTCGAGGGCCTGCGTCGCTTGGGCTTCGCCGTCGACGGCCCGCAGGTCGTCCCCGACGGCGACCCGGTCGAGGCCGCCCTGCGCGCGGGCGCCGAGGCGGGCTACGACGTGATCGTCACCACCGGCGGCACCGGCATCTCGCCCACCGACCGCACCCCCGAGGCGACGCGGGCGGTCATCGACCACGAGGTCCCGGGCATCGCGGAGGCCGTCCGGGCGTACGGCCGGGACAAGGTGCCGACCGCGGTGCTCTCCCGGGGCCTGGCCGGTGTGGCGGGAGGCACGCTCATCGTCAACCTGCCGGGTTCGACCGGCGGAGTGAAGGACGGCCTCGCGGTCCTGGAGCCCCTGCTGACGCACGCCGTGGACCAGATCCGCGGCGGTGACCACCCCAGACCCGGCAACAGCGGGGGTGCGAGCTGAACAGCCCATCCTGGCCCGCGGAGCTGGTGGACGGCGACGTCGTCCTCAGGCCGATAAAGCTGCGCGACCAGCGGGCCTGGCGCGAGGTCAACCGGCGCAACCGCGACTGGCTGCGGCCCTGGGAGGCGACCATTCCGCCGCCCGCGCCCGGCGTTCCGGCCGCGCACCGGCCGACCTACCGCCAGATGGTGCGCCATCTGCGTTCCGAGGCGCACGCGGGCCGGATGCTGCCGTTCGTCATCGAGTACCAGGGTCGGCTGGTCGGGCAGTTGACGGTGGCCGGGATCACCTGGGGCTCGATGTGCTCGGGGCACATCGGCTACTGGGTGGACGAGGCGGTGGCCGGCCGCGGGGTGATGCCGACGGCCGTGGCGATGGCGGTGGACCACTGTTTCCGCACCGTCGGACTGCATCGCGTCGAGGTCTGTATTCGCCCCGAGAACGGGCCGAGTCGCCGGGTCGTGGAAAAACTGGGATTCCGTGAGGAGGGGCTGAGGCCGCGCTATCTCCACATCGACGGAGGCTGGCGCGACCATCTCGTCTTCGCGCTCACCGCGGAAGAGGTACCGGAAGGGCTGCTGCGGCGCTGGCACGGCTCCCGCGAGCGCTCCCAGGACCGGGACGCGCGGAAGGCCCCGGGGAATCCCGCTCGTCCGAGCCGTGGAATTGAATAAACGTTCGAAAATTGACCGAGCGGCGACCGCTCCGAAACGGATAATTTCCCGACTCTGGCGGTCGGCTGATCGCATCGGTCGCAAAAAAAGTTCGAAATATGAGCCAGATCGTGCGACACACCGGCCCAATTGGCGGATGGCCTCACGCAAACCCCTCTACCGTGTGAGGCGTGAGCAGCAGCGGCCTCATCTACGCAGTCATCGTCGGGGCCTGGGCCGCCTACTTGGTGCCGATGTGGCTCCGTAGGCAGGACGAGCTGAACGAAGCCCGTCCGACGGAACGCTTCAGCACCGCCATCCGGCTGCTGTCCGGACGGGCGGGCATGGAGCGCCGGTACGCCAAGGACCTGCGGTCGCGCCCCGCCGACGAGGCGGAGTTCGACGCCGACGGCCCGGACGTCATCACCGACTCGGTGGACGTCCGGGCGTTCGCCGTGTCCAGAACCCGTCGATACACCCGGCCGGCCGTACCGCAGTCGCCCGCGGAGCGGCCGGAACCGGACCGCCCGGAGGCGGGTGGGTACCCGCGCGGCGCCAGACCCGGACCGTCGCCCGAATCCGAGGCGGCACCGGCGCGCGAGCGGGTGCCGCAGGCCCGGCGCGCGTCCGTCTCACCGGCGGCCGCGGCCCGTGCCCGGCGCACCAAGGTGCTCGCACGCCGCCGACGTACCACCGTGATGCTGTTCCTGGCGTTCACGCTCGGCTCGGTCGTCGCGGCGGTCGGCGGACTCGCGTTCCTGTGGGCGCCCGGGGTGCCCGCGGTGCTGCTCAGCGCCTACATCGCCTACCTGCGCTCCCAGGAGCGCCGCCGGTTCGCCTTCCAGATGGACCGCCGCCAGGCCGAGGTCGCCGCGCAGCGGCTGCGGGAGCGCGACCGCCAGCCCCGCCGGCGTACGCCCGCCGACACGGCCGGCGACCCCGACGCCGAGGAGCCGGACGAGGGACCCGAGGCGGAACCCGACCCCGGCCTGTCCGCGCTCGCCGCGGACCGGCGGGCGCTGGTGGAGCAGACCGACCACGCCGAGTGGGTCGACCAGCAGCGCGAACGGCAGCGGCGACCGCAGGGCGACAGCTGGGACCCGGTGCCGGTACCCCTGCCCACCTACGTGACCGCGCCGGTCGCCCCCCGCGCCACGCCCGACGTGGACCTCGCGGCGCCGGACGCGTGGAGCTCCGCACGCTCCAGCGCCGTCGCCCCGGAGCGGCAGGAGGAGGCGGCGGCCGACCCCGTGCCGGACCGCCCCGCCGCCCACGCCGAGGACCGGACCGAGAACCCCGGCCGCAGCGACGCCCGCCGTGCCGCGTCCGCCCGCCGGGCCCGGGAGCGCGGCCGGACGCCCCTGTTCGACCAGTACGAGGACGGCGACCGCCCCCGCGCGGCCAACGAGTAGGCCGCGCGGGGGCCGTCTCCCTCGGGTCGCGGGAAGCGATTTTTGAGCAGGCCGGTCGGGGTGCTAAAGTTTCACTCGTTGCAAGGGCCTGTGGCGCAGTCCGGTAGCGCACCTCGTTCGCATCGAGGGGGCCAGGGGTTCAAATCCCCTCAGGTCCACGCAAGATCTGTTCCCGACCCGGTTCGGGAGCGGATCAGGAAATCCCGTCCAACTCGTCGAGTTGGACGGGATTTCTTCGTTTCCAGGCTCGGTTCGGCAGGCGCGGCGGGCACGGCGGGCAGGCGCCGGGCTGCACGGGGGCGCACCACCGGGTTCGGGCGGTCGGAGGCCGCGGAGACGCGGGGTGCTCGCCGGCATGGGGGGAACATAGACGCGGTGCGAAGGGTGAGCGGGCAGGTACTCACCACTTCGATGGGATGACATGAAGCTCCAGAGACATGCCCTTGTGCCCTTCGCCGCCACGTTCCTCGCCGCTTCCGCCGTGACCGTGATCGCACCGACCGCCCAGGCCGGCCCGCAGTCGGCCGCCCAGGCGTGCGCGTACACCGCCTCCCTCCTCGCGGTGCCGTCGGGTGCCGAGGCCGGAGCGGTGACGGCGGAGGGCGGGGCCGGGGTGTACGCGGGGGAGATCGAGTTCCCCGAGGAGGGCGCGCTGCAGCATGCCGGCCTGTGGAAGGACGGTCGGTTCACGGACCTGGGACCCGCGGCGGGTGCCGACGGAGACCTCTACATCAGCGACGTGAACGGCAAGGGCACCGTGGTCGGGCACGGCGCCGAGCTCCGCGGCGGATCGGACGGTTTTCCGCAGTACTCCTGGTTCCCCGTCGTCTCCCGCGACGGCAAGCTGGAGCGACTGCCGGTGCTCCCCGGCACCTACAACGTCCAGACCCGTGCGATCACGGAGAACGGGGACATCTACGGCGACGGCTACGGTGACGACCCGAACTACACCGAGGTCTACAAGTGGCCGGCGGATCAGCCCGGCACGGTGGTCAAGCTGTCCGGACTTCCCCGCGGCAGCCACGTCGAGGGCGTCGACACCGACGGCACGGTCGCGGTCACGGCCGTGGACAACCCCAAGGGCACCTGGCTGCCGTACCTGTGGAAGGACGGTGTCGCGAAGCGGCTGCCGATCCCGGCCGGTGCCGCACATGCGCAGATCAACGGGATCGCGAACGGCTATGTCGTCGGTGACGCGCTGGCCTCCGACTTCTCCCGGTCCGCCGTCCTGTGGAACAAGAACGGCCAGGCACTCGCCCTGCCGAACGGATCGGGCGCCGACCTCGTCAACAGCAGCGGCCTGATCCTCGGCAGCAACAAGAAGCTGGCCGCCGGCCTGTGGCAGCTGACCACCAGCCTGGGGGCCGCTCCGAGCGACGGTGAGCTGAACACGCTCGGCGAGGACGGGACGCTGGCGGGTGCGAAGGCTCGCGCCGGCACCACCTACCCGCGGTTCCCGGCGGTGTGGCGCTGCGGCTGATCCGTACCGCCGCCGCCCGGCGCAGGGCGCACGGTCAGAAGGGCGTCCGCCGACGGCGGGCGCCCTTCGCCCTTCCGGCCGGCCCCGCCGCCTCGTTCATGCCGGTATGGCCACGGCAGAGACCGCCCTGCCACAGTCCCCCCGGCCTGGTGCCGGTGCCGGTGCCGGTGCCGGTGTCCGTATCTGCTCGCTGACCTGCCACGACAGTGCCGTATAGGGCTGGTATGGCACCCGTTCCCACACTGCGGCCATGTCTGAATCCGGCCACAGACCCATGGTCCTGCTCGCGGGGGACATCAGCCCGCCCATCGACCAACACCTCGGACACGGCGTGGAGGCCGTCGCTGCCCCGGCGGAGAACGCGCCCGGTTGCCCGGCGAACTCGCCGGTGCCGATGCCGTGGTCGTCGGGGACGGCGTCGTCCCCGACCGGGTGGCGCTCGACGCCGCTCCCGTGCTCGGGACCATCGCGCGGGCCGGGACCGGCGCGGGGTACGTGGACCTGGACGCAGCCACCGAGCGCGGCATCCAGGTCACGCGGGCCCCGGACGCCGCCGCGCTGAGCACCGCGACCGTGAGGGTCGCCGCCGTCCGCAGTCAGCGGGCGCCCGCGGCTCGCCAGCAGACTTCCGGCCGGCTCGTGCCGGCCGGCGTCGGGTAACCCCCGAGCTGCCCAAGGGCCCGCTGCGGCCCGCCTTTGCGAAAGGACCCACTTCATGCACGACCGTGACTGGTCGCCTCTTGAGATCACGCCGCAGAGCGCCGGCGCACCGGCGACACCTCAGGGCCTGATCGGCCACCTCGATCAGCTGGCCGACGGACTCGCCGAGCTGCTGGCCCGTGAGAAGGCCCTGGTCTTCCGGGGCTTCGGGGTCGCGGCCGGCGAGCTCGACCCGGTACTCGACCGGCTGCTCCCGCGCCGCCTCGCCTACGTCAACGGCAACTCGCCGCGCACCAAGGTCGGCTCCAACGTCTACACCTCGACCGAGTACCCGGCCGAGTTCACCATCTCCATGCACAACGAGCTGTCGTACGCCTCGAGTTGGCCGACACGGCTCGCCTTCTACTGCGAGATCGCCGCCGAGACCGGGGGCGCCACCCCGGTCGTGGACGCCGCGCTCTGGCTGCGGTCCCTCGACCCCGGGATCCGTGAGGCATACCGGGGCGGTGTGCGCTACACGCAGAACCTGCACGCGGGGGCGGGCCTCGGCAAGAGCTGGCAGGACACCTTCGAGACCGACGACCGCGCCCTGGTCGACGCGTACCTGAAGGAGGCGGGCTCGGACTGGGAATGGCGCGCGGACGGCAGCCTGTACGTCAGCACGCTGCGGCCGTCCACCACCACGCACCCGGTCACGGGTGCCGAGGTCTGGTTCAACCAGTCCGACCAGTGGCACCCGGCGGCGCTCGGCGACGACACCGCGAAGGCGCTGGCCCAGATCATGCCGGTGAACGAGCTGCCGCAGTACGTCACCTTCGCCGACGGCAGCCCCATCCCCGACGAGTACGTCATCCAGGTCCGTGACCGCGGTCTCGAGCACGCCGTCGACGTCGACTGGCGTCGCGGCGACGTGCTGCTCATCGACAACCTGCTGGTCGCCCACGGCCGGCGCCCGTTCACCGGGAAGCGCCGCGTCCTCGTGGCGATGACCGACTGACCCACCGGTCCACGACGGGCGGATCCCGCCGTATAGGCCTGATATGGCCCCTGGCCGGAAGCTGACCGGGCTGTAACCGAAACCCTGCACACCCACAGGAGTAATCGTGTCCGACACGCAAACCGCCCCCACCCACCGCGTCGTGCTCAACGACGAGGAGCAGTACTCGATCTGGTGGGCCGACCGCGACCTCCCCGCCGGCTGGCGCGCCGAGGGCACCGAGGGCACCCGCGAGGAGTGCCTCGCCCACATCGAGCAGGTCTGGACGGACATGCGCCCGGCGAGCCTGCGCCGACGCATGGAAGCCCAGGCCGCCTGACCGGACACCGGCCCCCGTAGACATCCGCGCCTCATCGCACAAGGAGTGCACCTCGCATGATCCCTGCACCACGGACGGAAGCTCCGGCCGAGACTGTGCTCGTCCCCGAGCTCGTCGCACGCCAGGCGGCGGGTACGCCCGAGGCCACCGCCGTCCTGGCGGACGGCGCGCGGATGTCCTACGGGGAGCTGGACCACAGGTCGGCCCGGCTCGCCGGCCGGCTTCGTGAACTGGGCGCAGGCCCCGAAGCGCCCGTCGGAATCCTCCTCGGCCGCGGCGGCGACCTCGTGGTCGCACTGCTCGCCGTGCTCCGGGCCGGCGCGCCCTATCTCGCGCTGGACGCCGGGGCCCCGCAGTCCCGGCTCGACGCCCTCGTGGCGGGCTCCGGAACCCGCCTGGTCCTGTGCGACCCGGCGACCGCGGAACGGGGCGCGGCCACCGGAGCCGACGTGGTCGGCCCCGCGGAAGCGGGCGAACCGGTCGGCGACTTCGGCGGCCCGGACCCGCAGGACGCCGCGTACATCCTGCACACCTCGGGGACCACCGGCACCCCCAAGGGCGTGGTCGTCCCCCACCAGGGCCTCGCCAACATGGTCACCGCCACCGCGGACCAGCTGCGCCTGACGGCCGCGGACCGGGTGCTGCACCGCACCCCCCTCGTCTTCGACGCCCACGTCTGGGAGATCTTCGCCCCGCTGGTCCGCGGAGCCGCCGTCGTGATGGCGCCCGACGCGGACCGCGACCCGGCGACCGTCCTGCGCACCATCGCCGAACAACAGGTCAGCGTGGTCCAGGCGGTTCCCACCATCTGGCGTCAGATGGTCCTGGAGGACGGCTGGCACCGGTGCACCGCGCTGCGTGCCCTGGTCTCCGGCGGCGAGCAGCTGCGATCCGAACTCGCGCAGCGGATGGCCGAGGCGAGCGGCGCGGAGGTGTGGAACGTCTACGGGCCCACCGAGTGCACCGTCAATGCCACCGCGTACCGCTTCACCCCGGGTGCGACCGCCGGCGCGGTCCCGATCGGCCGCCCGCTGCCGCGCACCCGTGTGCTCGTGGTGGACACGGCCGGCACCCCCGTCGGTGTCGGCGTCCCCGGCGAACTCCTCATCGGCGGCGTCCAGGTGGCCCGCGGATACCTCCACCGGCCCGGCCAGACCGCGGAGCGTTTCGTACCCGACCCGATCGCCCAGGACGGCAGCCGGCTCTACCGCACCGGCGACCAGGTGCGCTGGCGCCAGGACGGGCAGCTCGAATACCTGGGCCGGATCGACGAGCAGCTCAAGGTCAACGGAGTCCGCCTCGAACCCGTCGAGGTCGAGGCCGCCCTGCTCGCCCACCCCGCGGTCGCCGCCGCGGCGGTCGCCCCCTACACCGCCGCCGACGACACGCAGCAGCTCGCCGCCTACGTCGTCCGCACCCCCGGTGCGGGTCACGGCGAACCGCTCGACGCCCTGCTGCGCGGCCATCTGATCGACCGGCTGCCGAGCACGCATCTGCCCGCCCTCTTCGTGGAACTCGACGACCTCCCGCGCACCGCGGGCGGCAAGACCGACCGTCGCGCACTGCCGCACCCGCTCACCGCCCCCGCCGCCGGCCCGGCCACCGCCCCCCCCGGGGGCGACCGCACAGCGCCGAGCACCCCGGCACAGCTGCTCATCGCCGAGGCCTGGCGCGATCTGCTCCGGCCCACCGGAGAACTCGCGGCGCAGGACGACTTCTTCCGGCTCGGCGGCACCTCGCTGCAGCTCACCCGGCTCGTCACCCGGCTGCGGGCCGTCACCGGACGCGAGATCACCCTGCAGTCACTGCTCGGCGCGACCACCCTGGCCGGCCAGGCGGCACTGCTCGACGAGGCAACGGCCGCCACGCACGCGGCCATCGCGCGCGCGGACCGAAGCCGCGGCCTCCCCCTGTCGTACGAGCAGCGCCGACTGTGGTTCATGGACAAGCTGAACCCGGCGAGCCCCGAGTGGGTCGCCGGACTGCTCCTCAAGCTCCCCGCGGGGGCCACCAGGGAGCACGCCGAGACCGCGCTGAACGCTCTCGTCGCCCGGCACGAGGTACTGCGCACCGCGTACGCCGAAGAGGCGGGGGAACCGCTGCAGCACATCCTGCCCGCGCTGCGCATCGAGCTGCCCGAGACCGCGGCCGGCCGGGACGCTCTCCCCGGGCACCTGGTGGCGCTGCTCGGCCGGGGGTTCGCACTGGACGGCGGTCAACCGCTGCTGCGGGCCGAGCTGTTCGACCTCGGTGACGGGGTGCGGATCGTCGCGGTCGCCATGCACCACATCACGACGGACGGCTGGTCGACCGCCGTACTGGAACGGGAGTTCGCCGAGCTGGTCGGCGCCGCCGCGCGCGGCACCGAGCCGCTTCTGCCGCAGCTCGCGGTGCAGTACGCCGACTACGCCGTCTGGCAGCGGGAGCGGCTCACCGACGCGGCCGTCGCGGACGAGCTCGCGCACTGGCGGGAGACCCTCGACGGGCTGCGGCCGCTGGAACTCCCCACGGACCGGCCGCGACCCGCGGTGCGCGACGGCCGCGGATCGATCGTGCCCTTCACGGTGCCGGCCGGTACGGCACGGCGCCTCGACGAGCTGGCACGGCAGTCGGGGACGACGCGGTTCGCGGTCGTGCTCGCCGCCTTCGCCACGGTCCTCGGGCGGCACACCGGGCAGTGGGACATCCCCGTCGGCACCCCGGTGGCGGGGCGCGGACGGCCTGAACTCGACGGTGTCGTCGGGTTCTTCCTCAACAACGTGGTGCTGCGGTGCCGCCTCGACCCGTCGCAGGGCTTCGCCCAGGCGGTGGCCCGTGCCGGTGAGGTGGCGCAGGACGCCTTCGCGCACCAGGAGCTGCCCTTCGACCTGCTGGTGGACGCCCTGGTGCCGGACCGCGACCTGTCGCGTACACCGCTCTTCCAGGTGGCGGTGGACCTGCACGACGAGGACTTCAACGGGGCCGTCGACGAGGACTTCGAGACGATCCGGCAGCTGTGGCGGATCACGCACACGGATCTCACGCTGCTGCTGCGCCCGGACCGCGACGGCGGACTGACCGGAGGCCTCGAGTTCGCCACCTCGCTCTTCGACGAGGCGACGGCACAGCGGCTCGCGGACCACCTCGGCCGCCTGCTGACCGCGGCGGTGGACAGCCCGGCCACGGCGCTCGAGAACCTCGCCATGGTGCCGGCGCGGGAGCTGGAGCGGCTCACGGAGTGGGGCTCCGGGGGACAGCCGGTGGCCGGTGATGTGCCGGTGCCGGTGGTGTTCGCCGGGCGTGTGGCGTTGGTTCCGGATGCGGTCGCGGTCGAGGGTGCTGGTTTCTCGTTGTCGTTCGGTGAGCTGGACGCGGTGGCGAACCGGTGGGCCTCGTATCTGGGTTCGGTGGGTGTGGGCCGTGGTTCGGTGGTGGGTGTGCTGCTGGGGCGGGGGGTGGATCTGCATGCGGTGATGCTGGGTGTGTGGAAGGCGGGTGCGGCGTTCGTGCCGTTGGATCCGTCGTTCCCGTCGGCCCGGGTGGCCGGGATGCTCGCGGATGCCGGAGCCGGGGTGCTGGTGACGGAGCTGGCGTTTGCTCCTGAGGGGTTCGCGGGCCGGCTGGTGTCTGTGGACGATCCCGAGATCGTGGACGCGGTCGCGGCTGTCTCCGACGCGGCTCCTGAGGGGGTTCCGGATCCGGATGAGCTGGCGTATGTGATCTATACGTCGGGTTCGACGGGGCGTCCGAAGGGGGTGGCGGTCACGCATCGGGGTCTGGCCAATCATCTGGGCTGGGCGGTGCGGGATCTGCTGGGTGCTGGTGCTGGTGCTGGTGCTGGTGCTGGTGCTGGTGGTGGTGCGGTGTTCTCGTCGGTGGCGTTCGATCTGGTGGTGCCGAATGTGTGGGCGCCGTTGCTGGCGGGCCGGCGTGTGTATCTGCTGCCGCAGGATCTGGATCTCTCGGAGCTGGGCGGGCGTCTGGTGGAGGCGGGTCCGTTCGGTTTCCTGAAGCTGACTCCGGGTCATCTGGAGGTTTTGGGGCAGCAGCTGGATGACGAGGAGATCGCCGGCTTGGCGTCGGTGGTTGTGGTGGCGGGTGAGGCGCTTCAGGGGTCGCTGGCGTCGCGGTTCGCGCGGGTGCTGGGTGAGGGGCGTCTGGTCAATGAGTACGGGCCGACGGAGGCGTCGGTGGGTACGTGTGTGTATCCGGTGCCGGTGGATGCGGGGCCGGGTGTGGTGCCGATCGGTGTGCCGTTGCCGGGCATGGTGATGCGGGTGCTGGATTCCTCGTTCCGGCGGGTTCCGGTCGGTGCGGTGGGTGAGCTGTTCGTGTCGGGTGTGGGGGTGGCGCGGGGGTATCTGGGTCGTCCTGGGCTGACGGGTGAGCGGTTCGTGCCGGATCCGTATGGTGCGGCGGGGTCGCGGATGTATCGCACCGGGGACCTGGCGCGCTGGGTGGAGCCGGGTGTGGTGGAGTTCCTGGGCCGTACCGATCATCAGGTGAAGGTCCGTGGCTACCGGATCGAGACCGGGGAGATCGAAGCGGTCCTCCACGACCACACCCACATCGCCGAAGCGCTCGTCATTCCCCGCGGTGAGGGCTCCCAGGTGAGTCTCGCCGCCTACGTGGTGGCCCGGCCCGGAGCCGATGTGCTCGACACCGCCGGGCTGACGGCGTACTGCCGTGACCACCTGCCCGACTACATGATCCCGGGCAGCTTCACCCAGCTGCCGGCCCTGCCGCTCAACGCCAACGGCAAGATCGACCGGGCCCAGCTCCCCGACCCCGCCGCCCGGTCAGGACCACAGCAGGACGACGAGCCCATCAGCCCGGTGGCCGAGCTCGTCCAGGAGATCTGGCGAGAGGTCGGCGGTATCGAGGCCGGCCCCCGCGACAACTTCTTCCACTCCGGCGGCAATTCGATCCTCGCCATCCGGCTGATCGCCGCCATCCAGGACGAGTTCGGGGTCACCCTCTCCGTCCGTGCACTCTTCGAGGGCCCGACCGTCCTGGAGATGGCCCAGCAGATCGAGAACGAGATCCGCTCCGAGATCGACACCATGTCCGACGCCGAGGTGCTGTCGGGCTCCGAGACGAAGGAAGCCAGCGCATGATCCGCCAGGACGCCCAGACCGCCGAAGACTTGCGCAAGGAGCTCCTGCGTAAGCGCCTCGCCGGCCGTCGAGGCGGCGCCGCCGCCCGCCGGAACGGCATCCCGCGGGCCGACCGCTCGCAGCCGCTGGTGCTCAGCCACGGCCAGGAGCAGATGTGGTTCCTCAGCCGGCTCGAGCCGGACAGCACCGAGTACCTGGTGCCGCTGGTCCTGCGGATGCGCGGCACCCTGGACACCGAGGCACTGCGCCGGGCCTGGGAGCAGGTGTGCGCCCGGCACGAGGTGCTGCGCACCCGGTACGACATGACCGATGGCACGGCCGTGCAGATCGTCGACGAGCCGGGTCCCGTGGCCCTGCGTGTCGTCGAGGTCACCGACGTGCAGGCGGCCCAGGACGAACTGCACCGCGAGATGGCCTCGCCGTTCGACCTCGCCACCCAGTGGCCGGTACGCGGCACCCTGATGCGGCTGGCCGACGACGACCACGTGTTCGCCGTCGTCTTCCACCACATCGCCTGTGACGCCTGGTCCACCCGCCTCTTCGGCAGCGAGCTGAGCACCTGCTACACGGCACAGCTCACGGGCACCGCCCCGGACCTTGCCCAGCTGCCCGTGCAGTACGCCGACTTCGCCGCCTGGCAGCGCGCCGAGCAGCAGGGGCCGCGCGCGGCCGCGCAGCTGGCGTACTGGCGTGAAGAGCTCGCGGGCCTCGCCCCGCTGGAGCTGCCCACCGACCGTCCGCGGCCCGCGGTGCGCAGCTACGCCGGCGACGACGTTCTCTTCGACCTCGACCTGGACCTCGCCGAACTGGTCCGCGCCGCCGCCAAGGAGCACGGCACCACCGCGTTCGCCGTCCTGCTCGCCTCCTACCAGGCTTTCCTCGGCCGTTACGCGGGTACCCAGGACGTCGCCGTCGGCACCGTCGTATCGGGCCGTACCCACCCGGACCTGCAAGGCGTCTTCGGCTACGGCATCAACACCCTGGTGCTGCGCGGTGGCTGGCAGGACGACACGACGTTCGCGGAGCTGCTCGACGGCTGCCGGCAGAAGGTGCTCGCCGCCTTCGACCACCAGGACGTGCCCTTCGCCCGGTTGGTCGACGAACTGCAGCCGGAGCGCGACCAGTCCCGTACGCCGCTCTACCAGGCGGCCTTCACGCTGCACGAGTGGCGGCTCGACGCGTTCAGCATGCCCGGTCTGACGGCGGAGCCGTTCGGCGGCAGTGACGGGATGGCGAAGTGCGACCTCACCCTGCAGGTGCAGGAGCGGCCGGACGGCACCTTCCACGCCCGGCTGCAGTACGCCACGTCGCTCTTCGAGCGTGAGACCGCCGAGCGGATGGCGGCGCACTACGTCCGCCTGCTGCGGACGGCCCTGACCCGGCCCGGCACACGCATCGCGCGTGCGGAGCTGCTCAGTGAGGAGGAGCGGGCCGCGGTGGTCGCGGCGCCGCGTGAGCTGCCGCAGTCGCAGGCGCTGGCGCACGAGCTGTTCGAGGCGCGGGTGGCGGAGGCTCCGGATGCGGTGGCCGTGGTGGCCGGCGGTCAGGAGCTGTCGTACGGGCAGGTCAATGCGCGGGCGAATCGGCTGGCCCGGTATCTGCGGGCGTTGGGTGTCGGTGCGGAGGACCTGGTCGGCGTCCATCTGGAGCGTGGTGGGGAACTGGTTCCCGCTCTGCTCGGTGTGGTCAAGTCGGGGGCGGCGTATCTGCCGCTGGACCCGGCGAACCCGGCGGAGCGGCTCGGGTATGTGCTGTCCGATGCCGGGGCGCGGATCGTGGTGACGACCGGGGAGCTGGCCGCGGGTCTGGCGGAGGTCTATGACGGTGCTCTGGTGGTGCTCGACGATCCGGATGTCGCCGCCGCGCTGGAGGAGCTCGCGGCGGACGACCTCGCGTCGGTGGCGGGTCCGGATCATGCGGTCTACACGATCTACACGTCGGGTTCGACGGGGCGTCCGAAGGGTGCGGTGCTGACGCATCGCAATGTGGTGCGGTTGCTGGACGCCTGTCATGCGGACATGGCGTACACGGCGGACGACGTGTGGTCGATGATGCATTCGTACGCGTTCGACTTCTCGGTGTTCGAGATGTGGGGTGCTCTCGCCTTCGGTGGGCGGGTCGTCGTGGTGCCGAAGCACGTCGCGCAGTCGCCGGACGAGTTCCTTGATCTTCTGGTCGGGGAGCGGGTCACCGTTCTGAGTCAGACGCCGACGGCGTTCCGTTCTTTGGTCGCTGCGGCGGCTTCGGGGGACGAGCGGATCGACGCGCTCGGTCTGCGGGCCGTGGTCTTCGGCGGTGAGAAGCTGGAGGTGGCCGAACTCGCCCCCTGGACCGAGCGGGTCGGGCTCGACGACGTGGCCCTGATCAACATGTACGGCATCACCGAGACCACCGTCCACGTCACGTACTACGAGGTGCAGTCCGCCGATCTGCGGATGCCCGGGGTGAGCCCGGTGGGGCGTCCGCTGGGGGATCTGGCGGTGTATCTGCTGGATGCTCAGGGTCAGCCGGTGCCGGTGGGTGTGCCGGGTGAGATGTATGTCGCGGGTCCGGGTGTGGCGCGTGGCTACCTCGGCCGTCCCGCGTTGACGGCGGAGCGGTTCGTGCCGGATCCGTTCGGTGCGGCGGGCAGTCGTATGTACCGCAGTGGTGATGTGGCGCGTCGTCGTGCCGATGGTGGTCTTGAGGTTCTGGGCCGTATCGACGACCAGGTGAAGATCCGTGGTTTCCGGATCGAGCTGGGTGAGATCACCGCGGCGTTGCTGAAGGACGCCGCGGTGCGGCAGGCCGTCACCGTGGTGCGTGAGGACGCCCCGGGGGACAAGCGGCTGGTGGCGTACGTGGTGCCGGCCGAGGGTGCGGTGGTCGAGCCGCGTGCCCTGCGGGCGGCCCTCGCGCAGGACCTGCCGGACTACATGATCCCGGCGGCGTTCGTCGAGCTCGGGGCGATTCCGCTGACCACCAACGGCAAGCTCGACAAGAAGAACCTCCCCGCCCCCGAGGCCGGACAGCTGCGCAGCGCCGGCGAGTTCACCGCCCCGCGCACCCCGCTGGAGGCGCATGTCGCCGAGATCTGGCAGCAGGTGCTCGGCGTAGACAAGGTCGGCGTCCACGACAGCTTCTTCGAACTCGGCGGCGACTCGATGCGCGCCGTCGCCCTGGTCGGCGCCCTGCGTGACGCCGGCTACGAGGTCGCCGTCCGTGACGTGTTCGACCGTCGCACGGTGGCCCGGCTGAGTGAGCTGATGGGCGAGGCCCGCGGCGACCTCGTGCAGCGGCGCGTGGAGCCGTTCGAGCTGATCTCCGACGAAGACCGGGCGATGCTGCCCCTCGACGTCATCGACGCCTACCCGCTGGGCATGAACCAGCTGGGCATGGTCATCGAGATGCTCTCGGACAGTGAGCAGAACAACTACCACAACGTCTCCTCGTACCTGATCCACGATCCCGTCCCGTTCGACCGCGAGGCCTACGTCGAGGCGGCGCGGATCGTCGTCGCGCGGCACGAGATCCTGCGCACCTCCATCGAGCTGTCCGCCTACTCGCGTCCCCTGCAGCTCGTGCACGCCCACGCGGAGCTGAAGAACCTCGTCTTCGACCTCAGCGGTCTGGACCGGGACGCGGTACGTGCCGAGCTCGAGGCGTTCACCGTCGAGGAGCGCAAGAACGTCTTCGACATGTCCAAGCCGGGTCTGATGCGCTTCCACGCGCACCTGACCGACCACGGCGGCTGGTGGATCTCCGTCGTCGAGTGCCACCCGATCCTCGAGGGCTGGAGCTACCACTCGCTCCTGATGGAGTTCGTCACCACCTATCTCGCCGTACGGGACGGCTCCCTCACCGAACCCGAGGACACCCCGACGATCCGTTTCGCCGACGCCGTCGCCGCCGAACTCACCGCACTGGAATCGGTGGAGGACCGGACCTACTGGGAGAACGTGGTCACCGACCACGCCACCCTGCCCATGCCCGCCGGCTGGGGGGATCCGGACGCCGGCACCTTCGACCTGTACAAGTGCGGCTTCTCATGGCGGGACATCGAGCCCGGTCTGCGGGCGCTCGCGGCGGCCACCGACACGTCGATGAAGGCCGTCATGCTCGCCACCCACCTGAAGGTGATGAGCCAGCTCACCGACGAGGAGGCGTTCCACACCGGACTCGTCTGCGACACCAGGCCGGAGGCCGCCGGCGCCGACCGGGTGTACGGCATGTACCTCAACACGCTGCCGTTCCCCTACCGGCGCCAGGCGGCCACCTGGGGCGACCTGGTCAGGCAGGTCTTCGAGACCGAGGTCGACCTGTGGAGCCACCGGCGCTACCCGCTGCCCGCGGTGCTGCGCCAATGGGGCGGCACCGGCCGCCTGATGGACATCTACTTCAACTACCAGGACTTCCGGCAGCTCGACACCGACCTGGTCGACGCGATGTCCGGGATGGACGACAGCCCCACCGAGTTCCCGCTCACCGTGGCCTCCCGGGCCGGGCACGTCATCCTCACCGCCAACTGCCGCTGGATCTCGCAGGTGAACGCCGACCGGCTGGCCGGGATGTACCGGGCGGTCCTGGAGAGCATGGCGGCCGAGGGTGCCGCCGGCGACGCGCGGGCTTCGTACCTGCCGGAGGAGGAGCGGGCCGCGGTGGTCGCGGCGCCGCGTGAGCTGCCGCAGTCGCAGGCGCTGGCGCACGAGCTGTTCGAGGCGCGGGTGGCGGAGGCTCCGGATGCGGTGGCCGTGGTGGCCGGCGGTGCCGAGTTCACGTATGCGGAGGTCAATGCGCGGGCGAATCGGCTGGCCCGGTATCTGCGGGCGTTGGGTGTCGGTGCGGAGGACCTGGTCGGCGTCCACCTGGAGCGCGGCGCCGAACTGATCCCCACCCTGCTCGGTGTGCTCAAGTCGGGCGCCGGCTATCTGCCGCTCGACCCGGCCAACCCCACCGAGCGGCTCGGCTACGTGCTGTCCGACGCCAAGGCGCGGATCGTGGTCACCACCGGCGAGCTGGCCGCGGCCCTCACGGAGGTCTACGACGGCATCCTCATCGTTCTCGACGACCCGGGCACGGCCGCTGAGCTGGCACAGCTGCCCACGGAGAACCTGCCGCGGGCCGCCGATCCGGACAACGTCATCTACACGATCTACACCTCCGGCTCGACCGGGCGTCCCAAGGGCGTGGCGCTGACCCACCGCAACGTGGTCCGGCTCCTGGAGACCGCGCAGGAGCACTACGCCTTCGACGGCACCGACGTGTGGTCCATGGCCCACTCGTACGCCTTCGACGTCTCGGTGTTCGAGATGTGGGGCGCCCTGGCCCACGGCGGCCGGCTCGTCGTCGTGCCCCGGGCCGTCACCCGCTCCCCGGAGGAGTTCCTCGGCCTGCTGGTCGAGCAGCGTGTGACCGTTCTGAGCCAGACCCCGACGGCCTTCCGCTCCCTCGTCGCCCTGACCGCCGACGGCGACGCGCGGATCGACGCGCTGACGCTGCGCGCGGTGATCTTCGCGGGCGAGAAGCTGGAGGTCGGCGACCTCGAACCGTGGACGACCCGGATGGGCCTCGACGGTGTGGCGCTGGTGAACATGTACGGCATCACCGAGACCACCGTGCACACCACCTACCACCGGATCGATGCCGAGGACGTGGCCAATCCGCTGGTCAGCCGCGTCGGTTTCCCGCTGGGAGACCTGGCGGTGTATCTGCTGGATGCTCAGGGTCAGCCGGTGCCGGTGGGTGTGCCGGGTGAGATGTATGTCGCGGGTCCGGGTGTGGCGCGTGGCTACCTCGGCCGTCCCGCGTTGACGGCGGAGCGGTTCGTGCCGGATCCGTTCGGTGCGGCGGGCAGTCGTATGTACCGCAGTGGTGATGTGGCGCGTCGTCGTGCCGATGGTGGTCTTGAGGTTCTGGGCCGTATCGACGACCAGGTGAAGATCCGTGGTTTCCGGATCGAGCTGGGTGAGATCGCCGCGGCGTTGCTGAAGGAGGCCGCGGTGCGGCAGGCCGTCACCGTGGTGCGTGAGGACGCCCCGGGGGACAAGCGGCTGGTGGCGTACGTCGTGCCGGCCGAGGGTGCGGTGGTCGAGCCGCGTGCCCTGCGGGCGGCCCTCGCGCAGGACCTGCCGGACTACATGATCCCGGCGGCGTTCGTCGAACTCGGGGCGATTCCGCTGACCACCAACGGCAAGCTCGACAAGAAGAACCTCCCCGCCCCCGACGTCCAGTCCGTGGACGTCGATTCCTACGTGGCACCCCGCACCCCCGACGAGGAGCGCATGGCGGCCGTCTGGGCCGTGGCGCTCGGTCTGGAACGCGTGGGTGTCGAGGACGACTTCTTCCAGCTCGGCGGTGACTCGATCCGCGCCGTGGGCCTGGTCGGGGCGCTGCGCTCCGCCGGCTTCGAGGTCGGTGTGCTCGACGTCTTCTCGCACACCACCATCGCCGCGCTCTGCGCCTCGGCCACCGGCCGGGAGGTGCCGGACGCCGTCCGCCGGGTCGAGCCGTTCGAGCTGATATCCGACGCGGACCGGGCGATACTGCCCGCCGGTCTGGACGACGCCTACCCGCTCACCCAGGTGCAGACCGGCATGCTCGTGGAGACCCTCGCCTCGGGCGAGCGCGGCAACTACCACGACTTCGTGTCGTTCCTCGTCAACGACGACGCCCCGTTCGACCTCGAGTCGTTCACCGAGGCGGTACGGATCGTCGGCCGGCGCCACGACATCCTGCGCACCTCGGCCGACCTCACGACGTACAGCGTCCCGATGCAGCTCGTCCACCACGCCGTCGCCATTCCGGTCAGCTGCTGCG
The DNA here is from genome assembly GCF_031845825.1 of Streptomyces lancefieldiae. NCBI lineage: Bacteria > Bacillati > Actinomycetota > Actinomycetes > Kitasatosporales > Streptomycetaceae > Streptomyces > Streptomyces lancefieldiae. The sequence goes on along the minus strand of NZ_JAVRFH010000005.1, from coordinate 231,576 downwards.
ACGTGCGCGGCACCGACCCCGAGCAGCTGCAGGCCGACCTGAGGGCCTTCGCCGCCGCCGAGCGGGCCGACGTCTTCGACCTGGCCTCGTCCGACCCGCTGATCCGGATCACCGTCCATGTGCAGAGCGACAGCACCTGGCGGGTCTCGTTCACCAAGAACCACGCCCTCCTCGAGGGCTGGAGCTACCACGAGCTGCTCAAGGAACTCATCGCCGCCTTCCGCGACCTGCGCGACGGCCGCGAGCCCGCGTACGAGGCACTGCCGGTCAGGTTCGCCGACAGCGTCGCCGCGGAGCTCGACTCGCTGGCCTCGGACGAGGACCGCGGGTTCTGGCAGACGATGGTCGACAACCACACCCGGTTCACCCTCCCCGAGGGCTGGCACGGTGACCTCGACGCACCCGCCGAGCGGGTGGACGCCGGGTTCTCCTACCGCGACCTCGAGCCGCGGCTCAAGGCACTGGCGGCGGAGGCGGGCGTGCCGTTCAAGGCGGTCCTGCACGGCGCCCATCTGAAGGTGCTCAGCCAGCTCACCGACGCCGACGCCTTCCTCAGCGGCCTCGTCGGCCACACCCGGCCCGAGGTCGCGGGCTCCGACCGGCTGATGGGGATGTACATCACCACGCTGCCGCACGGACACACCCGCACCGCCTCGACGTGGGGCGAGCTGGTGCGCGAGGTCTTCGACCGCGAGGTGGAGGCCTGGCCGCACCGCTGCTACCCGCTGGCCGCCATCCAGTCCGGCGGCCGGCGCCTGATCGACGTCTTCTTCACCTATCTCGACTTCCACATCCTGGAAGAGGGCGAGATCGTCGACGAGGGCAACGGCATCAACAAGACCGCCACCGAGTTCGGCCTCGCGGTCAGCTCCATCGGTGGCTTCCTGGGGCTGCGCAGCGATACGCACCTGCTGTCGCAGGTGAACGCCGACCGGCTGGCCGGGATGTACCGGGCGGTCCTGGAGAGCATGGCGGCCGAGGGTGCCGCCGGCGACGCGCGGGCTTCGTACCTGCCGGAGGAGGAGCGGGCCGCGGTGGTCGCGGCGCCGCGTGAGCTGCCGCAGTCGCAGGCGCTGGCGCACGAGCTGTTCGAGGCGCGGGTGGCGGAGGCTCCGGATGCGGTGGCCGTGGTGGCCGGCGGTCAGGAGCTGTCGTACGGGCAGGTCAATGCGCGGGCGAACCGGCTGGCCCGGTATCTGCGGGCGTTGGGTGTCGGTGCGGAGGACCTGGTTGGTGTGCATCTGGAGCGTGGTGGGGAACTGGTTCCCGCTCTGCTCGGTGTGGTCAAGTCGGGGGCGGCGTATCTGCCGCTGGATCCGGCGAACCCGGCGGAGCGGCTCGGTTATGTGTTGTCCGATGCCGGGGCGCGGATCGTGGTGACGACCGGGGAGCTGGCCGCGGGTCTGGCGGAGGTCTATGACGGTGCTCTGGTGGTGCTCGACGCTCCGGATGTCGCCGCCGCGCTGGAGGAGCTCGCGGCGGACGACCTCGCGCCGGTGGCGGGTCCGGATCATGCGGTCTACACGATCTACACGTCGGGTTCGACGGGGCGTCCGAAGGGTGCGGTGCTGACGCATCGCAATGTGGTGCGGTTGCTGGACGCCTGTCATGCGGACATGGCGTACACGGCGGACGACGTGTGGTCGATGATGCATTCGTATGCGTTCGACTTCTCGGTGTTCGAGATGTGGGGTGCGCTCGCCTTCGGTGGGCGGGTCGTGGTGGTGCCGAAGCACGTCGCGCAGTCGCCGGACGAGTTCCTCGATCTTCTGGTCGGGGAGCGGGTCACCGTTCTGAGTCAGACGCCGACGGCGTTCCGTTCTTTGGTCGCTGCGGCGGCTTCGGGGGACGAGCGGATCGACGCGCTCGGTCTGCGGGCCGTGGTCTTCGGCGGTGAGAAGCTGGAGGTGGCCGAACTCGCCCCCTGGACCGAGCGGGTCGGGCTCGACGATGTGGCCCTGATCAACATGTACGGCATCACCGAGACGACGGTGCATGTGACCTACCACCCGGTGCGGCCGGAGGACCTGACACGGCCGGGCGTCAGCCCGGTGGGGCGTCCGCTGGGGGATCTGGCGGTGTATCTGCTGGATGCTCAGGGTCAGCCGGTGCCGGTGGGTGTGCCGGGTGAGATGTATGTCGCGGGTCCGGGTGTGGCGCGTGGTTATCTGGGGCGTCCGGGTCTGACGGCGGAGCGGTTCGTGCCGGATCCGTTCGGTGCGGCGGGCAGTCGTATGTACCGCAGTGGTGATGTGGCGCGTCGTCGTGCCGATGGTGGTCTTGAGGTTCTGGGCCGTATCGACGACCAGGTGAAGATCCGTGGTTTCCGGATCGAGCTGGGTGAGATCACCGCGGCGTTGCTGAAGGACGCCGCGGTGCGGCAGGCCGTCACCGTGGTGCGTGAGGACGCCCCGGGGGACAAGCGGCTGGTGGCGTACGTCGTGCCGGCCGAGGGTGCGGTGGTCGAGCCGCGTGCCCTGCGGGCGGCCCTCGCGCAGGACCTGCCGGACTACATGATCCCGGCGGCGTTCGTCGAGCTCGGGGCGATTCCGCTGACCACCAACGGCAAGCTCGACAAGAAGAACCTCCCCGCCCCCGACACCTCCGCGCTCGCCGCGGACGCCGGCTCACTTGCTCCGCGCAACCCGCTGGAGCAGCAGCTCTGCCTGGTCTGGGGCGAGGTGCTCGGCCTGGAGAGCGTCGGCATCGAGGACTCGTTCTTCGACCTCGGCGGCGACTCCATCCGCGCCGTCGCCCTCGTCGGCGCACTCCGGTCGGCCGGCCACGACATCACCGTGCGGGACGTCTTCGAACAGCGCAGCGTCGCCGCTCTCGCCGCCCTGATCGGCACCCGTGGCGCACCCGCCGCCGAGTACCGGCCCGTCCGGCCGTTCGAGCTGATCTCCGAGGAGGACCGGGCCCTGCTGCCCGCCGGCCTGGACGACGCCTACCCGCTCACCCAGGTGCAGACCGGCATGCTCTACGAGCTGCAGGCCGACTCCTCGGCGCACTACCACAGCACCGGCGGCTACAAGGTCCGCGACGACAAGCCGTTCGACGAGGAGGCGCTGCGCGCCGCGATCCGCGAGGTCACCGCACGCCACGAGGCGCTGCGTACGTCCTTCGACCTGTCCACGTGCTCGCTGCCGCTGCAGCTCGTCCACTCCCGAGTGGACGTACCGCTTCAGGTGCATGATCTGCGCGGCCTGGACGAGCAGGCGGTGGACCGGGCGATACACGCCCACGTCGACGCCGAGCAGGCGCGCCCGATCGACCCGGCCACGGCGCCGCAACTGCGTATGAGCGCGCATCTCGCCGACGACGGCTGGTGGCTGGGGCTCACGAGGTCCCACATGGTGACCGAGGGCTGGAGCCAGCACTCCACGCTGATGGAGCTGATCGGCTGCTACCGCGCCCTGCGTGACGGCCGCAGCCCCGCGGCGCACGTCCCGCCGCAGGTCCGCTTCGCGGACACGGTGGCGGCCGAACTCGCCGCGCTCGCCTCCACGGAGGACCGCGCCTACTGGGACGGCGTGGTGAACGGGCACACCCCGTTCGCCCTCCCGGACAGCTGGGCCGACGAGGCGGGTACGGCATCGGAGGCGTACAGCATCACAGTGCCGCTGGCCGACCTGGAGCAGCCGCTGCGGGCGCTGGCCGCCGAGGCGCGGGCATCGGCGAAGAGCGTACTGCTCGCCGGCCATCTGAAGGTGATGAGCCAGCTCACTCACGAAGAGGCCTTCCACACCGGCCTGGTGTGCGACACCCGGCTCGAAGTCCTCGGCGCGGACCGGGTACACGGCATGTTCCTCAACACGCTGCCGTTCGCCCACCGACGCATCGCCTCGACCTGGGGCGAACTGGTCAAGCAGGTCTTCGACACCGAGGTGGGGCTGTGGTCGCACCGGCGGTTCCCGCTGCCGGAGGTGCAGCGGCTCGCGGGCAGCGCGGACCGGCTGATCGACGTGATCTTCAACTACCAGGACTTCCACAACCTGGACGAGGAGCAGATCGATCTCGCCGCGGGCTTCGGCTCGGGCTCGAACGAGTTCGCCCTGACGGTCACCACGTCCGGTGGCGGTCTGACGCTGAAGACGCACACCTCGGTGCTCTCGCGGGTGCGGGGGGAACGTCTGGCGGGGATGTACCGGGCGGTGTTCGAGGCGATGGCGCTCGGTGGTGGGGGTGACGCGTCGGCGGTGTTCCTGCCGGAGTCGGACTCCGGGGTGCTGAGTGGCTGGGAGGCTGCCGGCGGGGGTGCTGTGGCCGGTGATGTGCCGGTGCCGGTGGTGTTCGCCGGGCGTGCGGCGCTGGTTCCGGATGCGGTCGCGGTCGAGGGTGCGGGTTTCTCGTTGTCGTTCGGTGAGCTGGACGCGGTGGCGAACCGGTGGGCCGCGTATCTGGGTTCGGTGGGTGTGGGTCGTGGTTCGGTGGTGGGTGTGCTGCTGGGGCGGGGGGTGGATCTGCATGCGGTGATGCTGGGTGTGTGGAAGGCGGGTGCGGCGTTCGTGCCGTTGGATCCGTCGTTCCCGCCGGCCCGGGTGGCCGGGATGCTCGCGGATGCCGGAGCCGCGGTGCTGGTCACGGAGCTGGCGCTTGCTCCTGAGGGGTTCGGGGGCCGGCTGGTGTCTGTGGACGATCCCGAGATCGTGGACGCGGTCGCGGCTGTCTCCGACGCGGCTCCTGAGAGGGTTCCGGATCCGGATGAGCTGGCGTATGTGATCTATACGTCGGGTTCGACGGGGCGTCCGAAGGGGGTGGCGGTCACGCATCGGGGTCTGGCCAATCATCTGGGCTGGGCGGTGCGGGATCTGCTGGGTGCTGGTGCTGGTGCTGGTGCTGGTGCTGGTGCTGGTGGTGGTGCGGTGTTCTCGTCGGTGGCGTTCGATCTGGTGGTGCCGAATGTGTGGGCGCCGTTGCTGGCGGGCCGGCGTGTGTATCTGCTGCCGCAGGATCTGGATCTCTCGGAGCTGGGCGGGCGTCTGGTGGAGGCGGGTCCGTTCGGTTTCCTGAAGCTGACTCCGGGTCATCTGGAGGTTTTGGGGCAGCAGCTGGATGACGAGGAGATCGCCGGCTTGGCGTCGGTGGTTGTGGTGGCGGGTGAGGCGCTTCAGGGGTCGCTGGCGTCGCGGTTCGCGCGGGTGCTGGGTGAGGGGCGTCTGGTCAATGAGTACGGGCCGACGGAGGCGTCGGTGGGTACGTGTGTGTATCCGGTGCCGGTGGATGCGGGGCCGGGTGTGGTGCCGATCGGTGTGCCGTTGCCGGGCATGGTGATGCGGGTGCTGGATTCTTCGTTCCGGCGGGTTCCGGTCGGTGCGGTGGGTGAGCTGTTCGTGTCGGGTGTGGGGGTGGCGCGGGGGTATCTGGGTCGTCCTGGGCTGACGGGTGAGCGGTTCGTGCCGGATCCGTATGGTGCGGCGGGGTCGCGGATGTATCGCACCGGGGACCTGGCGCGCTGGGTGGAGCCGGGTGTGGTGGAGTTCCTGGGCCGTACCGATCATCAGGTGAAGGTCCGTGGCTACCGGATCGAGACCGGGGAGATCGAAGCGGTCCTCCACGACCACACCCACATCGCCGAAGCACGGGTCCTCGTCCACGAGGACACCGACGGAGGCAAGCGCCTGGTGGCCTACCTGGTCGGCGCCGAGCAGGCCGATCCGGCCGAGCTGGCGGCGTACTGCGCCGAGCACCTGCCGTCGTACATGGTCCCCTCGGCCTATGTGCAGCTGCCGGCTCTCCCGCTCAACGCCAACGGCAAGCTGGACCGCGCCGCCCTGCCCGCCCCGGACGAGGACGCGTCCCGGACCGAGTACCTCGCCCCGGGCACCCCGGCCGAGCACGCCGTCGCCGAGGTCTGGCAGCGCGTGCTCGGCATCGAACGGGTCGGCACCGCCGACCGGTTCTTCGACCGCGGAGGCGACTCCATCCGTGCCGTCGGCGTCGTCGGCGCCCTGCGCGGCCGTGGCTACGACCTGTCCGTACGCGATGTCTTCGAGCAGCGCACCGTCGCCGCCCTCGCGGAGCTGATCGACAGCCGCACGCGGGTGTCCGGACAGACCGCGGCCACCGAGCCGTTCGCGCTGATCAGCGCCGCCGACCGGTCCCTGGTGCCGTCCGGTGCCGCCGACGCCTACCCGCTGGGCCAGGTCCAGCTGGGCATGGTCGCCGAGCTGATGTCGGGCAGCGGCCGGAACAGCTACCACACGGTGATCTCCAAGCGGATCAAGGACGACCGCCCCTTCGACGAGGCGGCACTGCGCTCCGCCGTCCGGGCGGTCACCGACCGGCACGACTCGCTGCGCACCTCGGTGCACGTGACGGGATACTCCGTTCCCCTGCAGGTGGTGCACCGCACCGCCGAGGTGCCCGTGGCGGTGTACGACTACCGCGGCATCGACGTCGTCGAGGGAGAGAAGGAGCTCACCGCCCGGGTGGACGAGGAGCGTGCCGCGCTCTTCGACCTGCGGACCGCCCCGCTGCTGCGGGTCGCCGTCTATCTGGAGAGCGACGGCGCCTGGTGGCTGACCCTCACCACCTCGCACGTGATCATCGACGGCTGGAGCACCCACACGCTGGACATGGAGCTGGTGCACACCTACCGGGAGATCCGCGACACGGGTGCGCCCGCCACCAGCACCGCGCCGCCCGTTCGCTACGCCGATGTCATCGCGGGCGAACTGGAGTCGCTGGACAGCTCCGCCGACCGCGTGTTCTGGCAGGACGTCGTCACCGGCCGGCCGCGGCTGCTGCCCCCCGCCTCCTGGGCCGGGGACGGCGTGCCGGAGAGCTACGGCGTGGACGTGCGGGTCGCCGACCTCGCCCCGGTGCTGCGCACCCGCGCGGCGGAGGCGGACGTGCCGTTCAAGACGCTGATGCTCGCCGCCCACCTGGAGGTGATGAGCCGGCTCGGTGGCGAGGACGCCTTCCACACCGGAGTGGTCTTCCACACCAGGCCGGAACTGACCGGCGCCGAACAGGTGGTCGGCATGCACCTCAACACCCTGCCGTTCCCGCACGAGCGCGGCGCCCGCACCTGGCGCGAGCTGCTCACCCGGGTCTTCGGCCGGGAGACCGAGGTCTGGGCGCACCGCCGCTATCCGCTGCCCGCGATCCAGCGGCAGCTCGGCACGGGTGAACGACTGGTCGACGTGTTCTTCAACTACATCGACTTCCACCAGGTCGACGCCGACCTGATCGACACCGGTACGGGTGTCAGCCAGGCACCCAACGAGTTCGGCCTCGCCGTGCACGCCTACGGCGACCAGAAGATCGGCATCCGTACGGGCACGGGTCTGGTGGCCCGGGACCGCGGGGACGAACTCGCGGTGCTGTACCGCGAGGTGCTCGAGGCCATCGCGGCAGGGCTCGACGGCGACACCAACGGCCGAGTCGTCAACGGCCGATCCAACGACGACACCGAGTCGCGGAACACCGAGGGGCCGGCCGCCGGCACCTCGGAGGAGCGGCACCTGCCTGAGGAGACGGGCTTGACAGCACACGAGTTGTTCGAGGCGCGGGTGGCGGAGACACCGGACGCCGTCGCGGTGACCGCCGGCGGCCAGGAGCTGTCGTACGCGCAGGTCAACGCCCAGGCCAACCGGCTCGCCCGGCACCTGCGGGCGCTCGGTGCGGGGGCGGAGGACCTGGTCGGCGTCCACCTGGAGCGCGGCGCCGAACTGATCCCCACCCTGCTCGGCGTACTCAAGTCGGGAGCGGCGTACCTGCCCCTCGACCCGGCGAACCCCGCCGAGCGCCTCGGCTACGTCCTGTCCGACGCCCGGGCGGACATCGTGGTGACCACGAGCGAGCTGGCGGCGGGCATCTCCGAGGTGTACGACGGGACGCTGATCGTCCTGGACGACCCGGAGACCGCCACCGAACTGGCCGGGTGGGCCGCGGACGACCTGCCGAAGCTCTCGGGACCGGACAACCTGATCTACACGATCTACACGTCGGGTTCGACCGGCCGCCCCAAGGGAGTGGCGCTGACCCACCGCAACGTGGTGCGGCTCCTGGAGACCGCGCAGGAGCACTACGCCTTCGACGAGACGGACGTCTGGTCGATGGCCCACTCCTACGCGTTCGACGTCTCGGTGTTCGAGATGTGGGGTGCCCTGGCCCATGGCGGCCGCGTGGTGGTCGTGCCGCACGCGGTGACCCGTTCCCCGGAGGACTTCCTCGATCTGCTGGTCGAGGAAGAGGTGACCGTTCTCAGCCAGACCCCCACCGCCTTCCGCTCGCTGGTGACGGCGGTGGCCGAGGGAGACCGGCGGGTCAAGTACCTCTTCCTCCGCGCGGTGATCTTCGCCGGGGAGAAGCTGGAGACGGCCGAGCTCAAGCCGTGGGTCGACCGGGTGGGTCTGGGCCGGATCTCGCTGGTGAACATGTACGGCATCACCGAGACCACCGTCCACACCACCTACCACCGCCTGACCAAGCGGGACTTCACGCCCGAGGCCGGAAACCCGATCGGCCGCCCGCTGGCCGACCTCACGGTGCACCTCCTCGACCCGGAAGGCCGTCCCGTGCCGGACGGAACCGAGGGTGAGATACATGTCGCGGGTCCGGGTGTGGCCCGTGGCTACCTCGGCCGTCCCGCGTTGACGGCGGAGCGCTTCGTGCCCGACCCGTACGGTCCGGCCGGCAGTCGCATGTACCGCAGTGGCGACCTGGCCCGCAGGCGCCCGGACGGTGGGCTCGACTTCCTCGGCCGTATCGACGACCAGGTGAAGATCCGTGGTTTCCGGATCGAGCTGGGTGAGATCACCGCGGCGCTCTCGAAGGAGGCCGCGGTGCGGCAGGCCGTCACCGTGGTGCGTGAGGACGCCCCGGGGGACAAGCGGCTGGTGGCGTACGTCGTGCCGGCCGAGGGTGCGGTGGTCGAGCCGCGTGCCCTGCGGGCGGCGCTCGCGCAGGACCTGCCGGACTACATGATCCCGGCGGCGTTCGTCGAGCTCGGGGCGATTCCGCTGACCACCAACGGCAAGCTCGACAAGAAGAACCTCCCCGCCCCCGAGGCCGGACAGCTGCGCAGCGCCGGCGAGTTCACCGCCCCGCGCACCCCGCTGGAGGCGCATGTCGCCGAGATCTGGCAGCAGGTGCTCGGCGTAGACAAGGTCGGCGTCCACGACAGCTTCTACGAGCTCGGCGGCGACTCCATCCGCGCGGTCATCCTGGTCGGCACCCTGCGCGACGCCGGCTACCGGACCGAGGTCCGTGACCTCATGGAGCACCCCGTCCTCGAACGCCTCTGCGGTCTGATCGCCGCACGCGAGGGTGGCGACTCCGCCCCCCGCCGTCGTGCCGAACCGTTCGCCCTGATCCCGGAGGCGGACCGGGCGCTGCTCCCTGAGGGCCTCGACGACGCGTACCCGCTGACCCAGAGCCAGCTGGGCATGCAGATCGAGATGCTGTCCGACCCCGAGAACCCGGCCTACCACATGGTGAGCAGCCTGCGGATCCGCGACCAGCGGGCGTTCGACCCGCGGCTCTTCCAGGAGGCGGTGGACACCCTCGTGGCCCGGCACGACGTGCTGCGCACCGGGATCAGCCTCAACCGCTGCTCCGTACCCCTGCAGCTGGTGCACAGCACGGTGCGCACCGAGGTCAAGGTCGTGGACCTGACAGCGCTCAGCGACGAAGGGGCCGAGGCGGCGGTCAGGGAGTACGCGGACCGGCTGTCCCACGCGCCGCTCGACCCCGAGTCCGTGCCGCTGGTGCGGTTCACCGTGCATCTGTGCGCGGGCGGCAGCTGGCAGCTCACCGTGGTCAACTCCCATGTGATCCTGGACGGCTGGAGCACACGGCAGTTGTTCACCGAGCTGTTCCAGACCTACCACGGACTGCTCGCGGGCGAAGCCCCCGCGTACGAGCGGCCGGCCCTGCGGTTCGCCGACACGGTCGCCGCGGAGCTCGCGGCCCTGGAGTCGGCCGGGGAACGGGACTACTGGCGGACGCTGGTGACCGGTACGGAACGGTTCACCGTCCCGGCCGGCTGGGGGTCCGAACAGGAGGAGGACGGCGGGCTGTACGTCCTGAGCGTGCCGTACGCCGATCTGGAGACCGAACTGCGCCGGCTGGCCGTGCAGTCCGGGGCACCGTTCAAGAGCGTGCTGCTCGCCGCGCACCTCAAGGTGCTCAGCCAGCTCACCCCGGAAGAGGCGTTCCTCTCGGGTCTCACCCACCACGTACGCCCCGAGGCGCCCGGTGCGGACCGGATCGCGGGCATGTTCCTCAACGTGCTGCCGATCCCGCACCACCGGACGGCCCGCACCTGGCGGGACCTGGTCGCGCAGACCTTCGCCACCGAGCGGACCACCTGGACCCACCGGCACTTCCCGATGCCGGTGATCGAAGGGGAGTACGCCGGTGGCGGCCGGCTCATCGAGGCGTACTTCAGCTTCCACGACTTCGAGGGGGCCGAGGAGGCGGCAGGCGGAGCCATGGTCGACTCCACCGCGGCCCTCGGGTCGAGCACCAACGAGTTCGGCCTGGCCGTGTCGACGGCCCCCGGACGACTGCAACTGCGGTGCTCACCGCGGCTGGTGTCGCGGGTGCGGGGGGAGCGTTTGGCTGGGATGTACCGGGCGGTGTTCGAGGCGATGGCGCTCGGTGGTGGGGGTGACGCGTCGGCGGTGTTCCTGCCGGAGTCGGACTCCCGGGTGCTGAGTGGCTGGGAGGCTGCCGGCGGGGGTGCTGTGGCCGGTGACGTGCCGGTGCCGGTGGTGTTCGCCGGGCGTGCGGCGCTGGTTCCGGATGCGGTCGCGGTCGAGGGTGCGGGTTTCTCGTTGTCGTTCGGTGAGCTGGACGCGGTGGCGAACCGGTGGGCCGGGTATCTGGGTTCGGTGGGTGTGGGTCGTGGTTCGGTGGTGGGTGTGCTGCTGGGGCGGGGGGTGGATCTGCATGCGGTGATGCTGGGTGTGTGGAAGGCGGGTGCGGCGTTCGTGCCGTTGGATCCGTCGTTCCCGCCGGCCCGGGTGGCCGGGATGCTCGCCGATGCCGGTGCCGCGGTGCTGGTGACGGAGCTGGCGCTTGCTCCTGAGGGGTTCGCGGGCCGGCTGGTGTGTGTGGACGATCCCGAGATCGTGGACGCGGTCGCGGCTGTCTCCGACGCGGCTCCTGAGAGGGTTCCGGATCCGGATGAGCTGGCGTATGTGATCTATACGTCGGGTTCGACGGGGCGTCCGAAGGGGGTGGCGGTCACGCACCGGGGTCTGGCCAATCATCTGGGCTGGGCGGTGCGGGATCTGGTGGGTGCTGGTGCCGGTGGTGGTGCCGGTGGTGGTGCTGGTGCTGGTGGTGGTGCGGTGTTCTCGTCGGTGGCGTTCGATCTGGTGGTGCCGAATGTGTGGGCGCCGTTGCTGGCGGGCCGGCGTGTGTATCTGCTGCCGCAGGATCTGGATCTCTCGGAGCTGGGCGGGCGTCTGGTGGAGGCGGGTCCGTTCGGTTTCCTGAAGCTGACTCCGGGTCATCTGGAGGTGCTGGGGCAGCAGTTGTCCGATGAGGAGATCGCCGGCTTGGCGTCGGTGGTTGTGGTGGCGGGTGAGGCGCTTCAGGGGTCGCTGGCGTCGCGGTTCGCGCGGGTGCTGGGTGAGGGGCGTCTGGTCAATGAGTACGGGCCGACAGAGGCGTCGGTGGGTACGTGTGTGTATCCGGTGCCGGTGGATGCGGGGCCGGGTGTGGTGCCGATCGGTGTGCCGTTGCCGGGCATGGTGATGCGGGTGCTGGATTCCTCGTTCCGGCGGGTTCCGGTCGGTGCGGTGGGTGAGCTGTTCGTGTCGGGTGTGGGGGTGGCGCGGGGGTATCTGGGTCGTCCTGGGCTGACGGGTGAGCGGTTCGTGCCGGATCCGTATGGTGCGGCGGGGTCGCGGATGTATCGCACCGGGGACCTGGCGCGCTGGGTGGAGCCGGGTGTGGTGGAGTTCCTGGGCCGTACCGATCACCAGGTGAAGGTCCGTGGCTACCGGATCGAGACCGGGGAGATCGAAGCGGTCCTCCACGACCACACCCACATCGCCGAAGCGCTCGTCATCGGCTACGAGCCGACCCCGGGGGACGGCAGGCTCGCCGCCTACGTGGTGGCCCGGCCCGGAGCCGATGTGCTCGACACCGCCGGGCTGACGGCGTACTGCCGTGACCACCTGCCCGACTACATGATCCCGGGCAGCTTCACCCAGCTGCCGGCCCTGCCGCTCAACGCCAACGGCAAGATCGACCGGGCCCAGCTCCCCGACCCGGCCCAGGCGGTGGGACAGCGCGCCCACACCGCGCCGGAGAGTGAGACCGAGCAGCGGCTCGCGGCGATCTGGGCGGACGTGCTCGGTGTGGAGCAGGTCGGCCGGGAGGACGGGTTCTTCAGCCTCGGCGGACACTCGATCCAGGTGATCAAGGTGATCGCCGCCTCCCAGCGGGAGAAGCTGCCGCTGTCGCTGTTCATGCTCTACCAGCACGAGACGCTCGCCGAGGTGGCCGCGGCCGTGGACGCCGCGGCGGCCGAACCGGCACCGCCCGCCTCCGCGCCCGGCCGGGCACGTGTGCCCGCGGGCAGCGAACTGGCCGCGCTGCTCGACGACTACGCCGTGCCGGGTGCCTCCGTCGCCGTACTCGAAGGCGGCGACCTGGTGGCGGTGGAGACCGCCGGCCAGGACGGTCAGGGGCGCCTGGTCGGCCCGCGGACGAGGTTCCAGGCAGGCTCGATCAGCAAGCACATAGCGGCACTTGGCGCGATGCGGCTGGTCGAGGAGGGGGTGCTGCGGCTCGACGAGGACGTGAACCGCTACCTCACCGGTTGGCAGGTGCCGGGTGTCCCCGGCGACACCCCCGTCACCCTGCGGCATCTCCTGGGCCACCGCTCGGGCCTCACCCCGACCCCGGGCCACGGCGTCGTGCCGGGCGGCCACGTGCCCTCGCTGCTCGACCTTCTGACCGGCAGGGCCGATCAGGAGGTGGCCCCCGTGTCCCGCGGGGTGGAACCCGGCACCGGGTTCCGCAAGGCCAACGTGCACTACGTCGTCCTGCAGAAGGTGATGGAGGACGTCACCGGTGAGTCGTTCGACGAGCTGATGCGGCAGTTGGTCCTGCTCCCGGTCGGCATGAACGACAGCAGCTTCGCCGTCGACTACCCGGAGCGGTCCGGCGTCCTCGCGGCGTACGGACACGACGCCCACGGACGGCCGATCGAAGGCGGTCGGCGGATCAGGCCCGACGCCGCGGCGGCCGGGCTGTGGACGACGGCGTCCGACCTCGCCCGGGCGGCGCTGGAGCTGCGGCGCTCCGCGCTCGGCAGACCGCTCGGCTTGCTGGGCAAGGAGACCGCCGAGCTGATGCTGACGCCGGCCACCGACAGCCTCTACGGCCTCGGCACCGTCGTCGACGTGCTGGGGTCCGACACCGAGTTCGGCCACGGCGGCACCCCCGTCGGTTACTACGGCGCGTCCGTGCTGCGCCTCGGTACCGGTCGTGGCCTGGTGGTGCTCACCAACGGTGAATCCGGTGAGCACGTGGCCAAGGCGGTCGCGGCCCGGCTGCGCAACGGGGCGGGCGACCCCCACTGACCCGGCGCAGCCCGACGACCGCCACCGCCCGGTGACCCCGGGCACGCCGGGACGGCCCGGCCGACTGCGACCCAGTCGGCCGGGCCGTCCCGGGTCCCGGCGCCCGTGCGCCGCACGCCGACCGCCCGTGCGCGGCACACCCATCACCCGTGACCCGCACACCCCCGTGTCCCGTACGCCGACCCCCCGTGCCCCGCAGGCCGACCACTCGCCCGGCAACCCGCGAGCGGGCCGGCCGCCTCTTCCCAGACACCGGAAGCACCCATGACATCGACCGGCACCGTTCCCCCCGAGTCCTCCGTCCTCCCTCCGCTGCGCCGCAACCGCGACTTCCGGCGGCTGTGGCTCGGCGCCGGCGCCGCCCTGCTCGGCAACCGCGCCGCCGTGACCGCGTATCCGCTCCTCTACCTCTGGGCCGGCGGGAGTCCGGCCGAGGCCGGGATGGTGGGCTTCGCCTCCCTGCTGCCCCAGCTCCTCGTCCTGCTGCCGGCGGGCGCCCTGGTCGACCGCCTCGATCGCCGCCGGGTGCTCATCACCTGCAGCCTTACCGGACTCACCGCCATGACCACCCTGGTCGCCGCGCTCCTCACCGGCCGGCTGTGGCTGTCCCACGTGATGGCCGTCGCCTTCGTCCAGGGCGCCGCGGGCATCCTGCACCGGCTCGCCGAGCGGGCCGCCGTACGGCATGTCGTCCCCGCCGACCAGCTCCGTACCGCCCTGTCGCAGAGCGAGGCCCGCGGCCACGGCGCGGGACTCCTCGGACAGCCCATGGGCGCGGCGCTGTTCAGCGCGGCGCGCTGGCTGCCCTTCTGCGCTGCCGCCCTCGGCCATCTGATCGCCCTGTCGACGGTGTTCGGGCTCCGGGCCGATCTGCAGGACAAGGCGCGCCCACAGCCCCACTCCCTGCGCCGGGAGATACGCGAAGGCCTGGTGTGGGTGTGGCGGCAACGCTTCATGAGAGCCGCCATCGCCCTGGTCGGCGGCAGCAACCTCGCCTTCCAGCTGATCACTCTGGCCATGGTGCTGATCGTCAAGGAGAACGGGCACAGCGCCGCCATGGTCGGTGTCCTGGGCGTCCTCGGCGGCCTGGGCGGTCTGACCGGCGCCCTCGCGGCCCCCTGGATCAACCGCCGTCTTCCCGTGCAGGGGATCCTCATCGGGGCGCTCGCCCTGTGGTCCGCCCTGATGGCCGCCGTCGCCGTGGCCGACCATCCCGTCCAACTCGGCGCCCTGATGGCCGGAATGAGCGGTACCGGCGCGTTGCTCAACGTCGCCGCCGGCAGCTACCAGGTACTGGTCACCCCGGATGCCATGCAGGGCCGGGCCACCAGTGTCTTCACCCTCATCGGCTCCGGCCTCAACTCCCTCGGCGCGCTCCTGGGCGGCTTCCTGCTGCACGCCCTCGGCAGCACCACCGCCGTCCTCGTCGCCGCGGCCGCCATGGCGCTGCTCGCGCTCACGGCGCTTGCGTCCCCCGTCGTCCGGCGGGGCGGAGCCGACCGCACGAACGGCGCAGAACAGCGGATATCGATCCGATAGAGAACCCCCGTGTAGGACCGGTAAGGAACCGCTACGGCGCCGAACCGCCGGAGCACGCACGCACCGTAGGAGACTTCATGCCCACGAATCCCCCCACCGAGGCCGGAGTCCCGCCGGCCCGCGCGCCGCTCACCGAGCGGATCGCGGGCTGGTCGGCCCGTAACGCCAAGAAGTCGATCGCCGGCTGGCTGCTGCTCGTGGTCCTCGCCGTGCTGGCGGGCTCGGCCGCCGGCAGCGGCGCGAAGACCTCGGACGCCGGCGAGTCCGGCCGGGCCCAGCGGATCATCCGCGAAGAGCAGACCATCGCGTCGTACTCCGAGAACATCCTGGTCGAGTCCGAGCGGCGCGACAGCCGCTTCTCCGAGGACCCGCGGGTGCAGGCCGCCGTCAAGGACGTGGCCGAGGCGCTGCGTGGCTCGGACGGCGCGGCCGAGCAGGTGCACAGCCCGCTCGACGGTGCCGAGGCGGCCGCCGAACTGGTCTCCGAGGACGGCCGCTCCGCGCTGGTCACCTACGAGATCCCGGGCCCCGGCCCGGAGGCCGACGCCCGGTTCGCCGCGATCAAGAAATCGGTGGCGCAGCTGCGCGACCGGCACGCGGACGTACGTCTCGCCATGGCCGGCGACCTGTCGCTGACCGCGGCGGTCGACCAGGCCGCCGACGAGGACCTGGCCCAGGCCGAGACGCTGTCCCTGCCGGTCACCCTGATCATCCTCCTCGTGGTCTTCGGCGCCCTGGTCGCCGCCGCGGTGCCCGTGCTGCTCGCCGCGACCGCGGTGTTCGCGGCGACCGGCCTGCTCGCGGTGGCCGGCACGGTGGTCCCGGCCAACAGCACCGTCTCCTCGGTGGTGCTGCTCGTCGGCATGGCGGTCGGCGTCGACTACTCGCTGTTCTATCTGCGCCGGGACCGCGAGGAGCGGGCGGCCGGACGCACCCCCGCCGAAGCACTGCGGATCAGCGCCCGCACCTCCGGGCACGCCGTCGTGGTGTCGGGCCTCACCGTGATGCTCTCCATGGCCGGGCTCTTCCTGACCGGCGTCGACGTGTTCAACGGCATGGCCGTCGGCACCATCATCGTGGTCGGTCTCGCCGTCCTCGGCTCCGTCACCGTGCTGCCCGCGATGCTCGCCCTGCTCGGCCACCGGGTCGACGCCCTGCGCGTGCCGTTCCTGGGCCGCCGGCGCACCACCGCCACCAAGTCCACGGTGTGGACGGCCACCGCCGCCGCCGTGGTCAGGAAGCCGCTGCTGCTCGGCGGCGCCGCGCTGCTCGCACTGGGCGCGCTGGCCGTCCCGGCCCTCGACATGAAGCTCAGCGAGCCGGGCCGCCTCGACTCACTGCCGCGCAGCATCCCCGAGGTCGACGCGGGCATCCGGCTGCAGGCGGCCTTCCCCGGCGGCCCGGACCCGGCGCAGATCGTCATCTGGGGCCGGGGCGCGGTCGACGGCAAGGCGGACGCCGCCGTCGCCGCCGTCCGCGAGGCGGCCGCCGACAGCGAGCTGCTCGGCGAGCCGGTCACCGTGCAGCCGGTCGGTGACGTGCTGAGCGTCAAGGTGCCCCTGGCCGGCAAGGGCACCGACGTCCAGTCGGTCGAGGCGCTCACCGAGTTGCGCGAGGACGTGCTGCCGCGCGCCTTCGAGGGCACCGACGGCCTCGACTACGGGGTCACCGGACGCACCGCCGGACTGCACGACTTCGCGGAGGTCCTTGACGAGCGCTCCGCGTGGGTCATCGGCTTCGTCCTCGCCATCTCCCTGGTGCTGCTCGTCGTCGCCTTCCGCGCCCCGGTGGTGGCCGTCGCGTCCGTGCTGCTCAACCTGCTGTCCATCGGCGCGGCGTACGGCGTGATCGTGCTGGCCTTCCAGCACGGCGGACTCTCCGGCCCGCTGGGCTTCACCGCGTTCGGCGGGGTCGTCAACTGGCTGCCGCTGTTCATGTTCGTGATCCTGTTCGGCCTGAGCATGGACTACCACGTGTTCATCCTGAGCCGGATCCGCGAGCGCAGACAGCGCGGTGAGAACGCCAAGGAGGCGGTCATCCAGGGCGTCGGCGCCAGCGCCGGCGTGGTGACCAGCGCCGCGGTCATCATGATCGCCGTGTTCGCGCTCTTCGCCACGCTCTCCGGCATCGAGTACAAGATGCTCGGCGTCGGCATGGCGACCGCCATCCTGCTCGACGCGACCATCGTCCGCGGGATCCTGCTGCCCGCCGTCCTCGCCCTGCTCGGTGACCGGGCCTGGGGCCGTAACCGTCCCGGCGCGGACCCGTCCGCGGACGAGCCGGCCACCGAGCCGGCCGTCGAGCCGGCCGAGGAACCCGAGAACGCCCGGACATCTACCCTGCTAAGGACCTGACACCCATGCGCAAGCTCATCACCACCGCTGTCGCCGTAGCCGCTCTCGCCACCCTCTCCGGCTGTGAAGTGGACGAGGCGTTCGGCAACGACAAGTCGCAGTCCGAGTCCAGCTACACCGTCACCGAGCCGGTCCGGGCGCTCGACCTCGACACCAAGGGCGGTCACGTCGAGCTGATCGTCTCCGACTCCAAGACCGTCAAGGTCACCGAGAAGTTCTCCTACAGCGACGACAAGCCGGCCACCAGCCACAAGGTCGACGGCGGCGAGCTGCGGCTGAGCGGCGGCGGCTGCGACACCGGTGACTGCTCGGTCAGTTACCGCATCGAACTGCCCGCCGACACCGAACTCCGGGTGGACAGCGGCGGCGGCCACATCACCGGCAAGGAACTCGCCGGACCGGCCCGGCTGCGTACCGAGGGAGGCCATGTCGACGTCTCCTTCACCCGGGCCCCGGACCGCATCTACGCGGCGAGCGGCGGCGGTGACATCACGGTGCAGGTCCCCAGCGGCCCCTACAGCGTGAGCACCGACGCCGAGGGCGGCAAGAGCGAGACGGCCGTCGACAACGACCCGAAGGCCAAGCGGAAGATCGAGACCCGCAGCGGCGGCGGTGACGTGAAGATCGCGTACACACAGTGACCGGGCGGTTCCGTCGCTCGGGCCGCTTCCCGGCATAACGGAAAAAATATAGCCACTCCTGGCACAGTCCGGTCCCGGACGGATCCCTCCGTCCGGGACCGGAGCCGTCTGCGGCCCCGGCGTGCCGTCCGGCTCACCGCGTTCTTCGGCCCACCACGTCCTGTGCCCACTTCGCTGTCCAGCCCACCACGTCCTGTGCCTACTGCGCTGTCCAGCCCACGACCAGGGAGCACTCCCCATGACTGTCTCGAGCACCACGACGGGCGGTGACTGGCTACGGGTGTTCAACCCGCGGCCCGCGCCCCGGATGCGACTGTTCTGCTTCCCGCACGCCGGGGGCGCCGCGAGCGCCTTCCACCAGCTCGCCGGCCTGCTGCCGGAGTCGATCGAGGTGGTCGCCGTCCAGTACCCCGGACGGCAGGACCGGTACGGCGAGCCGATGCCCCGCTCCATGGGGCACCTCGTCACCGAGATCACCGACGCGGTCGCCGGCCGGCTCGATGTGCCTGCCGCCTTCTTCGGCCACAGCATGGGTGCCACGGTCGCCTTCGAGACCGCCCGACGGCTGCGCGCCACCCACCCCGCCGCCGTCCGCCGGCTGTTCGCCTCCGCCCGCCGCGCCCCGCACATCGACACCAGCCGCGCGCTGGACTTCGCCGACGACGCCGCGGCCATGGCGTACATCGACGCGCTCGGCGGCACCGGAGCCCAGCTGCTCAAGGACGCCGAGCTACGCGGTCTCGTCCTGCCCGTGCTGCGCGCCGACTTCCGTCTGATCGCCGGCTACCGCTACGTCCCCGGCGCCCCGCTCACCTGCCCCATCACCGCGATCGCCGGCGATGCCGACGCCTCGTTCGCCCTCACGGACGCGGCCCAGTGGAACCGCCACACGATCGCCGGCTGCGACACCCGGGAGCTGCCCGGCGGCCACTTCTACCTGGAGGACGAGATGCCGGCGCTGGCCGGGCTCGTGCTCGACGTGCTCGTCGCCGATCTCCCCGTCCTGCAGACCCCCGCAAGGAGCCTGTGATGAGCAGCAACCCCTTCGACGACGCCGACGGGCAGTTCCTGGTCCTGGTCAACGACGAGGACCAGCACTCCCTGTGGCCCGCCGCGGTCGCCGTGCCGGACGGCTGGCGGACCGTGCTCGAGCGCACCGACCGTGCGGTCTGCCAGACGTACATCGAATCCAACTGGACCGACATGCGGCCTCGCAGCCTGCGCGAGCAGCGCATCAGCTGACCGCCGTAACCGACGCCCGACTCCTGGGGAAGCACCGTGACATCTCTGACCCGCCTGCCGCTCTCCGCGGCGCAGACCGGCATCTGGTTCGCGCACCACCTGGATCCGACCGGCCACGCGTACAACATCTCCGAGTACGTGGAGATCGAGGGCCCGGTGCGGCCCGACCTCTTCGCCGAGGCATGGCGGCACGTGATCGACGAGGTGGAGACGCTGCGGGTGCACTCGCTCGCCGAGGACCCCGACGGCACGTTGTGGCAGCTGGTCGGCCCCGGCCACGAGCACGGTCTGCGGCAGGTCGACGTCTCCGCGGCCACCGATCCGCACGCCGCGGCCCTGGAGTGGATCCACCGCGACCTCGGTACGGCCGTCGAGCTCACCCGGGGCGGCCTGTCCACCTTCGCGCTGCTGCGGCTGGCCGCCGACCGCTTCTACTACTACCAGCGCGCCCACCACGTGCTGATCGACGGGTACGGCGGCTCGCTGCTGTCCCGCAAGGTGGCGGAGACGTACACGGAGCTGGCCACGGGCGAACGGCCGGCGGACGCCACCGAGGCGTCCGCGCCGCTCGCCGAACTCCTGGGCCAACAGGCGGCCTACCGGGCCGGTGCCGAGTTCACCGCCGACCGCGACTTCTGGCGGCAGGAACTCCGGGACCTGCCCGCCCCCGCCCGCCTCCACGACCAGATCGCCTGCCCCACCCCTGGCCCCGCCGACCCCGGTGCCGTCCACATCCGGCGCAGCGCGCACCGCCCGCAGGAGTTCGCCGACCGGCTCGCCGCCGCGGCCCGTGCCGTCCGTACCCGCTGGCCGGTCCTGGTCATCGCCGCGGCAGCGGCCTTCGTGCACCGGTGCACCGGCGCCCGCGAGGTGATCCTCGGGCTTCCCGTCGCCTGCCGTGACTCCACGGCGCTGCGCAGCACTCCGGTCCTGGCGTCCAACGTGGTGCCGCTGCGCATCCCCGTCAGCCCCCAGGACACCTTCGCCGAACTCGTGCCGAAGGTCACCGCCCGTACCCGGCAGGCGCTGAAGCACCAGCGCTACCGCTACGAGGACATGCGCCGCGACCTGGGCCTGACCGACAGCGACACGGGACTCACCGGCCCGGTGGTCAACATCATGGCGTTTCCGTACCGGCTCGGCTTCGCGGGCGTGCCCGCCACCGCGCACAACCTGGCCCTCGGACCGGTCGACGACCTCTCCATAGCCGTCTACGACCGCGGTGACGGCAGCGGCCTGCGCTTCGACTTCGACGGCAGCCCCGAGCGCTACGCGGCCGCGGGCCTCGACGGCTGCCGGGACCGGTTCCTGCGGTTCCTGGAGCGGGTCACCGAGCAGCCCGCCGCCCCTCTCGGCCGGATCGACCTGCTCGACGCCGGGGAACTGCGCCGGGTCACCGCCGACTGGAACGCCACCGAAGGCCCCGTGCCGGACGGCACCCTCGCCCAGCTCTTCGAGGAGCAGGCCGCCCGCACCCCGGACGCGATCGCCGTGGCCGGCGAGGACACCGAGCTGAGTTACGCGGAGCTGAACGCCCGCGCCAACGCGCTGGCCCACCAGCTCATCGCGCTCGGCGTCGGGACCGAAACCCCGGTCGCCGTGCTCCTGGAGCGCTCCGCCGCAGTGGTCGTCGCCACCCTCGCCGTGCTCAAGGCCGGCGGTGCCTACGTCCCGCTGCACTCCGGCTACCCGGCCGAGCGCATGGCCTGGGTGCTCTCCGACACCGGCGCCCCCGCGCTGATCACCGACCGTCCGGAGGCCGACCTGGACTTCGCCGAGGGCCGTGCCGTGCTGCGCGTCCCCGAGCACGGCGGCGCCGATCCCGACCCCGGCCGCCGCGCGTCGCCCGGGCAGCTCGCGTACATCATGTACACCTCGGGCTCGACCGGCGTCCCCAAGGGCGTCGCCGTCGAGCAGCGCGACGTCGTGGCCTTCAGCGCCGACGTCCGCTGGCGCGGTGGCGCCCACGACCGCCTGCTCATGCACTCCCCGCACGCTTTCGACGCCTCCACGTACGAGCTGTGGGTACCGCTGCTGTCCGGCGGCACGGTCGTCGTCGCACCCGCCGCGGGCCTCGACGCCGGACGGCTGCGCGAGCTGTGCGCGCGGCACCGCGTCACCGGTGCCTTCCTCACCGCCGCGCTCTTCAACCTGATCGCCACGGAGGACCCGGCCGCGTTCGCCGGTCTGCGCACGGTCATCACCGGTGGCGAGGCGGCCGCGCCCGCCTCCTTGCGCCGGGTCCGCGACGCCTGCCCGGACCTCGAACTGGCCAACGGCTACGGGCCGACGGAGACGACGACGTTCGCGGCCGTCTTCCCCCTGGACGAGATCGACGAGGTGCCGCCGATCGGCGGCCCGATGCAGAACATGCGGACGTACGTACTGGACAGCGCGCTGCGTCCGGTACCGGTGGGCGTCGCCGGCGAGCTGTACATCGCCGGGGCCGGCCTGGCCCGCGGCTACGTGGGGCGTGCGGCGCTGACCGCGGAGCGCTTCGTGGCCTGCCCGTTCGGTGCTCCGGGCGGGCGCATGTACCGGACCGGGGACGTCGTGCGGTGGCGGGCGGACGGGGTGCTCGAGTACCTCGGCCGCAGCGACGACCAGGTCAAGATCCGCGGCTTCAGGATCGAACTCGGCGAGATCGAGACGGCTCTGGGCAAGGTCCCCGGGGTGGACCAGGCCGCTGTCCTGGTACGCGGGGACGGGCCCGGAGCCCGGCAGCTCGTGGGCTACGCCGTGGGAAGCGGACTCGACCCGCGCACCGTCCGCCAGACGCTGGCGCAGACCCTGCCGGAGTTCATGGTGCCGCAGGCCGTGGTCGTCCTCGACGCCCTGCCGCTCACCGCGAACGGCAAGGTCGACCGGGCCGCCCTGCCCGCGCCGGAGCTCGTCGGAGCCGGCGGGGGGCGCGCTCCGGCCACGCCTGCCGAGCAGGTGTTCGCCGCCGCCTTCGCGGACGTGCTCGACGCCCCCCGGGTCACGGCCGACGACGGCTTCTTCGACCTCGGTGGCGACAGCATCCTCGCTCTGCGCGTGGTCACCATGGCCCGTGCGGCGGGCTTCGAGGTCAGCGCGCGCGACGTCTTCCGCCTGCGTACCCCCGAAGCCCTGGCCGCGGCCGCGCGACCGGTGTCCGCCGCCGTCACCTTCGACGACGAGGCTCCGCTCGTGGACCTCGACGACGACGAGCTCGCCCTGCTCACCGCGGGCCTGACCACCGAGGCCGGTGACCTCCGATGAGTA
Source organism: Streptomyces lancefieldiae (assembly GCF_031845825.1). Lineage (NCBI taxonomy): Bacteria > Bacillati > Actinomycetota > Actinomycetes > Kitasatosporales > Streptomycetaceae > Streptomyces > Streptomyces lancefieldiae. The sequence goes on along the minus strand of NZ_JAVRFH010000005.1, from coordinate 209,001 downwards.
CGCTGCCCCCCGGCATCGCCGACCTCCTTCCGCTCACACCGCTGCAGGAGGGCTTCCTGCTGCACGCCGCCCGGGACGTGCCGGGCGCCGTGGACGTCTACGCCACCCAGATCCGCGTGGACCTGGACGGTGCCCTCGACACGACCCGGCTGCACGCCGCCGCCCGCTCCCTGGTCGCCCGGCACAGCGCCCTGCGCGCCTCCTTCCGCCACCACGGCCTCAAGCGGCCGGTGCAGCTGGTGCACCAGGAGGTCCGACCGCCCTGGACCGAGTACGACCTGACCGTCGTGCCCCCGGACGAGCGCGAGAGCGCCGCGGCCCGCTACGCGGCGGACGAACGCCGCCGCGGCTTCGACCTCACCGCTCCTCCGCTGCTGCGCTTCGCCGTGCTTCGGCTGGCCGGGCGGCGCCACCGGCTCGTCGTCACCGTGCACCACATCCTGTGGGACGGCTGGTCGGTGCCGGTGGTACTGGCCGAACTGTTCCGGCTGTACGCCTCCGGGGACCGTGCGGGGCTACCGCCCGCGCCCCCCTTCCGCTCCTTCCTCGCCTGGCACAAGGCCCAGGACCGCCCGGCCGCGGAACAGGCCTGGGCGGCCGCCCTCGCCGGACTCGACGGGCCGACGCTCTACGCCCCCCAGGCGGCCGATCTGCCGGCGGTGCTCCAGCACGAGGCCCGCGCGGAGGTGCCGGCCGCGGTCGTGGCCGGTCTCGCCGAGGCGGGCCGCAGACACGGCTTCACCCTCAACTCCGTGGTCCAGTTCTGCTGGGGGCTGCTGCTCTCCCGGCTCACCGGCAGCGACGACGTGGTCTTCGGCGGCACGGTCTCGGGCCGTCCGCCGGAGCTGCCCGGTGTGGACCGGATGGTCGGCATGCTGCTCAACACCCTGCCGGTCCGGGTACGCGTCGACGCCGCCGAGCCGGCCACCCGCGCGCTGACCCGGCTGCAGGGCGAACAGGCCGAACTCCTCGACCACCAGCACCTCGGCCTGCCGGCCGTCCAGAAGCAGGCGGGCCACGGCCCGCTCTTCGACACGACCACGGTCTTCCAGAACTTCCCGGTCGACTACGCGGCGATCGCCGCCCCGCTCACCGAGGCGGGCCTGACCCTGGTGGACGCGGCCGTCGCCGACTCCACCCACTACCCGCTCCGCCTCGCCGCCACCCTGGACGGCGGTGCCCTGGACCTGCGTCTCGGCCACCGGCCCGACCTGGTCCCCGATGCCGAGGCCCGGCTGCTGCTCGACCGGCTGACCGGGCTGCTGACCCAGCTCTCGGAGCGACCTGGTCTCCCCGTGGGCGAGCTGACGCTCCTCACCCCCGGTGAGTACGAGACCGTGGTCGGCCGCTGGAACGACACCGCGGGCCCGCTGCCCACGGGAACCCTCATCTCCCGCTTCGAGGAGCAGGCCGACCGCACCCCGGACGCCGTCGCGGTGGTCTTCGAGGGACGCTCGCTCAGCTACCGCGACCTCGACACCGCCGCCAACCGCCTCGCCCACCGACTGCTCGCCATGGGAGCGGGGCCCGAACAGCTGGTGGGCGTGGCCGTACCGCGCTCCCTCGAACTGATCACCGCGCTGTACGCCGTGCTGAAGACCGGCGCCGCCTACCTCCCCGTGGACCCCGACTACCCGCGCGGGCGCATCGCCCAACTGCTCGAGGACGGGCGGCCGGTGTGCACGCTCACCACCACGAGGACCGCCGCGCGGCTGCCGGCGGACGACCGCCTGCTGCTGCTCGACGAGCCGGATCCGGTGGCGTACCCCGAGCACCGGCCCGGCCCGGCGGCGGACCCGGCGGACACCGCGTACGTCATCTTCACCAGTGGCTCCACCGGCCGGCCCAAGGGCGTCGCCGTCCCCCACACGGGCATCGTCAACCGCCTCGCGTGGATGCAGGACCGCTACCGGCTGCAGCCGGGCGAACGGGTCCTGCAGAAGACCCCGGCGGGCTTCGACGTCTCCGTGTGGGAGTTCTTCTGGCCGCTGCTGTACGGCGCGACACTGGTCGTCGCCCGGCCGGAGGGGCATCGCGACCCCGCGTACCTCGCCGAGGTGATCCGGCGGGAGCGGGTCACCACGGTGCACTTCGTGCCTTCGATGCTGGGTGCCTTCCTGGGCGACCCGGCGGCCGCGGGCTGCACGGGACTGCGCCGGGTGGTGTGCAGCGGCGAGGCGCTGCCGCCGGAGCTGCAGCGCCGGTTCTTCGAGCTGCTGCCCGGTGTCGAACTGCACAACCTGTACGGGCCGACGGAAGCGGCGGTGGACGTCACGGCCTGGGAGTGCGGGCCCGCGGAGCAGGCGCGGTCCGTGCCGATCGGGGCGCCGATCCGCAACGTGAGCACCTATGTGCTCGACGCCGCGCTGCGGCCGGTACCGGTGGGTGTGGCGGGGGAGTTGTACCTGGCCGGGGTCCAGCTCGCCCGCGGCTACGTGGGCCGGCCGGCGCTGACGGCCGAGCGCTTCGTGGCCTGCCCGTTCGGTGCTCCGGGCGGGCGCATGTACCGGACCGGGGACGTCGTGCGGTGGCGGGCGGACGGGGTGCTCGAATACCTCGGCCGCAGCGACCACCAGGTGAAGATCCGCGGGTTGCGGATCGAGCTCGGTGAGGTCGAGACGGCGCTGGCCCAGGCCGCGGGGGCCGCGCAGTGCGTGGTGGTGGTGCGCGAGGACCGGCCCGGGGCGCAGCAGCTGACGGGCTACGTCGTCGGCTCCTCACACGACCCGCAGGCCATCCGCCGGACCATGGCCGAGACGCTGCCCGAGTACATGGTGCCGCAGGCGGTGGTGCGGCTCGACGCGCTGCCGCTGACACCGAACGGCAAGGTGGACCGCGCGGCGCTGCCGGCGCCGGAGCAGCCGGCCGCCGCCGGTCACCGCGCGGCCCGTACCGACGCCGAGCGGGTGTTCACAGCGGTCTTCGAAGAGGTCCTGGGGCTGACCCGGGTGTCGGCCGAGGACGGCTTCTTCGACCGGGGAGGGGACAGCATCCTCGCCATGCGCGTGGTCTCCCTCGCCCGGGCGCAGGGCTTGGAGATCACCGCGCGCGAGGTCTTCCGGCTGCACACGCCCGAGGCACTCGCCGCGGCCGCCCGCCCCGTGCGCGCCGCCCGGGCCGCCGAGCCGGCGACCGGCCCCGCGCTCCTGCCGCCGGTCGCCCACGAAGCACTGGCCCACGGCGGGCCGGTCGACGGCTTCCACCAGGCCGTGCTCCTCGAACTGCCGTCGGCGGTGGAGGACTCGGCGCTGGTCCGGGCCCTCGGCGCGGTGGTGGACCGGCACGATCTGCTGCGGGCCCGACTTGTCCGCGAGGACCGTGCGGGCGGCGAAAGCAAGGGGCGCGGTGAGAGCAGCGGGAGCAGCGGGCGCAGTGCGGGCAGCGAGGCCGGCATCCGCTACGAGATCACCGCTCCCGGCACCGTCGACGCCGCCCGCTGGTTCCGCCGCGACAGCGCGTCGGCCTCCGTCCCGGCCGTGGCCCGGGCCGCCCGCGACCGCCTCGACCCCTGGTCGGGCGACACCCTGCAAGCCGTACGCATCGGCGCCGACCGGCTGCTGCTCTGCGTCCACCACCTCATGGTGGACGGCGTCTCCTGGCGCGCCCTGCTGCCGGACCTGGCCGCCGCCGTACGCGACCCGGACGCACTCGCCCCGGTCCCCACGCCGTACCGTGCCTGGGCCCTCGACCTGCAGCGACGTGCCGCCGACGGAGCCTGGCGCCACGAGCTCGACTACTGGACCAAGGTGCTCGGCCCAGCGGCGGAACCTCTGCTCGGCGACCGCCGGCCGGACCCGGACCAGGACACCGCCGCCACTGCCCGGCACACCAGGATCACGGTGCCGCCGCAGCTCGCCGGCCCGCTGCTCGGCGAGGTACCCGGCGCCTTCCACTGCCGACCGGACGAACTGCTGCTCACCGCACTGGCCAGGGCCGTCGCCGCCTGGCGGGTCCGGCACGGCAGAGCGGCGCACGACGCCCCGGTGCTCATCGACATCGAGGGCCACGGCCGCGACGGAGACCTCGACCTGTCCCGTACCGTCGGCTGGTTCACCAGCGTCCACCCGGTCCGCGTCACCGGCCACGACGGGACCGCGGCGGCCGCCGTGAAGCAGGTCAAGGAGGAGCTGCGGGCCCACGCCGGACCCGGCTTCGGCGCCCTGCGCCGGTACGACCCGCAGGCGGGTGCCGTCCTCGCGGACCTGCCGCGGCCGCAGATCCTCTTCAACTACCTGGGCCGGATCGGCGACGAGGAGATCGCCCCCGGCTGGCGTGTCCTGAACGGCGACGAACTGCCGTACGGCCTCGACCCGAGGATGCCGCTGCGCCACTGCGTGGAGCTGAACGTGCACAGTGACGGGCAGCGGCTGCACGCGGTGTGGACCACCGCGGGCGGGGTGCTCACCGACGGGCAGGCCGCCGAACTCATCGACCTGTGGCAGGCGGAGCTGCGCACCCTCGCAGCCCTCGCCGAACAGCCGGGCGCGGGTGGCCGCAGCCCTTCGGACCTGCCGCTGCTCGGCCTCACCCAGGACGAGATCGAGCAGATCGAACGGGCCGCTCCCGGTCTCACCGAGATCCTCCCGGTCACCGCGCTGCAGGAGGGCTTCCTCTTCTACGCGGAGCAGGCGAGGTACGGCGGGGTCGACGTCTACACCAACCAGGTGCGGCTCGACCTCGAGGGCCCGGTGGACAGCGCCGCCCTGCTCGCCGCGGGGGAGCGGCTGGTCGCCCGGCACACCGCGCTGCGGTCGTCCTTCCACACCACGGAACGCGGCACCGCCGTGCAGACGGTCCTCGGCGAAGCGGCCCTGCCCTGGGCGGAGACCGACCTGTCCGGTCTCCCGGCCGAGGACCAGGCCGCCGAGGCGGCGCTCATCGCCGAAGGCGACCGCGTACGCCCCTTCGACATGACAAGGGCCCCGCTCCTGCGGCTCACGCTGATCCGCTTCGGACCGCACCGGCACCGACTCGTGATCACCGGCCACCACATCATCTGGGACGGATGGTCCACCCCCATCCTGGTCGGCGAGCTGCTGCGGCTCTGGGCCGACGGCCGCGAGGCCGTGCTGCCCAGACCCGTGGCGCACCACGAACATCTGCGGTGGCTGTCCGCCCAGGACGAGGCCGCCGCGGAGCGGGCCTGGGCCGGCTATCTGGCCGGCGGTGCCCAGCCGTTGCTCGTCGCGCCCGAGTCCGAGCACCGCCCGGCCGTGCTGCAGCACACGCTCACCGCGGAGCTGCCGGCGGCCGTGACCGCGGCGCTCACCGAGCGGCTGCGACCGCACGGCGTCACGCTCAACACGGCGCTGGAGTTCGCCTGGGGGCTGGTGCTCGCCCGGGCGACCGGCCGCGACGACGTGCTCTTCGGCACCACCGTCTCGGGCCGCCCGCCCGAACTGCAGGGCGCCGAACGGATGGTGGGGCTGTTCGTCAACACCGTCCCGGTGCGGATCCGGGTGCCCGCCGAGGCGAGCCTCCTCGACGCCCTCGTCCGCGCCCAGCACGAACGCGCCGAACTGCTCGACCACCTGCACCTGGGTCTCGGCAGGATCCAGCGCCCGACCGGGCACTCGCGGCTCTTCGACACCACGACCATGCTCGTCAACTACCCCGTCGACAGGGACTCCCTGAATCCCGCCGGAGCCCGGGCGAACGTCACCGGCTTCGGCCTCGACGATGCCACCCACTACCCCCTGCGCCTGGTGGCCGTACCGCAGCAGGACGGTGCGCTCGCCGTACGACTGGGGTACCGGCCCGACGTGGTGCCGCGCCAGGAGGCGACGGTGTATCTCGACCGGACGGTGCGCGCGCTCACCGAACTGGCCGGGGACCTGCGGCAGATGACCGGCCAGGTGGACCTGCTGAGCGAGGAGGAGAGGACGATGCTGCTGGCGCAGTGGGGCGGTTACTGACCGGGTCGAGTCACCCCCCGGTCACAGAGAGTGCCGACTGGTCCGGTCATTCTTCCTGTACTACCCAAGTAACCGCTGCGTAGCGTGAGTTTGCCTGATCGGCATTTGTCATGCCTGCACGGCGGCCACAGAATGACCACGGGAACGGCACATCTGGGGGAGGGAGCGGGGGATGCCACCTGGCCTGATGTTTCAGCTGCTCGGAGCGTTGAAGGTGTGTTCCGACGGTCGGCCGGTGCCGATCCGCAGCGCTCGTCAGCGCACGGTGCTGGTGATGCTCCTGCTCACCCCCGGCCGGGTGGTCTCGGTCGACGCACTGGCGGCGGCCGTCTGGGACGGAGCCCCGCCGACGACCTCGCGCAACCAGATCGCCATCTGCATCGCGGCGCTCAGGAAGATCCTGCGCGAGGAGGCGGGCGTCGACGGCCTGATCGAGACCGCCCCACCGGGCTACGTACTGCACCCCGGGCACCACCGCATCGACCTGGCGGAACTGGAGGAGCTGGTCGCCCGCGCCCGGCAGGCCGCCGAGTACGAGGAACACGCGGCCGGCGCCGAGCACTTCGAGCAGGCCCTGTCCCTGTGGCGCGGCCCCGTGCTCGACGGCATGACCGGTGACGGGATCGACGGCGCCGTCACCCGGCTCACCGAACTGCGGCTCGACCTCGCGGAGGAGCTGGCGGCGCTGCAGCTGCGCCTCGAGGCCTACCGGCGGGTGATCGCCGACCTGGCCCCCCTCGTGGCCGAGCACCCGCTCCGGGAGGAGGCACGCGCCCTGCTCATGCGGGCCTATCACCTCTCGGGGCGGCGGGCCGACGCCCTGGAATGCTTCCGTGAGGGGCGGCGGGTCCTGATCGACGAGCTCGGGATCGAGCCGGGCCGGAAACTGCAGGCCCTGCACAGTGAGGTACTGGCCGGGGCCCCGGTCACGGAAGTGCCGCGCGCCGAGCGGCAGCGGCAGGTGCCACGTCAACTGCCCCGGCCGACCGACCCGTTCGTCGGACGCCTGCCGGAGATGAGGCTGCTCGACGAACTGCTCGAAGCCTCCGGCCCGCCCCTCGCGGTGCTCTGCGGAGTCGCGGGGGTCGGCAAGAGCGCGCTCGCCGTGTACTGGTCGGGCAGGGCTGCGGAGCGCTTCCCCGACGGGCAGCTCTTCATCGATCTGGCCGGCTTCCACGAGCGGGGCGCGCCGGTGACCCCGCTCGCCGCGCTCGATCAGGCGCTGCGCGGGCTCGGCGTGCCCGGCGCCGCGATCCCCGGCGAACTGCACGAGCGGGCCGCGCTCTACCGCAGCACCCTCGACGGCCGCCGCGTGCTGATCGTCCTGGACAACGTCGGCTCGCCGGAGCAGATCCGGCCGCTGCTCCCCGGCCCCGGCCCCAGCCGGGTGCTGATCACCAGCCGCGCCCCGTTGTCCGCACTGGCCGGCGAGTACGGCGCGCGGCGGATCGAGCTCAGCCGGATGACCGAGCGGGAGGCCCGCGAGCTGCTGGTCGCCGTGATCGGCGCCGAACGCGTCGAGGCCGAACCCGAGTCGGCCCGCCGGCTCGCCGACCTCTGTGACCGCCTGCCGCTCGCTCTGCGCATCGTGGCCACCAGGCTGATCTCCGACTGGCAGTGGTCCCTGCGCCAGTTGGCGAGCCGACTGGAGGACCGGCGCGGCCGGCTCGACATGCTCAGCCCCCACGAGGGCGGAGTACGCTCCGGCGTCTGGCTCAGCTACCGCGAGCTGTCGGTCAAGGCGGCCACGCTCTACCGGCTCCTCGGCCAGCTCGCCGTACCCGACTTTCCCGTGTGGGTCGCGGCAGCCGCTCTCGACGTGGACCTGAGCGAGGCCGAGGAACTGCTGCGGCAGCTCGTCGGCGCGCAGTTGCTGGAGTTCGGCTCGGGGCCGGAGCGGGCCGAGCCCCGGTTCCGGTTCCAGGACCTGTTGCGCCTCTACGCCTGGGAACGCTGCCAGGCCGAGGACCCCGAGCCGGCCCGGAGAGCGAGCCTGGCGCGGGTGCTCTCGGCGATGCTCGGTCTTGCGGATGAGGCACATCGGCAGATGTACGGCCCCGACGAAGTACTCCCCGACGACCTCGACCGCACCATGCGCCTGCCCGTCGGCTTCGCCACCGAACTGCTCGTCGACCCGGTCGACTGGCTGGAGTCGGAGCGCGAGTCCCTGTCGGCCCTGATCCGCCAAGCCGTGCAGAACGGTTTCAGCGCGTATGCCTGGGCGTTGACCACGCGTGCCGAGCCGCTCTACGAAATCCGCAACTACCTCGCCGACTGGCGGCAGAACGCCGAGCTGGCCCTGGAGGGCGCCCGGGCGGCGGGCGACCTGCGTGGGGCGGGCACCATGCTCAGCAACCTCGGCACGATCTGCGTGTACCAGCGTCAGTACGCGGAGGCGCAGCGACTGGTGAGTGAGGCCATGGTCCTTCTGGACCGGGCCGACTACGTGCAGGGGCGGGCCGTGGTCCGGCGCAATCTGGCCATCTGCCTGCGCTACACCGGTGATCTCGAGGCGGCGGCACGCCACTGCACCGATTCCCTGGAACTGTTCCGCAGGTCGGGCGATGCCGCGGGCCTGTCGCACGCCCTCGGCCTGCTGGCACAGATCGAACTGGACTCCGGAGACCCCGAGCGCGGCATCGAGATCAGCACCCAGGCCATCGAGGCCAGCTACCAGGCGGGCTCGATGCGCAATCGGACACAGAACCTCTACCGGCTTGCCGAGTCGCTCATCGGCGCCGGCCGGGTGGACGAGGCGGAGCAGGTCTGCCACGACGTGATCGGCCTCAGCCGCGGTCAGGGCGACAGACTGGGTGAGGCCTACGGACTGTGTGCCCTCGGTGAGGCGCACTGGCGTCAGGGCAAGACGCACCAGGCACGTGCGGTGCTGGTCAAGGCCCTGCGGGCCACCGAGGAGATCGGGGACCGTTTTCTGCGGGCCCGTATCAACACCAGCCTGGCCTGTGTCGAGGCCCTCTCGGGCACGGACACCGCCGCGGATCGGCTGGAGCGGGCACGCGACGAGTTCCACGTACTCGACGCACCGGTCTGGCAGCGACGCACGGAGCGACTGCACAGGGCCATCATGGAGGGTGGTGCGGGCCCGGCCGTGGACCGGGAGGCGCTGGCGCACCTGCTGAACGGGCGGTGAACGGCCCCGGCTGAGCGGGCCTGCGGTGGGCCCGGCCCGCACTGCGTCGGCCGGGCCCACCCCTCAGTCGGCGGGGAATCAGGTCCAGGGGTGGTCGCCCTTGGGCTCGATGTCCAGGATGTCGTCGACCTGACCGACGAGATCAAGCAGACGGTCCACCGGTTCACCGGCTGTTGCGACCTCGGCCTTCGTCCCCTGGAGGCCGTTGTCCTCCGCGTGGGCCGTGCCGGTCAGCAGCGCGTGCAGTGCGACAGCGGTGAGAGCGCCGGCTGCGATCTTGCGGGTCTTGTGCACGGTGTGATTCCTCCGTAACGGGGACTGCCGGATGTCTTGAAACGGATCTTAGGAACCGTCGGTATTGCCTCGATTTCCCCGCTCTTTCGCCTCCTTTCGCGACGCGATATCGCTCCGAAACCCCGCCTTTGTACGGTCCTTTTCGACCATCGGCCGCTCGGTGAGCGGCTGCGTCATCCCGACCAGATGCGCGCGTCCTGTGCGCCGGAAACGGACGATTGCTGTGATTGCTTCGACGACCACACCCGACATCGCGGCAGGTGTATCCGCCAACTCCCTGACCCCTCCGCGTGTGCATCTGCCCTTGCAGTTCCGGCTGCTCGGCCCGGTCTCCGCGGTCCGCCACGGCGTGCGGCTCCCGCTGTCCGGGACGAAGATCCACACGGTGCTCGCCGCACTGCTGCTGGCCGGGGGCCGCGCGGTTTCCGACGACCGTCTCAGCGACATGCTCTGGGGCGACACCCCGCCCCCTACGCACAGCGCGCAGATCTATACGTACGTCTCCCGTCTCCGCAAGCAGTTCGGCGGCGGTGTCGAGATCCTCCGGCAGGGCCCCGGCTACGTTCTGCAGGCCGAGGCGGGGCAGGTCGACTTCTTCGTCTTCGACCGCCTCAGGCGCAAGGGGCAGCAGGCGCTCGAGGAAGGCCGGCATCCGCAGGCGGCTCAACTCCTCGCGGACGCCCTCGCCTGCTTCACGGGCGACCCGCTGGAGAACACCACCGAGCACCTTCTCCAGGCCGAGCGCCCGCGCCTGGAGTCGCTGCGCACCGAGGTACTCGAACAGCGCATCGAGGCCGATCTCGCCTGCGGCCGGCACCGCGCCCTGATCGCGGAACTGACGGCGCTGGTCTCGCAGTTCCCGATGGCCGAGCCGCTGCGGGCTTACCTCATCACCGCCCTCTACCGCTCCTCCCACCAGGCCGAGGCCGTCCGGGTCTACGAAGAGGGCCGCCGCGTTCTCGACGAGCAGCTCGGTGTGGCACCGGGTCCGCAACTGAGCGAGGCGTACCTGAGCATGCTGCGCGGCGAACCCCTGCCGGTCCAGGTGCGGCAGCCGACGCCGCTGCCGTCCCGCACCACGGCGTTCACCGGCCGGGCGGTGCAACTGGCCCGGCTGCGGCTGCTGCTGCGCAGCGGTGGTCCGGGGCCGCGCACGGCACAGATCACCGGGATGGCCGGCAGCGGCAAGTCGGCCCTGGCCGCCGAGGTGGCGCATGAACTCGCCGCGGACTTCCCGGACGGCGTGCTGCACGCCGTCCTGCAGGACTCGGACGGCGCCGCCCGGCCGCTGACGGAGGTGGTCACCGAACTCCTCCACGACCTGGGAGAACCGGGTGTCCCCGGCCGGGCGGACCGGGCGGACCTCATGGGTCTCATCCGGCGCTACCGGGCGCGTACCGCACGCGGCAGGCTGCTCGTCATCCTCGACGGCGTGGCATCCGACTCCAGGGTCGCCCCCCTGCTGCCCACCGACCCCACGGCTGCCGCCCTGATCACCGGTCGCACCCGGCTCGCCTCGGTGCCCGCGGTGCACACCGTGGCGCTGGACCCGCTGCCCGACGAGGAGGGCCTCGCCCTGCTGTCCGCGCTGGTGGGTCCGGGCCGTGTGGCGGCGGAGCCCGACGCCGCCCGGGACGTGGTGCGCTACTGCGCGGGGCTTCCGCTGGCGCTGCGCATCGCCGGCGCCCGGCTCGTCTCCCGCCCGCACTGGTCGATGAGCAGGCTGTCGGCCGTCCTGCGCGAGCCCGCCGGCCGGCTGCATGCCCTCTCGCACGGCGACGCCGATGTGCGCCGCTCGCTGGAACAGGGGCTGCACCAGCTGTGCCCGGCCACCAGAACCGCGCTGCCGTGGGTGAGCCTGCTGGGACAGGGCCCGTTCACGGCACGGCTGCTCGCGGACGCGACGGGTCTTGCCGAAACCCAGGCCCAGCGCATCCTCGAGGACCTGGTGGACGCCACCCTGCTGGACGTCGAGCCGCCGGCGGGGGACGACGTCCACCGCTACCGGTTCCATCCACTGGTGCTGCTGTTCGCGGAGTCCCTTCCGCGTGACCGCTGACGCCGTCCCCTGTCAGCCGTCACTGGCAGGGGACGCACCGTGTGCACCGAGGGCCTTCGCGTAGCAGAGGCTGTCCTCGTGGAAGCGGTAGTAGCCGAACTTCTCACAGGGCTCGTAGCCGCTGGAGAGGTACAGGGCGACGGCCTCGGGCTGCTTGGTGCCGGTCTCCAGGACCATGCGGGACCGCCCCGCAGCACGGGCGTCCTCCTCCAGGGCGGCCAGGATGCGCCGGGCGAGCCCCCGGCCGCGCACCTGCTCGATCACGAACATCCGCTTGAGCTCGGCGTCCCCGTCGCGGTTGCCCTCGTCGTTGGCGTCCTGGCTGCGCCAGCCGCCGGAGCCGACCGGGACGTCGTTCTCGTCGTACGCGACCAGGTACAGGCCGTTCGGCGGCGCGAAGTCCGACGGGTCCAGGGGCGTGGCGTCGCCGCCGTCGCCGTAGCGGACGTCGTACTCGGCCTGGACCTCGTCGTTGAGCTTCACGGCGTCGGGGTGGTCGAAGGGCACCCGGCGTATGTTCATGCTTCCTACCGTATATCTATGTGAAATCCTGGGCGGGACAACGTCCAGTGTGCCGGTATCGTGCCCTGATGCTCACCGTGACCACCGCGAATGTGAACGGACTGCGCGCCGCCGCGAAGAAGGGCTTCGTGGAGTGGCTCGCCAGTACCTCCGCCGACGTGCTGTGCCTCCAGGAGGTGCGGGCCGAGCCCCAGCAGCTGCCCGAGCACGTCCGCACCCCCGACGGCTGGCACGTGACGCACGCCCCCGCCGCCGCCAAGGGCCGCGCCGGCGTCTCCCTCTACACCCGCCGCGAGCCCGACCGGGTCCGCGTCGGCTTCGGCTCGTCCGAGTTCGACGGCAGTGGCCGCTACGTCGAGGCCGACCTGCCCGGTGTGACGGTCGCCTCCCTCTACCTCCCCTCCGGCGAGGTCGGCACCGAGCGCCAGGACGAGAAGATCCGCTTCATGGGCGAGTTCCTCGCCCACCTCAAGGAACTGCGCGAGCGCGCCGCCGCCGACGGCCGCGAGGTCGTCGTCTGCGGCGACTGGAACATCGCCCACCGCGAGGCCGACCTGAAGAACTGGCGCGCCAACAAGAAGAACTCCGGGTTCCTGCCGGAGGAGCGGGAGTGGCTGAGCCGCGTCCTCGACCCGGCGGAGGGCGGGTACGTGGACGTCGTGCGCGCCCTGCACCCCGACGTCGAGGGGCCGTACTCGTGGTGGTCGTACCGGGGGCGGGCCTTCGACAATGATTCGGGATGGCGCATCGACTACCACGTCGCCACCCCGGGTCTGGCCGCCAGGGCCGTCAAGGGCCACGTCGAGCGGGCCGCCACGCACGCCGAGCGGTGGTCCGACCACGCGCCGGTCACCGTGGTCTACGACCGCTGAGGGCCGGCGGCCCCCACGCTCCCTCCGTCCGTCCGCTTGCGGATCCGCCGGTCCAGCGCCAGGGACAGTTCCGCCTCCACCACGCTGCGGGCCAGCGGGCGCAGGCGGTGGAGTTCCTGTTCCGGGGCGTGGCGCAGGATCAGGTCGGCGAAGAGGTCGGCGAGGGCGTCGGCGTGGTCGCGGACGCGCTTGCCGGCGTCGAGGACCTCGGCGAGCGGTATGCCCTCGCGGACCAGGGCGGAGGAGACCTCCAGCAGGCGGCGGCTGATGTGGACGAGTTCGTCGCCGTCGGTGCCGAGGTAGCCGAGGTCCATCGCGGCGGCCAGGTTCTCGGCGCTGACCTCGCCCTCGAAGCGGGCGGCGAGTTCCTCGGGGGTGAGGCGGACCGGGGTCTCCTCGGTGGGTTCGCCGAGGCCGAGCAGGTCGCCGACGTCGCGGCCGTGGTCGAAGGCGTCGGCGAGTTCCGCGATGCCGTTCAGGGTGTGGCCGCGCTCCAGCAGCGCCGCGATGGTGCGCAGGCGGGCCAGGTGGTGGTCGTCGTACCAGGCGATGCGGCCCTCGCGGCGGGGCGGCGGTATCAGTTTGCGTTCGCGGTAGAAGCGCAGGGTGCGCACCGTGATGCCGGCCCGCCGGGCCAGTTCCTCCATGCGGTATTCACGCTTCTGGGTCACGCCTCCGACCATAAGTCGTACCGGGGGTAACTTTCCTCGGTCCACCCCCTACCCATCAGTACGGAGCTGTCCTACGCTCCCATTGCGCCAGTGTTCACTGGCAGGGTTCCAGACGGTCCAGGCGACGCGTGGAGGCTCCGGGATGGCCGAGCACGAGCAGGTTCAGGAACACGTACGGGTGGCGGTGATCGGGTCCGGCTTCGGAGGACTGGGGGCCGCCGTGCGGCTGCGCCGTGAGGGGATCACCGACTTCGTCGTGCTCGAGAGGTCCGACAGCGTCGGCGGCACCTGGCGGGACAACAGCTACCCCGGCTGCGCCTGCGACGTGCCCTCCCACCTGTACTCCTTCTCCTTCGCGCCCAACCCCGAGTGGCCCCGCACCTTCTCCGGGCAGCAGCACATCCGCGCCTACCTGGAGCACGTGGCCGACACCTTCGGGCTGCGCCCCCACCTCCGCTTCGGCTCCGAGGTGAAGCGGATGGCGTGGGACGCCGAGCGGCTGCGGTGGGAGATCGAGACCGCGAGCGGCAACCTGACGGCCGACGTCGTCGTCTCCGCCACCGGGCCGCTGTCCGACCCCAAGGTGCCGGACATCCCGGGGCTGGACTCCTTCCCCGGCAAGGTCTTCCACTCCGCCCGCTGGGACCACGACCACGACCTCACCGGCAAGCGGGTCGCCGTGATCGGCACCGGCGCCTCCGCCATCCAGATCGTGCCGGCCATCCAGCCCAAGGTCGGCCGCCTCACCCTCTTCCAGCGCACCCCGGCCTGGGTGATGCCCCGCATGGACCGGGCGATCAGCGGCGCCGAGCGCGCCCTGCACCGGGCGCTGCCCGTCACCACCAAGCTGCGCCGCGGGCTGCTCTGGGGCATCCGCGAGCTCCAGGTGCAGGCCTTCACCAAGCACCCGAACGAGCTGGGCTTCGTCGAGCAGATCGCCAAGCGCAACATGGCCGCCGCCATCAAGGACCCGGCCCTGCGCGCCAAGCTCACCCCCGACTACCGCATCGGCTGCAAGCGCATCCTGCTGTCGAGCGAGTACTACCCGGCGCTCGCCAGGCCCAACGTCGACGTCGTCACGGGCGGACTCCGCGAGGTCCGCGGCAGCACCCTCGTCGCCGCCGACGGCACCGAGGCCGAGGCCGACGTGATCATCTTCGGCACCGGCTTCCACGTCACCGACATGCCCATCGCCGAGCGCGTCGTGGGCGCGGACGGCCGGACCCTCGCCGAGACCTGGAAGGGCGGCATGGAGGCGCTGCGCGGGGCCACGGCGGCCGGTTTCCCCAACTGGATGACGATCATCGGGCCCAACACCGGCCTCGGGAACTCCTCCATGATCCTCATGATCGAGTCCCAGCTGAACTACCTGGCCGACTACCTGCGCCAGTTGCGCGTCCTCGGCGGCACGGCCGCCCTCGACGCCCGCCCCGCCGCCGTGCGCAACTGGAACCACCGGGTGCAGGAGCGCATGAAGCGCACGGTCTGGAACACCGGGGGCTGCACCAGCTGGTACCTCGACCCGAACGGCCGCAACACCACCATCTGGCCCGGCACGACCGCCGAGTTCCGGCGGGAGACCCGGCGCGTGGACCTGGCGGAGTACGAGGTGCTGCGGCCGGCCGTGGCCGGGCCCGCCGCCGCCGACGCGAACGCCGAGGTGGGCGCGTGAGCCGGCTCCCGCACGTCACCAGCGGGATCTACGCCCCGCCGGTCCCCGACCGCGAGCTGACCGTCACCGCCGCCGACGGTGCCCGGATCCACGTCGAGGTGCACGGCCCCGAGCACGCGCCCGCGGTCGTCCTCGCGCACGGCTGGGTGTGCTCGACCGCCTTCTGGGCGGCGCAGATCCGCGCCCTGGCCGCCGACCACCGGGTCATCGCCTACGACCAGCGCGGCCACGGCCGCAGCCCGGCGAACCCGGCGTGCGGCACCGAGCCCCTCGCCGACGACCTCGAAGCCGTGCTGCGGGCCACGCTCGCGCCGGGCGAACAGGCCGTGATAGCCGGGCACTCCATGGGCGGGATGACGGTGATGGCCGCCGCCGCCCGGCCCGCGGTGCGCGATCACGCGGCGGCCGTCCTGCTGTGCAGCACGGGCAGTTCGCGGCTGGTGGCGTCCTCCACCGTGGTGCCGCTGGGGGAGGGCCGGGTGCGGACCTGGCTGACCCGGCGCGTCCTCGGCTCCCGGGCGCCGCTCGGGCCGGTCACGCCCCTCGCCCGCAGGATCCTCAAGTACGCGACGATGGGCCCCGGTTCGGCCCCGCACATGGTCGAGGCCTGCGCCCGCATCGTGCACGCCTGTCCGCGCCAGGTGCGCCACGCCTGGTCGCGGGTGCTCGACCTCCTCGACCTCGACCACGGCGTACGGGAGTTGAGGATGCCGGTCGAGGTCGTGGTCGGCACGGCCGACCGGATGACCCCGCCCGCGCTCGCCCGCTCGCTGGCCGCCGCGCTGCCCCGCTGCGTGGGTCTGACGGAACTGACGGGCCTCGGCCACATGACGCCGGTGGAGGCGCCGGAGCTGGTCACCGGGAAGATACGAGCCCTCGCCGCCACCTACATATCCGCCGACACGCACGCCGTACACGCCGAGGAGAGCGCATGAGCAGGGTGAGCCTGGAAGGGCGGGTCGCCGTCGTCACCGGAGCCGCGCGGGGCGTCGGGGAACTGCTGGCCCGCAAACTGTCCGCGCGCGGGGTGAAGGTGGCCCTGGTCGGGCTGGAGCCGGACGGGCTCAAGCAGGTCTCGGCCCGGCTGCACACCGAGAGCGAGGTCTGGCACGCCGACGTCACCGACCACGAGGCGATGGCCCGGGTCGCCAAGGAGGTGAGGGAACGGTTCGGCAAGGTCGACATCGTCGTCGCCAACGCGGGCGTCGCCACCGGCGGCCCTTTCGTCGACTCCGATCCGGAGTCCTGGCGGCGGGTGATCGAGGTCAACCTGATCGGCTCCGCGGTGACGGCCCGCGCGTTCCTGCCGGCGCTGCTGGAGAGCCGCGGCTACCTGCTCCAGATCGCGTCGCTCGCCGCCCTCACGCCCGCGCCGATGATGACCGCCTACTGCGCCTCCAAGTCCGGTGTCGAGGCCTACGCGCACAGTCTGCGCGCCGAGGTCGGCCACCGGGGTGTGAAGGTCGGCGTCGGCTATCTGTCGTGGACCGACACCGACATGGTGCGCGGCGCCGACCAGGACGACGTCATGCGGGAGCTGCGGCAGCGGCTGCCGTGGCCGTCCAACAAGACGTATCCGCTGGGCCCGGCGGTGGACCGGCTCGTGGAGGGCGTCGAGCGGCGGTCGAGCCATGTGTACGGGCAGTGGTGGCTGCGCGGCATGCAGGGCGTGCGCGGCTACCTGCCCGGCGTCATCGGCACCGTGGGACAACGCGAGATGCGGCGCTTCGCGGACCGGCTGAACGGCATGCGCACGGGCCTGGTCGGCGCGGGCGGAGCCGCCGACGAACAGCAGCGGAACTCCCCCGCTACGGTGCGTAAGTGATCGACGTGCGTACGGTCACCGCCCATGTGAATCTGATCGGGCCAGGCCGACCCGGCCGGGCCCGAACACCACAGGAGTGAACCCACATGGGTATCAAGGACCAGTTCCAGGACAAGGCCGAGCGCATGCAGCAGCAGGGCAAGCAGCGGGCCGAGCAGGCCAAGGGCCAGGCGCAGAACCGCAACCGCCGTCGCGTCGAGGACGAGACGGACCCGTCCTCGCGCCGCCGGGACGCGGACGAGCGCCTGGACGAGAACTACGACGCCTGACGCGCCGCCGCTGACCCGAAGGGGCGCCCTCCGTCGCACGGAGGGCGCCCCTTCTCATGTGTCCGGCTCCGGGTCCGGAGCCCCGAGTTCTCACGTCCTGGGCGGCAGTGGTGGCCGTGAGCGGTCCGGCACGTCCTCGTAACCGGGCGGCGTGGCGGGCGGGTTGGTCTCCAGTAGCTCCAGGGCCAGTCGGACCGCGCGGTCCAGTACCGGGTAGCGGCCCTCGGCCCAGTCCAACGGGGTGCGCAGCGCCTCCACGTCGGGGTCGACGCCGTAGTTCTCCACGGACCAGCCGTAGGTGTCGAACCAGGCCGCGTTCATCGGCACCGTGATCACCGTGCCGTCGCCCAGGCGGTGCCGGCCGGTCATGCCGACCACCCCGCCCCAGGTGCGCTGCCCGACCACCGGGCCGAGGCGCAGCAGCCTGAACGCGGCCGTGATCATGTCACCGTCGGAGGACGTCGCCTCGTCCGCGACCGCCACGACCGGCCCGCGCGGGGCGTTGGAGGCGTACGACACCGGCTGGGCGTCGCGCGTGAGGTCCCAGCCCAGGATGGTGCGGGTCAGTTTCTCGACGACGAGTTCGCTGATGTGGCCGCCCGCGTTGCCGCGCACGTCCACGATCAGCGCGGGCCGGGAGACCTCCATGCGCAGGTCGCGGTTGAACTGCGCCCAGCCGGAGCCGCCCATGTCGGGGATGTGCAGGTAGCCGCACTTCCCGTCGCTCAACTGCCGCACCACCTCGCGGCGTTTGGTCACCCAGTCCTGGTAGCGCAGCGGCCGTTCGTCGACGAGCGGTACGACGGCGACCCGCCGGGCCGGCCCCGGCCCCGCCCCGCCGTCCGCCGACGCGAAGGTCAGCTCCACGGTCGTACCGCCCGCGCCCGCCAGCAGCGGGTACGGCCCGGTCACCGGATCCACCGGGCGGCCGTCCACGTGGGTCAGTACCGCTCCTTCGCGGATGCCCGTGCCGGCCAGCGGGGAGCGGGCCCTGGAGTCGGAGGAGTCTCCGGGCAGGATGCGCTTGACCAGCCACCGGCCGTCCCGGCAGGCGAAGTTGGCGCCGAGCAGGCCCTGCCAGCGCTGGTAGTGCGCCGGGCCCTCGTTGCGCCGGGCGGCGGCGACATAGGCGTGCGAGGTGCCCAGCTCGCCCAGGGCCTCGCGGAGCAGGTCGGCGAACTCGTCCGGGGAGGCGACGCGGTCGACCAGCGGGCGGTACTGCGCCAGCACCGCGTCCCAGTCGATGCCGCACATGCCGGGGTCCCAGAAGTAGGCGCGGGTCAGGCGGCCGGCCTCGTCGTAGGCCTGGCGCCACTCGGCGGCCGGGTCGACCTCGTGCAAGATGCGGCGCAGGTCGATCCAGGTGATGGAGTCCGCGTCACCCACCTCGGTCGCCGGCACCGCGCGCAGGTCGCCCTCGTCGAGCACGACGAGGCGGGTGGCGTCGCCGCTGACCCGGAACCAGTCGAGGTGGTCGACCAGTTCGGACTTCTTGGCCTTGGCGAGGTTGAAGTGCTCCAGCGTGGGCCGCTCGCTCGGGTCCGCCGGGTTGGCGAAGGTCTCGCCGAGCGCGCCGGAGATCGGCCAGCGCAGCCAGACCAGGCCGCCGCCCGCGACCGGGTGCAGCGCCGAGTACTTGGAGGCGGTGACCGGGAACGGCGTCACCCGGCTCTCCAGCCCCTCGACCTCGACGGTCACCGCGCCGCCCTCGCCGGGCTCGTCCTCCAGCGGGTCCAGTCCACCGGCGGCGGGGCGGCCCTCGGGGTTCAGTGCGAACGGGGACGGGGTCGCGGACGACAACGGCACCAGGTAGGGGCGGCAGCCCAGCGGGAAGGACAGGTCCCCGGTGTGCACGTCGTAGACCGGGTCGAAGCCGCGCCAGGACAGGAAGGCGAGGTAACGGCCGTCCCGGGTGAAGACCGGGTTCTCGTCCTCGAAGCGGCCGTTGGTGACGTCGATGACGACGGGCGCGTCCGGTCCGCCGATCCGGGCCATCTTGATCTGCCGGAGCGAGCGTCCGATGCCCGGGTGGGACCAGGTCAGCCACGCCCCGTCCGGGGAGAAGGCGAGGTCGCGCACGGGGCCGTTCACGGACCGGATCAGCTCGGTGACGTCACCTCCGGCGGTACCGGTGACACCCGCGTCCCCCACCGTGCCGGCACCTCCGGCGCCCCCGGCACCCTCTGCCGCGCTGCCGGTGCTGCCCGTGCGGTCCGTGTGGTCCGCGTTGCCCGTGCCGCCGCTGGTGTCCGTGCGGCCCGCGCTGCCCGTGCCGTCCGCGCGGTCCGGGCCGCCGGGGCCGTCCGTGCCGCCGGCGGCCGGTCCGGAACCGGCGTCGTCCGTGCCACCGGCGGCCGGTCCGGAACCGGCGTCGCCGTGCGGGACGCCTGCCTCCGGGACGTCGGGCGCCGGGCCGTTCCCCGCGGTGCCGGTGTCCGACGGGGCCGCCGCCTCGGCCGGACCTCCCGGGGCCACCGCGTCCGCCACGCCCCCCGCGCCCACCGCGTCCAGCGCCCGGGCGACCTCCGCGTCCCCCTCCGCGACGTCGAGCAGCAGCAGCCGCCCGTCGTGCGAGGCGACGGCGAGCCGCTCGCCCGCCGGGTCCGAGACCAGCTCCAGTACCCGGCCCAGTCTCCCGGAGGCCAGCCGCCGGGGCGCACGGCCCCCGGTCGCCCGCGGCAGGTGGGCGATCTCGACGGCGTCCTCGCCCTCCGCGTCCGTCACGTACGCGATCCGGCCGCTCGCCCCGAGCATCTCCGGCAGCCGCACCCGCACCCCCGGGGTGTCGGCGAGGGTGCGGGCCGGGCCGTCGCGGTGGGTGAGCCAGTACAGGCTGCCGCGTACGACGACGGCACTCGCGCGGCCCGTCTCGTCCACGGAGATGCCGCCGACGTTCTGGGCGGCCGGCACCTGGTACGTACGCCGTCCCGCGCGCGGCCCGCTCAGCCGGACGTCCAGCCGGCGCGGCGCCGAGCCGGACGAGAGGTCGTCGACGATCCACAGGTCGCCCGCGCACTGGTACACCACCCGCGTGCCGTCGCTCGCCGCGTGCCGGGCGTAGAAGGCGTCGTGGTCGGTGTGGCGGCGCAGGTCGGAGCCGTCGTGGGCGCACGAGTAGAGGTTGCCGACGCCCTCGTGGTCGGAGAGGAAGGCGATCCGGCCGCCGACGAACATGGGCGAGTCCAGGTGCCCGCCGATGTCGGGCAGGAGCCGTTGTCCGTGCAGCCACAGGCGGCCCGTGGCACCGCCCCGGTAGCGCTTCCAGGCGGCGGGCTCGTGCGGCGGGGTGCCGGTGAGGAGAAGGGTCCGGCGCTCCCCGTCGACATCGAGGGCCTGGATGTCGGCGACCGGCCCCCAGGGCAGCTTGCGGCCGGGGTCGCCGTCGGGGGTGACCTTGTAGGCCCAGGTGAGGTGGGAGAAGGGCTCACCGTGGGAGGCGACGGCGAGGATGGCGGTGCCGCCGTCGGGATCGGGCGGGGACCAGCCGCAGACCCGGGTGTCGAAGCCGCCCCAGTGGGTGAGCTGCCGTCCGGGACCGCCGTCCACCGGTACGAGGTGGACCTCCGGCACCAGACTTCGCCAGCTGGTGTACGCGATGTGGCGGCCGTCGGGCGAGAAGCGGGGGTGACCGGTCTTGGTGCGGTCGACGGTGAGCCGCCAGGCGCGGCCGGGACCGTCGAGGTCCGCGAGCCAGAGGTCGTCCTCGGCCACGAAGCACAGCTGGTCGCCACTGAGGTGCGGAAGGCGCAGATAGCTCACCCACCCCATGCTTTGCCCGGGTCCGGGACCCGGCAACTTATGCGTAGCCGACAACCGTGACCCAGGCCACGTACGAAACCGTTTCGTTTCGCTAAGGCGGGGGGTACATTCATCGTGTAGGAAACGGTGTTGGTCCGATGGATCCGATGAGTCCGGTGGATCCGGTGGAGCAGAAGAGAGAAGTGAGCGAGATGACCGAGGTCGCCACCGCGCGCCGCAGTCGGATCACTCCCGAACGCGAGGCCGAGCTGTACGGCGCCGTGCTCGACCTGCTCCGGGAAGTCGGCTACGACGCCCTCACCATGGACGCCGTGGCCGCCCGCACCCGGTCCAGCAAGGCGACGCTCTACCGCCAGTGGGGCGGCAAGGCCGAGCTGGTCGTCAAGGCCGTCCGGCACGACAAGCACGCCGAGATCGCCTCGATCGACACCGGCTCGCTCCGCGGCGACCTGCACGCCCTGGTGGCCCGCGAGGACGACTGCACGATGGAGCAGAACTCGGCGCTGATGCGGGGCCTGGCCATGGCACTCCATCAGAACCCGGACCTGCGTCAGGCGTTCCGGGAACAGCTCGTCGAACCGGAGTCGGCGGAGTTCGGGCGTCTGCTGCAACGCGCCGTGGACCGCGGTGAGATCAGAGCGGACTGCCCGGCGCTGGAATTCCTCGTGCACATGATGGTCGGCGGCGTCGCCACCCGCACGCTGCTCGACGACCAGCCGCCGACCAGGGACTTCCTCCTCTCCTACATCGACGCCGTGGTCCTCCCCGCCCTCGGCGTCTCCACCACCTCCTGATCCGTCCCCCCTCCCTCAGCTCCCCCCAGCCCCCACCCCTCCATCCGAGCCCCACCTGACGTCACCGCTCACGTCGTCGGGCTGATCACCCCTGCCCTGAAGAACCACGACCTGACCGGGAGTACGCCCTCGTGGCCACGTTCCTCTACAAACTCGGCCGGCTCGCCTTCCGCCGACGACACTTCGTCGCCCTGATATGGGTGGCCCTGCTGACGCTCGCGGGCGTCGGCGCGGCCAGCGCGCCGCCCGCCGGCACCACCTCCTTCTCCATCCCCGGCACCGAGGCCCAGAAGGCCTTCGACCTGCTGGAACAGCGCTTCCCGGGCCAGAGCGCCGACGGAGCGACCGCCCGTGTCGTCTTCAAGGCGCCGTCCGGCGAGAAGATGACGGACGCCGACAACAAGGCGGCCGTCGAGAAGACCGTCGGCGAACTGGCCGACGGCTCCGAGGTCGCCTCCGTCGCCGACCCGTACACCGGCAACGCCGTCAGCAAGGACGGCACGATCGCCTACGCGTCGGTGAAGTACGACGTCTCCGGCATGGAGCTGGAGGAGTCGACCAAGGATGCGCTGGAGGACGCCGCCCAGCAGGCGCGCGACGCCGGGCTGACCGTCGAGATCGGCGGTGACGCGCTCCAGGCCGTTCCGGAGACCGGTGCCACGGAGATCATCGGCATCGCGGTCGCCGCCGTGGTCCTCGTCATCACCTTCGGCTCGCTGGTCGCGGCCGGGCTGCCCCTCCTCACGGCCCTGATCGGCGTCGGCATCGGCGTCGCCTCGATCACGGCCCTCGCCGGCGCGCTCGAACTGGGCTCCACCACCTCCATCCTGGCGATGATGATCGGCCTCGCGGTCGGCATCGACTACGCCCTGTTCATCGTCTCCCGCTACCGCGCCGAACTCGCCGAGGGGCGGGAACGCGAGGAGGCCGCGGGCCGCGCGGTCGGCACCGCCGGCTCGGCGGTCGTCTTCGCCGGCCTCACGGTCGTCATCGCCCTGGTGGGCCTCGCGGTCGTCAACATCCCGATGCTGACCAAGATGGGCGTCGCGGCGGCGGGCACGGTCGCCATCGCCGTCCTGATCGCCCTGACGATGGTCCCCGCGCTGCTCGGCTACGCCGGCCGCAGGGTCAGGCCGGCCGGCGCGAAGGGCAGGCTCCTGGGCGGCCGCAAGGGCGCGGAGAAGAACGAGGGCGCGCCGGGCGAGGAGCGGCAGCCCAAGGCCAACCTGGGCACCCGCTGGGCGAGCTTCGTCGTGCGCCGCCCGCTGGCCGTCCTCCTCCTGGGCGTCGTCGGCCTCGGCGCCGCCGCGGTCCCCGCGGCCTCCCTGGAACTGGGCCTGCCCGACGACGGCTCCCAGCCGACGTCCACCACCCAGCGCCGGGCCTACGACCTGCTGTCGGAGGGCTTCGGCCCCGGCTTCAACGGCCCGCTGATGGTCGTGGTGGACGCCAAGGGCAGCGACGCGCCCAAGGAGGCGTTCACCGACGTCTCGAACGGGATCAAGGACCTCGAGGGCGTCGTGGCGGTGACCCCGCCGCAGCCCAACAAGGCCGGCGACACCGCGACGATCACCGTGATCCCGGACTCCAAGCCGTCCTCCGTCCAGACCGAGGACCTGGTGCACGCCATCCGTGACGCGGGCGGCGACATCAAGGCGGACACCGGAGCGGAGACCCTGGTCACCGGCTCGACGGCGATGAACATCGACGTCAGCCAGAAGCTGAACGACGCGCTGGTGCCCTACCTGGTCCTGGTCGTCGGCCTGGCCTTCCTCCTCCTGATCGTGGTCTTCCGATCGATCCTGGTCCCGCTGAAGGCGGCCCTCGGCTTCCTGCTCTCCGTCATGGCGGCGCTCGGCGCGGTCGTCGCGGTCTTCCAGTGGGGCTGGCTGTCCGGCCTGATGGGCGTCGAGGAGACCGGCCCGGTCATGTCGATGATGCCGATCTTCATGGTCGGCGTGGTCTTCGGCCTGGCCATGGACTACGAGGTCTTCCTGGTCACCCGCATGCGGGAGGCCTACGTCCACGGCGAGAAGCCGAACCAGGCGGTCGTCACCGGCTTCAAGCACGGCGCGAGGGTCGTCACGGCCGCGGCGGTCATCATGATGGCGGTCTTCGCGGGCTTCATCGGCTCCAGCGAGTCGATGGTCAAGATGATCGGCTTCGGCCTGGCGATCGCCGTCTTCTTCGACGCGTTCGTCGTCCGCATGGCCATCGTCCCGGCGGTCCTCGCCCTGCTCGGCAAGAAGGCCTGGTGGCTGCCGAAGTGGCTGGACCGCGCCCTGCCCAACGTGGACGTCGAGGGCGAGGGCCTGCGCACGGCCGGGGAGGGCAAGCACACCGACCCGGACGGGGACAGAGTGCCGGCCCACACCTGAGGCACACCCGGCAGACCAGCCGGTGAGGGCTCCGTGGGGACGGGGCGGCCCTCACCGGCTTCCCGCGTCGCGGCCACGCCACAACCAGTCGCCCGCCGGCCGCACGTACCGCTACGGTGCCCTCCATGGCGACGACCGACGACGCCTCCGGAACCCCCGCCGCCCACCCCCGTTTCGCCGAGGCCCTGCGCGCACTCGGCCTCGGTGACCTGGCCGGACGGGCCCGGCGCTTCCCGGAGGCCACCCGCACCGCCACCGAGGCCGCCGCCGCCCTCGGGTGCGAGCTGAGCCAGATCTGCAAGTCGCTCGTCTTCGCCGCCGACGGCGTCCCCGTACTGGTCCTGATGGACGGCGCCTCCCGCGTCGACGTGGAGCGGGTCCGGGAGGAGCTCGGCGCCGGGAAGGTCACGCGGGCCAAGGCCGACGTCGTACGGGAGACCACCGGGTACGCCATCGGAGGCGTGCCGCCCTTCGGGCACCGGACCAGGACCCGGGTGCTCGCCGACCGGTCCCTCCTCGCGCACGAGGTCGTCTGGGCCGCCGCCGGCACCCCGTACGCCGTCTTCCCGATGGAGCCGGGGGACCTCGTCGCCACCGCCGGCGCCGCACTCGTGGACGTGCGCGAGCGCCCCGCGTGACCCCCCTGGTCACCGCCGCCGTCCTGCTCGCCGCGGTGACGCACGCCGCCTGGAACGCCATCGCCCACCGGATCACGGACAAGCTGACCGGCTTCGCGCTGATATCCGGCGGCGGGATGCTCATCGGGCTCGCGCTGCTGCCGTTCACGGCGTTCCCGGCGGCCGGGGCGTGGCCGTACCTCCTCGTCTCCGCCGCCATCCACATCGCGTACTACGCCCTGCTGATGCGGTCCTTCCGGCTGGGCGACTTCGGCCAGGCCTACCCGCTCGCGCGCGGCTCCGCGCCCCTGCTCGTCACCGTCCTCGCCGCCGTCTTCGCGCACGAGGTGCCGGACGGATGGGCGACCGGCGGCGTCCTGCTGTCCTGTGCGGGCCTGACCGGCGTCGCCCTGTGGGGACTGCGCGGGCGCCGGCCCGACTGGGCGGCGATCGGCGCGGCCCTGGCTACCGGGGTGACCATCGCGGCGTACACCGTCGTCGACGGACTGGGCGTGCGCGCCTCCGGCTCCTCCCTCGGGTACATCGCCTGGCTGATGGCGGTGCAGGGGACGGTGCTCCCGGCGTACTTCCTGTACCGCCACCGCGCCGGAGCCTGGGCGCTGCTGCGCCCGCGGGCCGGGCTGGGGCTGGCCGGCGCGGCCTTGTCCGTCACCGCGTACGCGCTGGTGCTGTGGGCGCAGACCCGCGCCGAACTCGCGCCGATCGCCGCGCTGCGCGAGTCCTCGATCCTGGTCGGCGCGGCGATAGGAGCCCTCTTCTTCAAGGAGCGGTTCGGCGCGCCCCGGATCGCGGCGGCGGGTCTCCTCGTCGTCGGGATCGGGCTGATGCTGCACACGGGACAGCCGGGATAGTGCGTGCGGCGGCTGCGGGGGGCACCCTGGAAACAGGTATTCCGGAGGTGAACGTCATGATGCACACCGCAGTGGGATGGCATGTCGAGCTGGAGTTCCTGGAGGACGACCAGCACACCCGGGCGGTCGCGATGGTACGGCTACCGGACGGCACCGAGGTCCGCGGCCACGGCCACGCCAGCCGCCACCGCGTCGACGCCCACCAGCCCAGGGTCGGCGAGGAGGTCGCCGGCGCCCGGGCGTTGAACGAGCTGGCGATGCAGCTGCTCACCAAGGCGCACGACGAGATCGACACGGCGTCGGGGAGGACCTCCCACCCGATCCACGTCTGAGAGGAGCGCTCAGCCCGCGCCCAGCGACGCCCGCACCGCCCGCACCAGCGCCTGCGCCCGCGGGTCCGCCGTCACGGTCTTGCGGAAGCCGTTGGTGACATAGCCGAAGGCGAGGCCCGCCTCGGGGTCGGCGAAGCCGAGGGACCCACCGCGGCCCGGGTGGCCGAAGGAGCCGGGGGACAGGAACGGGGACGCGCTGCCGTGCAGCATGTAACCGAGCCCGAAGCGGGTGTTGACGACGAGGACGCGGTCCGGGCCCGCCGACTCCTCGGCCCGCGCCCGGCGCGTGGTGGCCGGGTCGAACAGCCGGGTGCGCCCGGTCACGCCGTCGGCCTCGCCGATCAGCGCCGCGTAGAACCGGGCCAGCCCGTCCGCCGTCGCGATGCCGTTGGTCGCGGGCAGGGCCGAGGCGCGGTACGCCGGGTCGTTCTGGTCCGGGAACGGCGTGATCGCGGCGAAGGCGCGGCGGGTGAGGGAGGCCGGGTCCTCGTAGGCCTCGGTGACGGAGCGCTTGGGGCGCAGGCGCGGACCGCCCGACGGCTCGGGTCCCTCGACGCGCCCGACCCGTCCGGCCCGGCCCGCCGCCTCCTCCGCGGCCGGCAGCCCCAGCCACAGGTCCAGCCCCAGCGGCCGGGCGATCTC
Organism: Streptomyces lancefieldiae; assembly: GCF_031845825.1. Taxonomy (NCBI): domain Bacteria; kingdom Bacillati; phylum Actinomycetota; class Actinomycetes; order Kitasatosporales; family Streptomycetaceae; genus Streptomyces; species Streptomyces lancefieldiae. Next base: position 182,357 of record NZ_JAVRFH010000005.1, on the reverse strand, counting down.
CTCGGCGATCCACTCGCCCGTGCTCCGCCCGCCCGTCACCCTGCGGACCAGTTCGTCGAGCAGCCAGCCGTACGTCAGCGCGTGGTAGCCGTGGTCGGTGCCCGGCTCCCAGACGGGTGCCTGGGCGGCGACGGCCTCGGGGCCCCGCAGCGGGTCGAGGGCCTCCTCGGGAGTGAGCGGGCGGTCCAGGACCGGCAGCCCGGCCCGGTGGTTCAGCACGTGCCGGACCCGCACCTGTTCCTTGCCGTGCGCCTTGAACTCGGGCCAGTACTCGCCCACCGGCGCGTCCAGGTCCAGCTCCCCGCGCTGGTGCAGCAGCAGCGGTACGGCGGCGGCGACGCCCTTGGTCGCCGAGCGCACGACCTGGGCGGTGCCCCGGCGCCACGGCTCGGCACCGTTCGCGCCGGCCGTGTCGGCTGTGCCGTCGACGTGCTTGGTCCCGCCCCACAGGTCGACGACCTTGCGTCCGTCCCGGTAGACGGCGACCGCCGCTCCCCGGTCCCCGAGCGCCGCGAAGTTGCGTGCGAACGCGTCCCTCACCGGTTCGAAGCCCTCGGCCACCGTGCCGTGCACGTCCACGTCCGCGTCCACCTCTGCACGTCCCTTCCGCTCGCCTGTGACAGTGGGTGCAACCGCCACCGGCCGCCTGCGATTCCTCACCCGCCCGTCGTCACCGACCGCGGGTCGAAGCCGAAGGGGAGCTCCAGGCGGTGGGCGCGCATCAGCTCCTCGTCGGAGAGCAGGGCACCGGTCGGGCCGTCCGCCGCGATCACGCCGTCGCTCAGGATCAGGGCGCGGGGGCACAGTTCCAGCGCGTACGGCAGGTCGTGGGTGACCATCAGGACCGTGACGTCGAGGGAGCGCAGGATGTCGGCGAGCTCCCGGCGGGAGGCGGGGTCGAGGTTGGAGGAGGGCTCGTCCAGGACCAGGATCTCCGGCTCCATGGCGAGCACGGTCGCCACCGCGACCCGGCGCCGCTGACCGAAGGACAGGTGGTGCGGGGGGCGGTCCTTGAACTCGGCCATGCCGACCAGGCCCAGCGCCCGGTCCACGCGCTCCTCCAGTTCCGGTCCCTTCAGCCCGGCCGCCGCCGGTCCGAAGGCCACGTCCTCACGCACGGTCGGCATGAAGAGCTGGTCGTCGGGGTCCTGGAAGACGATGCCGACCCGGCGCCGGACCTCCGCCATGTTTCGCTTGTCCACGGGCAGCCCGGCGACCGTGACCGTGCCGGTGCCGCCGGTCAGGATGCCGTTGAGGTGCAGGACCAGGGTCGTCTTGCCCGCGCCGTTCGGGCCGAGCAGCGCGACCCGCTCGCCGCGGGCGACGGAGAAGTCCACGCCGAAGAGGGCCTGGTGCCCGTCGGGGTAGGCGAAGGCGAGGCCGGACACGTCGAGGGAGGCGGGGGAGTCGGGGGACGCCGGGAAGTCGGGGGACGCGGGGGAGGGAGTCACGCCGTCCATCCCAGCAGACAGACGACCAGCGCCGCACACGGGAGGGCCAGCGCGTACGACCACTGCGCCCGGGACGCGGTCACCTCGTCGATCACCGGCATGGAACCGGCGTATCCCCGGCTGACCATGGCCAGGTGGACGCGCTCGCCGCGCTCGTAGGAGCGGATGAAGAGGGCTCCGGCGGACTTGGCGAGCACCCCCCAGTGCCGGACGCCCTTCGCCTCGAAGCCCCGTGACTGACGGGCGATCCGCATCCGGCGCATCTCGTCCGTGATCACATCGCCGTACCGGATCATGAACGAGGCGATCTGCACCAGCAGCGGCGGGAGCTTCAGCCGCTGCAGGCCGAGCAGCAGTTCGCGCAGCTCGGTGGTGGCGGCGAGCAGGACGGAGGCGGCGACGCCCAGCGTGCCCTTGGCCAGCACGTTCCAGGCGCCCCACAGGCCGTTGACGCTCAGCGACAGGCCGAGCACCTCGACCCGCTCGCCCTCCGCCACGAACGGCATCAGCACCGCGAACGCGACGAACGGCACCTCGATCAGCAGCCGCTTGAGGAGGAAGCCGGCCGGGACGCGGGCCGCGTAGGCCACCGCCGCGAGCAGCAGTGCGTAGACGCCGAAGGCCCACATCGCCTCGCGCGGGGTCGACACCACGACGACCACGAAGGCGAAGACCGCGGCGAGTTTGGTGTGCGGCGGCAGGCCGTGCACGGGGGAGTGTCCGTGCCGGTAGAGCCGGTGTGCGTGCCCTGCGCCCATGTCAGACGCCCGTGTCCGTGGGGGTGCTCGTGGGGGACGTGTCGTCGTCGCGCCGCCTGCGCACCGTCCAGAACACCGCGCTGCCCGCGACGACCGTGACGCCGACGCCGATCACGCCCGCGAGGCCGCCGGAGACGCGGGCGTCGGTGATGTCCTCGACGCCGTAGTCGGCGAGCGGGGAGTCGGCGCTCGCGTGCTCCTCGGCCTTCTCGTCGATGCCCTTGTCGGCGGCGACCTTCTCCAGGCCGTCGGGGTCGGCGGAGGCGTAGAAGCTGACGAAACCGGCCAGGAGCAGCGAGGTGACCAGGCCGGTGATCCACAGCGTGCGGTGCGAGCGGGCGGCGGCGGGCGCGGGCGCCGGTTCGGCGGCGGGCGCGTCGACGAGTGCGCCGTTCACCCGCAGCTTCAGCCGCTGCCGGAGCCCGCGCGCGCCGTACACCAGGTCCGGGCGTACGGCGATGACGGCGCCGACGGTCAGCGCGGTGATCGCGGCCTCGCCGACGCCGATCAGCACGTGCACGCCGACCATCGCGGTGGCGACCTTGCCGATGGAGACGTCGGTGGTGCCACCGATCCAGTACAGGAGCGTGAAGGCGAGGGCGGCGGCCGGGACGGAGACGAGCGCGGCGACGAAGGAGGCGACGGTGACCGAGCGGCGGGTGCGCGGCAGGACCTTCACCAGGCCCCGGAAGAGGGCGTAGGCGACGACCGTGGTGACGATCGCCATGTCGGTGATGTTCACGCCGAGCGCGGTCAGGCCGCCGTCGGCGAAGAGGATGCCCTGCATGAGCAGGACGACGGAGACGCACAGGATCCCTGTGTAGGGGCCCACGAGTATCGCGGCGAGGGCACCGCCGAGCAGGTGCCCGCTGGTGCCCGCGGCGACGGGGAAGTTCAGCATCTGCACCGCGAAGATGAACGCCGCGACCAGGCCCGCCAGGGGCGCGGTCCGCTCGTCCAGTTCGCGGCGTGCGCCGCGCAGGCCGACCGCGATGGCGCCCGCGGCCACGACTCCGGTCACGGCGGAGGTCGGGGCGTCGATGAATCCGTCAGGTACGTGCACGAGTCGATGATAGGGACCAGTTGCAAACTCTTTGCAAGAGCGAGGTAAAGGCTGATCTCACACCCGACATGCGGCCCGAAGGGCGCGAACCGGGAAATGTGGGACATTGGAGTGGGGGCGGACGCACGGCTTTCGCAGAGGTGGCAGAGCGCAAGGGGCGATCCGATGTCCGTAGTCGAACAGTACGCACGAGCCCACATCCTGACGGACTCGGACCTTCCGGACGAGGACGACGGCGGAGCCATACCGGTCGTACTGCGCTACGACCCCGACGGCGATCCACGGTCGGTGTGCGTCGGCCTGCCCTCGCGGGGGCGGCGTCACGGCTCCCGCGAATGGACCTTCGCCCGGGCCCTGCTGGAGCAGGGACTCCGGGCACCGGCCGGGGCCGGCGCGGTGCGGGTGTGGCCGTGCGGGCGGGTGCAGGCCGTCGTCGAGTTCCACTCCCCGCAGGGCTGCTCGGTGGTCCAGTTCGACACCAAGGCGCTCATACGGTTCCTGCGCCGGACGTACACGGCCACGGCGACGGTCACGGCCACGGCGGAACCGGTGTCGCACTGATCCCACGGGCGTGCGGGGTGCCGCCCGGTCAGCCGGCCGCCTTCAGCAGTGCCGCCACGATCGGGCCCGCGCTGTCGGCACCGTGGCCGCCCTGCTGCACCACGCCCGCCGCGGCCAGGTCGCCCCGGTACGCGGTGAACCAGCCGTCGGGCTGCTCCTGGCCGTCGACCTCCGCCGAGCCGGTCTTCGCGCCGGCGTCCCCGCCCACCCCGGCCATCGCCTCCGCCGCGGTGCCGTGCGCCGCCGTGTAGGACATCAGCTGCCGCAGCTGCGCGAGCGTGGACGCGGACATCGTGCGGGAGGCCGTGGCGAGCCGCCGGCCGTCGACCGACGGGGCGACCAGGTACGGCTGGTGGAAGCTGCCCGACCTCACGGTCGCCGCCACGGACGCCATGTTCAGCGGGCTCATCCGCACCCCGCCCTGGCCGATGAGGGCGGCGGCCATCTGCGCCTCGCTCTGCACCGGCACGGCGCCGTCGAAGGTGGGCACACCGACCGACCAGTTGTTCATCGACAGGCCGAACACCTCCTTCGCCTGCTTGGCCAGGTCGTCGTCCTCCAGCTCGGGGGCCTGGCTGATGAAGGCGGTGTTGCAGGAGCGGGCGAAGCTCGCCCTGAAGGTGCCGTCCTTGATCTCGAACTCGTCGTCGTTCTGGAACTTCCAGCCGCCGTAGCTGAAGTACTTCGGGCACGGGTGCTTCCCGTCGATCGACGCCAGCTTCTTGTCGAGCAGCACCGAGGCGGTGATGACCTTCATGGTGGAGCCGGGGGCCAGCGAGCCCTGGAAGGCGGTGTTGAAGCCGTGGCCGCCGTTGGCGACGGCGAGGATCTCACCGGTGGACGCGCGCAGCAGGACCACCGACGCCCGCGCCTGGCCGGCCACCTGCTTCTCGGCGGCGTCCTGGAGGCCGGGGTCCAGGGTCGTCCGCACGGTGCCCGGCGCGCCCTCGCTCAGCTCCAGCAGGGTCTTGTCGGAGGCCTTGGCCGCCTTGGACTCCTTGCCGCGCACCACGCGCAGCTCGACGCCCGGCCTGCCGCCGGCCTTCTTGCCGTACCCCTCGCGCAGCCCGTCCAGGACGGTGCCCAGCGACGGGTACTTCGCGGCGGTGAGCTCCCCGCCGCCCCGGTCCAGCGCCTTGACCGGCGGGGTTCCGGCCTCCCCGGTGACGAGCCTGTCGCCGTCCTTCAGCTCGGGATGGACGACGGTGGCGTGCCAGCCGACGCGCGGCTCGCCGTCGCCCGCCCGGCGGACGACGGTCAGGGCGCTGTCGTACGCCAGCGGCTCGGCGGTCTCCTCGTAGGAGACGGTGCCCTTCACGGAGAACGGGACCGTGGCGCCGGCCGGGGTGCCCGCGGTGAGCTTGACGTCCTTGACCCGGGCGTCCTTGGTGTAGCCGGTGAGCAGGGCCTCGGCGGCCTCGGCGTCGTCGGTCGCGGCGGCGGCCGCCGCGACGTCGCCCTTCTGCCAGGCCGTGAGGAACCGTTGGGCCGTCGCGGTGACCTCGGTCGCCGAAAGGGGGCCCGACTCCACCTTCTCCGCCGCGGCCGTCCGCGCTCCCTCCTCGACCGCGGCCCCGCCGCCGTACAGCGTGTAGGCACCGAATCCGGCGCCGGCCACGACCACGGCTGCCACGCCGGTGACCACGGCGGGACCCGTCTTCCGCCGCTCGGCGGCGGCCTTTCTGCTGCCCACTGCGTTCCCGTTCCTCCGCGCTGCCCGTCACTTCCCGGGCCGGCGGTGCCCTCGTCGCTGCACGCTTCCAACGATGGCGCCCACCCTAGGGCTGTCCGGCCATCCCCGCCTGCCTCGCGGCGCGCCCTCCGGTCGGACGACGGGCAGGGTCGGACGGGATGGTCGGACGGGAATGGCCGGACAGGCCCTGGGGTCTCCCGCTCCGCCCGGCTGTCCGGATTCAGCCACCCGCCCGCAGCACGTCCGCCACGATCGGGCCGGCCGCGTCACCGCCGTGGCCGCCCTCCTCGACCATGGCCGCCGCCGAGACGTCGTTCCGGAAGCCGGTGAACCAGCTGTCGGACGTGGACTTCCCGTCGACCTCGGCCGACCCGGTCTTCGCGCCGATGTCGCCGCCGAGCCCGGACATGGCCTCCTGCGCGGTGCCCTGGGTGGCGGTGAGCCGCATCATCTGCTTGAGCTGGGCGGCGGTGCCCTGCGGCAGGCCCTTGGCGGTGGCCGGCTTCCGGTCGTCCAGGTCGAACGGGACCAGGTACGGCTGGCGGAACTCGCCGGTGATGGCCGTCGCCGTCACCGAGGCCATGTTCAGCGGGTTCATCTGCACCTGCCCCTGGCCGATGGCGTTGGCCGCGCGGTCCGGGCCGCCGGACGCGGGGACGCGGCCGTCGAAGGAGATGATGCCGGTCTGCCAGTTGTCCCCCTTGAGCCCGAAGCGCTCCTCGGCCTCCGTCGTCAGCGAGGCGTCCGTCAGCGGGTCCTCGTCGATGAGCTTGATGAAGCCCGTGTTGCAGGACCGCAGGAAGGTGTTGGCGAGCGTGGCGCTCTCGTTGGGCTCCATGCCGGTGATGTTCTTGAAGGCCTGGCTCTGCCAGACCGCCGTGGCCGGGCAGGGAGCCGGGCCGTTCATCGAGGTCACGCCGTTGTCGATGAGCATCGCGGCGGTGATGATCTTCATGGTGGAGCCGGGGGCGACCCGTCCCTCGAAGGCCGCGTTGAAGCCGTCCGCGCGGTTGTTCGCCACGGCCAGCACCTCGCCGCTGCTCGGTTTGACGGCGACCACCGAGGACTCGCCGTACCGCTTCACCGCCTTCTCGGCCGCCGCCTGGACGCCGGCGCTGAGCGTCGTCTCCAGCTTGCCGGGCTTGCCCTCGGTCACGGTCAGCAACGGCGTGTCGGGGGTGTTGGCGGTCGTGTGCCGGACGGCCAGCTCGACGCCGGGCGTGCCGCCCGCCTTGTCGCCGTACTTCTCGCGCAGCGTGGCGAGGACCGGTGCGAGCGAGGGGTACTTCTCCTTCGTCAGCACGGTGCCGTCGCGGTCGACGGCCTGGATCTGCGGGGTCGCCGACTCCTCGGTGACCAGTGTGTCGCCGTCCTTCAACCGGGGATGGACGACGGACGGCTTCCAGTCGACCAGTGCGCGCCCGGTCGTCTCGCCGCGCACCACCGTCAGCCGGCTCTCGTAGGTCAGCGGCTTGGTCGTGCCCTCGTACGACACCTTCGCCTTCACGGTGAACGGCACGGTGGCGCCGGTCGCCGTGCCGGGCGTGATCTCGACGCCCGTGATGTGGGCGCCCTCGCCGTAGGCCGTCAGGAGGGTCCCGGCGGTCGCGGCGTTGTTGGTGAGCGACGCCGCCGTGGTCGCGTCGCCCTTCTCCCAGGCCGCGAAGAACTTCTCCGACGTCTCCCCGATCTCGTCGCCGCTCGGCGGCCCGCTCCTGGGCGACCCCCCGGAGCCCCCGTCGCCGTCGAGCGCCGACACGACGTTGTAGGCGCCGTACCCCGCCCCGCCCACCATCACGGCGAACACGCCGCCTATGACGGCGACCTTCACCCCCCTGCCCATCGGCAGTCCCCTCCCGGCCGGATGCCCGTCAGAGCTTCCGCCCGCCCTCTTGAACGCGTTCAGAACTAGTGTGGTTGCACTCTATGTGCACGGCGTGACCGTCGGTACGGATGTTTCCGGATGGTGGCCGAACGGAGACCCGTCGGCGTGCTCAGACCCAGGTATCCAGCCACATCCGCGACCGCCAGTCGTCCATCGGGATCGCCGTACCGGTGTACAGCGGCCAGAAGTAGATGAAGTTCCAGGCGATCAGCAGCACCAGGACGCCCGCGGCCGTCGCCCCCGCGACCCGCCGGGTGTCGCCGCAGCCCGGCCGACCCACGATCGCCCCCAGCAGCATCGCCACCGCCAGGCACAGGAACGGCAGGAAGACGACGGCGTAGAAGAGGAAGATCGTGCGCTCCTGGTACAGGAACCAGGGCAGGTAGCCGGCCGCGAGGCCGCAGGCGATGGCGCCCGCGCGCCAGTCGCGGCGGAAGACCCAGCGCCACAGGACGTACAGCAGCGCGAAGCAGCCCACCCACCACAGCAGCGGCGTGCCCAGCGCCAGCACCTCGCGGGCGCACTTCTCGCCCGCGTCGGCCGGGCAGCCGTCCGAGCCGGGCGACGGCGACTCGTAGAAGTAGGAGACCGGGCGGCCCAGGACGATCCAGCTCCAGGGGTTGGACTGGTACGTGTGCGGCGAGGTGAGGTGGGTGTGGAACTCCAGCACCTGCGTCTCGTAGTGCCACAGGCTGCGCCACCAGTCGGGGAAGAGCCAGGACCAGGCGCTGTCCTTGCCGTCGGTCGCCGCCCAGTTGCGGTAGTAGCCGCCGGTGCCGTCGGTGGCCGAGAAGATCCACCCGGCCCAGGACCAGAGGTAGGTGATGAGCGCGACCGGCACCGTCGCCAGGAACGCCCAGCCCAGGTCGTACTTCAGCACCGCCAGACGCGGCCTGCGGGCGCCCGCCACCCGTCGGGCGCCGACGTCCCACAGCACGGTCATCACGCAGAAGGCCGCCATGATGTACAGGCCGTTCCACTTGGTGGCGAGGGCGAGGCCCATCATCAGGCCCGCCGCCCAGCGCCACGGCCGCCACCCGATGCGCAGGGTCCCGGCGATGTGCGCGTCGGGCCGGACCCGGCCGTCGGCGTCCACCGGCAGCGCGGCGGCGAGTTTCCCGCGGGCCCGGTCGCGGTCGACGACCAGGCAGCCGAACGCGGCCAGCACGAAGAACATCAGCACGCTGTCCAGCAGCGCGGTGCGGCTCATCACGAAGTGCAGCCCGTCCACCGCCATCAGCGCGCCCGCCAGGCACCCGAGGAACGTGGAGCGGAACAGCCGGCGCCCGATCCGGCACAGCAGCAGCACCGACAGCGTGCCCAGCAGGGCCGTCATGAACCGCCAGCCGAACGGATCGAACCCGAACAGCAGCTCGCCCAGCCCGATGACGTACTTGCCGACCGGCGGATGCACGACGTACGCCGCGTCCGTGGGGATCGGGACGTCACCGCCCGAGTTCAGGATCAGGTCGTTGGCGTCCTTGTCCCAGTTGACCTCGAAACCGCGGTGGATCAGCGCCCACGCGTCCTTGGCGTAGTACGTCTCGTCGAATATCACCGCCTTCGGGCTGCCCAGGTTCCAGAACCGCAGCACGCCCGCGAGCAGCGCCACCAGCAGCGGTCCGCCCCAGGCCGACCAGCGCACGGTCCGGTCGGCGAGCGGCTTCGACAGGCCGAGGAAGACCCACAGCCGCGGACCGGGGCGCGTGTACGGGGGCACCAGCCGGTCGCGGACGTCGTCCGCCGCGGGCCCCACCGTGTGGCCGAAGCGGCTCAGCCGCTGCTGCCAGGTGGACCGCCGGTCGTGCGGGGCCTGGTCCTGCCGGGTGTCCGTGGAGGACGCGGTACTGGTCACCGCGCCATCGTAGGGAACCGTGCTGTGCACGTCCCGCGCATGCCCCGGAGCGGTCCGGGTGCGTCCTGGTCCGTCGGTCCCGGGGGGGTCTGGTCGAGTCCTGGTTCGTCGGTCCCGGAGGGGTCTGGTCGAGTCCTGGTTCGTCGGTCCCGGGGGGGGGGGTCTGGTCGAGTCCTGGTTCGTCGGTCCCGGGGGGGGGTCTGGTCGAGTCCTGGTTCGTCGGTCCCGGAGGGGGGTCTGGTCGAGTCCTGGTTCGTCGGTCCCGGAGGGGTCCGGTCGGGTCCCGGTCCGTCGCCCCGGAGCGGTCCGGATGCGTCCCCGTCCGCCGCCCCCGGGACGACGCCCTTCCGCGGGGACGCACTCCCGGGAGGACGTCCGTCCGCGTCCTGGGAGGATGGGGGCGTGACTGGAACCCTTGTACTGGCGGGCACCCCCATCGGCGACGTCCAGGACGCCCCGCCCCGGCTCGCCGCGGAACTGGCCGGCGCGGACGTCGTCGCCGCCGAGGACACCCGGCGGCTGCGTCGGCTCACCCAGGCGCTCGGCGTCACGCCCAAGGGGCGCGTCGTGTCGTACTTCGAGGGCAACGAGTCCGCCCGCACGCCCGAGCTGGTCGAGGAGCTGGTGGGCGGGGCACGCGTGCTGCTGGTGACCGACGCCGGGATGCCGTCCGTGTCCGACCCCGGCTACCGGCTGGTCGCCGCCGCCGTCGAACGGGAGGTCCGCGTCACCGCCGTGCCCGGCCCGTCCGCCGTGCTCACCGCGCTCGCCCTGTCCGGGCTGCCGGTCGACCGGTTCTGCTTCGAGGGCTTCCTCCCGCGCAAGGCCGGCGAGCGGCTGAGCCGGCTGCGCGAGGTGGCCGGGGAGCGCCGGACCCTCGTCTACTTCGAGGCCCCGCACCGCCTCGACGACACCCTCGCCGCCATGGCCGAGGTCTTCGGCACCGACCGCCGCGCCGCCGTCTGCCGGGAGCTGACCAAGACCTACGAGGAGGTCAGGCGCGGAGGACTGGGCGAGCTGGCCGCGTGGGCCGCCGAGGGCGTGCGCGGTGAGATCACCGTCGTCGTCGAGGGCGCCCCGGACAAGGGCCCCGGGGAGGTCGGCGCCGAGGAACTGGTGCGCAGGGTGCGGGTGCGCGAGGAGGCCGGGGAGCGGCGCAAGGAAGCGATCGCCGCGGTCGCCGCCGAGGTGGGCGTGCCCAAGCGGGAGGTGTTCGACGCGGTGGTCGCCGCGAAGAACGCGGGAGCCTGAGAGCGGTCCGATCCGGCCACGCTTGACTCGTTCCTGACCTCCCGGCCCCTCGGCCAAGGGCACCCCAAATCGGCCCAAACACTCGACAGATCCGGTGCTTTCCCGCTGGTGGAGGAGTCCACTGAGGCAAGGAACAGCGAGCGAACCGGAGGAGCCGGGATGAGCATTGGTGAGAGCGGAACACGGGCCGGACTGCGCGCCGGGGCCACCGCCGTCGTCCACGAGTCGTACTCGTTCGCCTGCATGCGCTGCGGGCACGGCTGGGAGCAGTCCTTCGCGATAGAGCACCACAAGGACGCCGACGGCCACGAGTTCGTGCTCTACGTCACGGACGGCCGCATCGTGCCCTCCCCGCTCACCCGGCCGACCTGCGCCAACTGCGACAACCACGTCGTACGGATCATGCGGCCCGGCCGGGTCGCCTCGGTGCGCGGCGCCGCGCACGGCCTCCACCGGGTGCCGCCGGCCGGCCCCCTGGAGGTGCCGCAGGTGCCCCGGACGTCGTCAGGCCCCTCCGCGCGCCGGCACCGGCACCTGGGCGACCTCCTGCACGCCCTCCACCTCCACCGCAGGGCGGGCTGACCGCGCGGGGAGCCGACCGCGCGGGGACCCGCGGGACCTTTCGTAGGATCGGGGCATGCCTTCGAACACCTCGGGCCGCTCCGACAAGAACGACGCGCCGCCGCTCCCCGCACCCCTCCGGGTGCCGGTAGCCGACTCGCACACCCACCTCGACATGCAGTCGGGCACGGTGGAGGAGGGCCTCGCCAAGGCCGCGTCGGTCGGTGTCACCACGGTCGTGCAGGTCGGCTGCGACCTCGCCGGCTCCCGCTGGGCGGCCGAGACGGCGGCGGCGTACGACGCCGTCCACGCCACCGTCGCCCTGCACCCCAACGAGGCGCCGCGCATCGTCCACGGAGACCCCGACGGCTGGTCGAGGCAGGGCGCCCGGCAGCCCGGCGGGGACGCGGCGCTCGACGACGCCCTCGCCGAGATCGACCGGCTGGCGGCGCTGCCCCAGGTCAAGGGCGTCGGCGAGACGGGACTGGACTACTTCCGCACCGGCCCCGAGGGCAAGGAGGCGCAGGAGAGGTCCTTCCGCGCCCACATCGAGATCGCCAAGCGGCACGGCAAGACCCTGGTCATCCATGACCGCGACGCCCACACCGACGTCCTGCGCGTCCTCAAGGAGGAGGGCGCCCCCGAGCGCACCGTCTTCCACTGCTACTCCGGCGACGCGGAGATGGCCGAGATCTGCGCCCGTGCCGGGTACTACATGTCCTTCGCCGGCAACGTCACCTTCAAGAACGCCCAGAACCTGCGCGACGCCCTCGCCGTGGCCCCCCTCGAGCTGGTCCTGGTGGAGACCGACGCGCCGTTCCTGACACCGGCGCCCTACCGGGGCCGGCCCAACGCCCCCTACCTGGTACCGGTCACGGTGCGCGCCATGGCAGACGTGCGCGGCATCGACGAGGACGCCCTGGCGACGGCACTGGCGGCGAACACGGCCCGCGCCTTCGGCTACTGACCCGAGAACCGTCACGGTCGGCAGCCGGGGGGCGGCCCCGCGCACGACCCCGGCCGACCCGCGCCCGCCCCCGGCTACCCTTGCGGAGTGAGCAGCCCCACCCCAGACGCCCTCCTGGGCCCCGCCGACGTCCGTGAACTCGCGGCAGCCCTCGGCGTACGCCCCACCAAGCAGCGCGGCCAGAACTTCGTGATCGACGCGAACACGGTCCGCCGTATCGTCCGCACCGCCGAGGTACGCCCCGACGACGTGGTGGTCGAGGTGGGACCGGGTCTCGGCTCGCTCACCCTGGCCCTGCTGGAGGTCGCCGACCGGGTCACCGCCGTCGAGATCGACGACGTCCTCGCCGGCGCCCTGCCCGCCACCGTCGCCGCCCGCATGCCGGGCCGCGCCGACCGGTTCGCGCTCGTCCACTCCGACGCGATGCACGTGACCGAGCTGCCGGGCCCCGCCCCGACCGCGCTGGTCGCCAACCTGCCGTACAACGTGGCCGTGCCCGTCCTCCTGCACATGCTCGACACCTTCCCGAGCATCGAGCGCACCCTCGTCATGGTCCAGGCCGAGGTCGCCGACCGCCTCGCCGCCGGACCCGGCTCGAAGGTGTACGGCGTGCCCTCCGTGAAGGCCAACTGGTACGCCGAGGTCAGGCGGGCCGGTGCCATCGGCCGCAACGTTTTCTGGCCCGCGCCGAACGTCGACAGCGGACTGGTGTCACTCGTCCGGCGCACCGAGCCGCTCAGGACCACCGCCTCCAAGCGCGAGGTCTTCGCCGTCGTCGACGCCGCCTTCGCCCAGCGCCGCAAGACCCTGCGGGCCGCCCTCGCCGGGTGGGCCGGGTCCGCGGCGGCGGCCGAGGCGGCCCTCGTCGCCGCGGGCGTGTCGCCGCAGGCGCGCGGTGAGGCGCTGACCGTGGAAGAGTTCGCGCGTATCGCCGAACACAAGGAGTGACGAGCAAGTGAGCGTGACGGTCCGCGTCCCCGCCAAGGTCAACGTCCAGCTCGCGGTCGGCGCCGCCCGCCCCGACGGCTTCCACGACCTGGCCAACGTCTTCCTCGCGGTCTCCCTCTACGACGAGATCACCGCGACCCCCTCACCGCAGGGCCTGCGCGTCACCTGCGAGGGCCCGGACGCCGACCAGGTCCCGCTGGACCGCACCAACCTGGCGGCACGCGCCGCCCTCGCCCTCGCCGAGCGCTACGGCCGTGAGCCCGACGTCCACCTGCACATCGCCAAGGACATCCCCGTCGCCGGCGGCATGGCGGGCGGCAGCGCGGACGGCGCGGGCGCGCTGGTCGCCTGCGACGCCCTGTGGGGCACCGGCGCCTCCCGTGACGAGCTGCTCGCGATCTGCGCCGAGCTGGGCAGCGACGTGCCGTTCAGCCTGGTCGGCGGGGCGGCGCTGGGCACCGGGCGGGGCGAGAAGCTGAGGGAGCTGGAGGTGGGCGGCGACTTCCACTGGGTGTTCGCGAGGGCCGCGCGGGGACTGTCCACGCCGGCCGTCTTCCGCGAGTTCGACCGGCTGGGGGAGGGCCTGGACATTCCGGAGCCGGTCGCCGACCAGGCGGTGCTGGACGCCCTCGCCAAGGGTGACCCGGCCGCGCTCGCCGTCGCCGTCACCAACGACCTCCAGCCCGCGGCGCTCTCCCTCTTCCCCGAGCTGGGCGACACCCTCGCGGCAGGGCGGGCGGCGGGGGCGCTGGCGGCGCTGGTCTCGGGGTCGGGCCCGACGACGGCCTTCCTCGCACCGGACGCCCGCTCCGCGTCCGACATCGCCGGGGTACTGCGGGCTTCGGGGACGTGCCGCGACGTGCGTACGGCGTCGGGGGCGGTGGCGGGGGCGTCGGTGGTCTGAGAGGGCTACTGCCTGCCGAGCGCCGAGAGATCGATGCCGATGGCGTAGGGCTTGTCGACCTTGATGACGTCTCGATGCAGGCCCATGTGTACGTAGGCCTTGCTCACCGGGTCGAGTTCGTAGACGTGGATGAGGAGCCCGCCTTTGGTCCCTTCCCGTTCAACGCGCCAGAAGCTCGGAATGCCGGCGGCAGCGTATTTGTGAGGCTTTGTGGTGCGGTCGCGAGACTCGGATTCCGGGGACACGACCTCGACGGCGAGGAGGACGTCCTCGGCCCGGAAGCTGGTCTGATCCAATCCGGTGACCGCGTCGGCGCGCACCACACTGATGTCGGGCTCGGGTCCGTTGCGCTCGTCCAGGAGAACGGTCATCTCGCGTTCGACACTGAGTCCGGCCGCCAGCGAGCTGCGCAGTCCGTTGAACAGCAGGTCGATGGCCAGGTAGTGGAAACGGCGCTGCGGACTCACGAAAACCAGGCTCCCGTCGATCAACTCTGTGTGCGGCGGGAGATCCGGCAGCGTGGACAGGTCGTCCACGGTGTATCCGTCCTGCGGCGGCACCGGCCACTGGACGCGGCGCTCTACGGACTCGGCGGTCATGGTTCCTCCCATACGCGGGATCCTGCTGCCTGCTCCCCACCGTAGCCGCGCGGTCCGACATACGTCACCACAAAGAGTGACGAACCCCTTCCGCGTCACCCCACCCCCCGGAGGGCCTACGCTTGAAGGCTGATCGATCCCCCAGGCAGGAGAGAAATGGCCGTCAACCTGGTCAATGTCGAGAACGTCAGCAAGGTGTACGGCACCCGTGCACTCCTCGACGGCGTGTCCCTCGGCGTCTCCGAAGGGGACCGCGTCGGCGTCGTCGGTCGCAACGGCGACGGCAAGACCACCATGATCCGGATGCTCGCCAAGCTGGAGGAGCCCGACACCGGCCGGGTCACCCACTCCGGCGGGCTGCGGCTCGGCGTGCTCACCCAGCACGACTCGCTCGACCCGGAGGCCACCGTCCGCCACGAGGTCATCGGCGACCTCGCCGACCACGAGTGGGCGGGCAACGCCAAGATCCGGGACGTACTGACCGGGCTGTTCGGCGGGCTCGACATGCCCGGCTTCCCGCAGGGGCTGGACACCGTCATCGGGCCGCTCTCCGGTGGTGAGCGGCGCCGGATCGCGCTCGCCAAGCTGCTCATCGACGAGCAGGACCTGATCGTCCTCGACGAGCCCACCAACCACCTCGACGTCGAGGGCATCGCCTGGCTCGCCCAGCACCTGCGCGAGCGCCGCTCCGCCCTCGTCTGCGTCACCCACGACCGCTGGTTCCTCGACCAGGTCTGCACCCGCATGTGGGACGTGCAGCGCGGCGACGTCTACGAGTACGAGGGCGGCTACTCCGACTACGTCTTCGCCCGCGCGGAACGCGAGCGGATCGCCGCGACCGAGGAGACCAAGCGGCAGAACCTGGTCCGCAAGGAGCTGGCCTGGCTCCGGCGCGGCGCGCCCGCACGCACCTCCAAGCCGCGCTTCCGCGTCGAGGCCGCCAACGAGCTGATCGCCGACGTGCCGCCGCCCCGGGACAGCAGCGAGCTGATGAAGTTCGCGTCGTCCCGGCTCGGCAAGACCGTGTTCGACCTGGAGGACGTGACCGTCCAGGCCGGCCCCAAGGTGCTGCTCAAGCACGTCACCTGGCAGCTCGGCCCCGGCGACCGCATCGGCCTCGTCGGCGTCAACGGCGCCGGCAAGACGTCCCTGCTGCGGGCCCTCGCCGACGCCGCCCGCAGCGAGGGCGAGCAGCAGCCGGCGGGCGGGCGGGTGCGCGTCGGCAGGACCGTCAAGCTCGCGTATCTGTCGCAGGAGGTGGCCGAGCTCGACCCGGACTGGCGGGTGCTGGAGGCCGTGCAGCGCGTGCGGGAGCGCGTCGACCTCGGCAAGGGCAGGGAGATGACCGCCGGTCAGCTCTGCGAGACGTTCGGCTTCGGCAAGGAGAAGCAGTGGACGCCGGTCGGAGACCTCTCCGGCGGTGAGCGGCGGCGGCTCCAGCTGCTGCGGCTCCTCATGGACGAGCCCAACGTCCTCTTCCTCGACGAGCCCACCAACGACCTCGACATCGAGACCCTGACCCAGCTGGAGGACGTGCTCGACGGCTGGCCGGGATCGATGATCGTCATCTCCCACGACCGGTTCTTCATCGAGCGCACCACCGACCGTGTCTTCGCCCTGCTCGGCGACGGCGCGCTCCGGATGCTGCCGCGCGGCATCGACGAGTACCTGGAGCGGCGTCGGCGCATGGAGGAGGCGGCTGCGGCCAACGTCCCGGCGGCAGCGGCCAAGCCGGCCTCGGAGGTGCCGGAGAAGAGCGCCGCCGACGTGCGCGCCGCCAAGAAGGAGCTCCAGAAGATCGAGCGGCAGCTCGACAAGGTCTCCGAGAAGGAGGCCAAGCTGCACGGGCGGATCGCCGAGAACGCCACGGACTTCGCGAAGGTGGCCGAACTGGACGCCGAGCTGCGTGAACTGGCGGGGCAGCGCGAGGAACTGGAGATGCGCTGGCTGGAACTGGCCGAGGACGCCTGAGTCCTGCGCGCAGGGGGCGCGCGTGGCGTGAAGAGGGCGTGAAGGCGCGTAACAGAGGCATCACGGGCCGGTCCTCCCTTGGGAACAGGGGCGGACACGGCCCGTTGTGCCGTCCGGCGCGGTGATAGAAAGGCCGTCCGAGGACTGTCCAGGGACCGTCCGAGACAGTCCGAACGATCGCCTGCAGACGACTCCGGGGCCAGCGCGTACCTCGGGGCGTGGCTAGAAATCAGTAGTAATAAGGGGGAACGCGCTGATGAGCCAGCCGCCCAATCAGCCGCCGCAGCCGGGTGGCTTCGGAGCACCGCAGGATCCACCGCCGGGAGGCTTCGGGGCACCGGCCCCGCAGCCCCCGCAGGGCCCGCCGTCCGGCCCGCCGCCGCAGCCGCAGCCGGGGTACGGCTACCCGCCGCAGCAGCAACCACCGCAGCCGGGGTACGGCTACCCGCAGCAGCCGCCGGGGCAGCCCGCGCAGCCGGGTCCGTACACGCAGCCCGGACCGTACAACTCCGGCCCGTACGGCCAGCCCCAGCAGCCGGGCCCGTACGGCCGGCAGCCCGGCTACGGCTATCCGCAGCCGCAGTTCCCGGGCACGCCCGGCACCCCACCGCCCGGCGGCTCCGGGTCCCGCAACCCCTTCAAGGGCAAGCCCGCCCTGGCCGTCGGGGCCGCCGTCGCGGCGCTGCTCGTCATCGGCGGCGGCGTGTGGGCGGTCACCGCGAACAGCGGTGACGACAAGGACAAGAAGCCCGTCGCCGGCAAGAGCGACGACCCCAAGCCCACCGGCTCCGGCAGCGCACCCGTCGACACCGGTGACGGCAGCGGCGACGGCGGCGAGGACCCCGAGAACCTCAACGAGGGCCGCCAGGCGGGTGAGTCCCAGGTGCTCTGGTACAAGGAGGCGCCCGACGCACCCGGTTCCGGCGCCGACGCCCCCGGCATGTGGATCACCGGCAAGACCGCGGTGAAGGCGGCGTACAAGCAGGTCGTCGCCTACGACGTCGGCGACGGCAAGCCCAGCTGGGACCCCATTGTCTTCCCGGAGAAGATCTGCTCGGTCACCCCGGAGAAGACGGCCGACGACAAGATCGTCGTCGTCTACATGAGCGGCTCCAGCGACCGCGCCAAGTGCAACCAGATGCAGGAGATCGACCTCGCCACCGGGGCGAAGGGCTGGAAGGCGGAGATCGAGGACGGTGAGCTCTTCGACAGCACCCTCTCCGTCGAGCTGAACGTCAGCGGCCAGATCCTCATGGCCGGCCGCTCCCAGTCCGGCACGGCCTACGACGTCACCACCGGAAAGAAGCTGTACGACAAGAAGCGGTACGGCGACGCCTGCTTCCCCGCCGGGTTCGCGACCGGACCGACGCAGATCGTCCAGGTCGCCTCCTGCGGCGCCGGCGGCAACAACGACCACGACGAGCTCCAGGGGCTCGACCCGAAGACCGGCAAGGTCCTGTGGACCTACCCGTACGAGAAGGGCTGGCGGGTCGAGCGCGCCTACTCCGTCGACCCGCTCGTCGTCTACGCCACCAACGAGGAGAAGAAGGTCTGGAACATCTCCACCTTCACCTCCGCCGGCAAGGTCCTCCAACAGGTCGGCGTGCAGGAGGACTTCGCCCCCGAGTGCGGCTGGGCCATCCTCGAGCGCGACCTCCAGGGCTGCGAGGGTGTCGTCGTCGCCGACAACACCCTCTACCTGCCGACCGAGGCGACCAGCGGCGCCAACGCGATCGTCGCGATCGACCTCACCACCGGCAAGGAGAAGTGGCGCGTCAAGTCCCCCGCGGAGGAGTCGATGATGCCGATGAAGGCCGAGGGCGGGCAGCTCATCGCGTACGTGCGGCCGTCCTACGACGCGGGCGGCCAGGTCGTCTCGATCGCCACCGGCGGCGGCGACCACCAGCCGGCCAAGCTGATGCAGAACCCGCGGGGTGTCGCGGAGATCGAGAACAGCTTCTACTCCAAGGACATCGACTGGGTCGACGGGCGCTTCTACATCTCCAGCACCCGCCTGAGCGGAGACGACGACTCGAAGGAGAAGTTGATGCTCGCCTACGGCAAGTGACCTTCTCCGCCCGCTCGTTCCCGTCGTCTCCGCTTCCCGAGGTACTCACGCCATGACACAGCCACCGCAGCCGCCGAACCAGCCCCCGCAGGCAGGGGGCTTCGGCCCTCCGCAGGGCCCTCCGCCGCAGCCGCCGACCCCGCCGTCGGGCGGTGCGCCGAACTTCGGCGGGGCGCCCGAGCCGGGGTACGGCTATCCGCAAGTCCCGCAGGCCCCGCAGGCGCACCCGCAGGGGCCCGCGGCTGCGCCCACCCCGCCGGTGGGTCCGCCGCAGCCCGGGTACGGGTATCCGCAGGCGGCCCCGCCGCAGCCCCAGCCCGGTTACGGCTACCCCGGGCAGCAGCCGGGGCCCTACGGTCAGCCGACGCCGCCGTACGGCCAGCCCGGCCAGCCCGGGTACGGATATCAGGCGACCGTGCCGATGCAGCCCCAGGCGGGCGGGTCCGGCGGCGGGCGGAAGATCAACGCGCAGCTGGCGATCATCGTGTCGGCCGTCGTCGCGATCGCGTTGATCATCGGCGGTGGTGTCTGGTACGCCGGCTCGGCCGGTGACGACGACGGCGGCAAGGACGACACCGCCAGCTCCAGCGGCGGCACCGGCGGCAAGGGCGGCACGGACGAGAAGGGCGGCACCGACGAGAAGGGCGGCTCCGGCGGCACCTCCTCCGAAGCCAAGGAGAAGGCGCCCGCGGACCCCGCCGCCAAGGTGCTCTTCCAGGTACCCGCCCCCGCCGTGAGCAAGGACGACAACAGCGTCGTCGTCTCCGGGTCGTGGCTCACCGACAAGGTGTACGCCAAGAGCGGCATCGCCGAGATCGTCGGCTACGAACCCGGCAAGGGCAACAAGCTGTGGACGGTCAAGCTGGCCGGGCCGGTGTGCGCGGCCGGCCGGTACGTCACCGACGACAACAAGGCGGTCGTCATCCACCAGCCCGCCATGCCGACCAAGACCGAGCGCTTCCGGGGGTGCACCGAGGTCGCGATGATCGACCTCGACGCGGGCAAGACGCTGTGGACGAAGAACGGCAAGCTCAGTGGCCGGTCGGTCTCCTTCAACAACGTCACGATCAGCGGCGACACCGTCGCCGCCGGCAGCAACGACGGCGGCTTCGCCTTCGACGCGGCCAACGGCGACGTCCGGTGGTCCCCGAAGACGGCCGACACCTGCTCCGACGCGGGCTACGGCGGCGGCGAGAAGCTGGTCGCGGTGCGGCGGTGCGGCTCGTACGACGCCCGGTGGCTGAACATCCAGACCATCGACCCGAAGAGCGGGAAGGTGCTCTCCGAGTACAAGATGGCCAAGGGCATCGAGTACGCGGGCGTCGTGTCGACGAACCCGCTGGTCGTCGCCGCCGACGTCGCCGAGTCCGCCGGTGACGGCAGCGGGATCTCGGACTTCTTCTCCATCGACAACAAGACCGGCAAGCTGCGCGCCCGCATCTCGGCGCCGGGCGACCAGTTCGCCGCCAGCTGCGACAACATCACGAAGATCGAGCAGTGCACGGGCCTCGCGGTCGGCAACGACCGGCTCTACATCCCGACCGAGGAGCACGAGAGCAGCGGCGAGGGCTACAGCCAGACCAACGAGGTCGTCGCCTTCGACCTGGCCACCGGCAAGCAGACCGGGCAGCGCGCCGACGCCGGTGAGGACTACACGATCACGCCGCTGCGCATGGACGGCGGCAACGTGCTGGCGTACCTGCGTCCGCCGTACGACAAGGGCGGGAAGATCGTCAGCATCGACGGCGGGACGTTCAAGCAGACCACGCTGCTGGAGAACCCGGCGACCGAGGCGGTGCGGGACGTGGAGGCCGGCATGTCGCCGGAGTACTCCGAGCTTCTCTACGCGCAGGGGCGCCTGTACATGTCGCAGGTGTACGCCAGCGAGCCGTCCAGCGCGGACGACAAGGAGTACCTGGTGATCGCGTTCGGTACCGGCGGCTGAGACCGTTCGTCGTTCCGTCGGTGCCTTCCTGTGGCCCTCGGCCCTCACGGCCCCGTCCCTTTTCAGGGGCGGGGCCGTATTGCGAGGGATTTCGGCGATCCGGGGCAGTTCTCGCCGGTAGGGGCAGCGCGAGGCCGCACGAGCGTGTAGCTTCCGGGGAACTGGGGTGACTGGGGGGTTGCTCGATGGGAGTACGGCTCATGGTGGTCGACGACCACCGTTTGCTCGCCGAGGCGTTGGCCTCGGCACTGAAGCTGCGGGGGCACCGGGTGCTCGCCGCGGCGGCGCCGGCCGCGGGCGCGGCGGAGCTGGTGATCAGCCGCGCGCCGGAGGTGTGCCTGCTGGGGACGGCGGCGCCGGCCGAGCCGGGGATCTTCGACCCGGTGGTGCGGATCAAGCGGGAGCGTCCGCAGGTGGCGGTGCTGGTGCTGGGCCCGGTGCCGAGCCCTCGCGGTATCGCCGCGGCGTTCGCGGCGGGGGCCTCGGGGTATGTCCGGCACGACGAGCGCATAGAGGGTGTCGAGCGGGCGATCATGAAGGCGCGGGCCGGGGAGGCGGCGGTGGCGCCGGCGCTGTTGCAGGGGGCGTTCGGTGAGCTGCTGAACCCGGCGGCTCAGCCCGACGACGAGGGGCAGCGGCTGTTGCGGATGCTGACCCCGCGGGAGGTCGAGGTCCTGGTGCGGGTCGCCGACGGCGAGGACACCCGTCTGATCGCGGCCGGGATGGGAATCGCACCGTCCACGGCTCGTACGCATGTGCAGCGGGTGCTGATGAAACTGGGCGTGGGCTCGCGGCTCGAGGCGGCGGCGCTGGCGGCCCGGACGGGGCTGCTGGACCGGGCGGGGACGGGGGCCTCCGGCGGTTGAGCGGGGTGCGCCGTCTGTGCGGTGGTGGGTCGGGGGGGGGGGGGGGGGGGGGGTGTCCGTCCTCGGAACGGCGCGGAATCGGTCGGCCACGGAAGTGACGGCGTGGACGCGCCAACCACTGTGGGCGGACACCCCCCGACCCGCCCCCTTCCCGCCGTACGCGGCTTTCCCGCCGTAGCTGCCCAGCTGCGGACAGCCCGTGCCGCGTAGCTGCGGGCAGCCGGGTTCCGCCGAGCTGCGGGCAGTCGTGCCGCTGGGGCGGCACGGGTGGGCGCAGCGGCACCCCGTAATGCCGGGCCGCGCACCCCACCCCCGCCCCGCACCCACGCCGGGTGCCAGGCCCACGCCCGGCCGCGCAGCGCCCCGCACCCACGCCGGGTGCCAGGCCCATGCCCGTCACGGCACCGGCGTCACTCCTGCGCAGACTCCTCCGTGGAGGCCGGCGCCGTAGGCCTCAGCTTCAGCCAGGCCAGGAAGAACAGCCCCAGCACCAGCATCCCCAGCCCGGTCCACAGGTTGATGTTCACCCCCTGCGCCTTGTCGATGTCGTCGTCGGACGCCACGAAGCCCGCGATCGTCACGATGACGCCGTAGACCACGAACAGCCCGCCGATGATCCGCCGGATGTCGAACAGCCGTGCGGCGGTGACGGACTTGGTCTCCAGCTCGGAGACCTCGTCCTGGACGTTCCTGTCGGAGTAGGAATCAGACATGCTCTCTCAATCCTCTCGCGGTCAGAACGAGAACGGGATGTAGCAGGCGGCGGCCAGCACGACCGCGCCCCAGCCGAGCAGCGCCGGCCTGCGGTACCACGCGTCGTCGCCCTTGGCGGGCGCCTCGGTCATGCCGGGGGAGGTGGTGCCGTAGACCAGGCCCTGGAGCTCGGCGGCCGGCTTCGGGCTGGTGAACAGGGACACGGCGACCATGACGACCGCGCCGGCCACGAAGCCCGCGATCGCGGAGACGAAGTTGGCGCCCTGGTCGGAGGGGATGTCGATGATGCCCTGCTTGTAGATGACGAAGTAGTTCACCATCGCCGCGGTGGTGCCCGCGATCAGACCCCAGAAGCCGGACTTCATCGACGCGCGCTTCCAGAACATGCCGATGATGAAGACCACGAACATCGGCACGTTGAAGAAGGAGAAGAGCGTCTGGAGGTAGCTCATGATGTTGGAGAAGGAGGAGGCGAGGAACGCCGTGCCGATCGAGGCCAGGACGCCGATCACCGTGATCAGGCGGCCGAAGCGGACGTAGTAGGCGTCCTCCCGGTCCTTCACGACGTACTTCGCCCAGATGTCGGTGGTGAAGACCGTGTTGAACGACGAGACGTTCGCCGCCATGCCCGCCATGAAGGCGGCCAGGAGGCCGGTCACCGCGATGCCGAGGACGCCGTTGGGCAGCAACTGCTGCATCAGGTACGGGATGGCGTCGTTGTACTGGAGGTCCGAGCCGGGGGTGCCGATCTTCGGGACGAGGACCGCGGCGACCAGGCCCGGGATCATCACCACGAAGACGATGAAGATCTTCGGGAAGGCGGCGATGAGGGGGGTGCGCTGGGCCGCCGAGAGGTTCTTCGCCGACAGGGCGCGCTGCACCTCGGCGAAGTTCGTCGTCCAGTAGCCGAAGGAGAGCACGAAGCCGAGGCCGAGGACGATGGTCAGCCAGTTGGCGCCCAGGGGGTTCGCGCTGCCGATGCCCGTGCCGCCCCATGAGGTCATGAAGTCGGCGCCGTGGGACTGGGAGAGGGAGTCGGACAGGCCGTCCCAGCCGCCGACCTTCTTCAGGCCCAGGATGGTGATCGGGATGAGGCCGGCCAGGATCACGAAGAACTGGAGGACCTCGTTGTAGATCGCCGAGGACAGGCCGCCCAGGGTGATGTACGCCAGGACGAAGAAGCCGGCCACCACGATGGCCACCCACTCCGGCCAGCCCAGGAGCGCCTCGACGACGATCGCGAGGGCGTAGAGGTTCACCCCGGCGATCAGGATGGCGGCGAAGGCGAACAGGATCGAACTGAGCATGTGTGCCGCTTTGTCGAAGCGGAGGAGGAGGAACTCGGGGACCGAGCGGACCTTCGAGCCGTAGTAGAACGGCATCATCACCAGGCCCAGGAAGACCATCGCCGGGATGGCGCCGATCCAGTACCAGTGGGTCGTGTAGACGCCGTACTGGGCGCTGTTGGCGGCCATGCCGAGGATCTCGGTGGCGCCCAGGTTGGCCGCGACGAAGGCCAGACCGGTGACCCAGGCGGGCAGTGAGCGGCCGGACAGGAAGAAGTCCAGGCTGGTCTTGACCGAGCGGCGGGCGGCGAAGCCGATGCCGAGCACGACGACGAAGTAGATCCCGAGGATCGAGTAGTCGAGCCAGTTGGTCGGGAGCCGAAGCTCCGCGGCCAGATATGTGGGGGTATGCATACGAACTCGCTTCGTTGCGCGAACTGATCCGAGCGGAACCTACGCCTCCGCGTTCAGTAATTGAACACTTCCGGTGATGTTCTTTGTTTGATTGTGATGATCGCCATGCTGGTGGGTTGTGATGTGTTATGTTTGATTGTGTTGAGTGATTGGGTGTGGGTGTAGAGGAGTACGACAGTGAAGAAGACCTCGACCCGGCTGGCCGACGGTCGTGAGCTCGTCTACTACGACCTGCGCGACGACACGGTGCGGGACGCCGTGGACCGCCGACCGCTGGAGCGGACCGTCACCACCTCCGAGGTCCGCCGGGACCCGTTGCTCGGCGACTCGGTCGCCATCGCCTCGCACCGCCAGGGCCGCACCTACCACCCGCCGGCCGACGAGTGCCCCCTGTGCCCGTCGCAGGGCGAGCGGCTGAGCGAGATCCCGGACTCGTCGTACGACGTGGTGGTCTTCGAGAACCGTTTCCCCTCGCTGGCCGGCGACTCCGGCCGCTGCGAGGTCGTCTGCTTCACCTCCGACCACAACGCCTCCTTCGCCGACCTGAGCGAGGAGCAGGCCCGCCTCGTGCTCGACGCCTGGACGGACCGCACGTCGGAGCTCTCGCATCTGCCCTCCGTTGAACAGGTGTTCTGCTTCGAGAACCGGGGCGCCGAGATCGGCGTGACGCTCGGTCACCCGCACGGGCAGATCTACGCCTACCCCTTCACCACCCCCCGCACCGCGCTGATGCTCCGTTCCCTCGCCGCGCACAAGGACGCCACCGGCGGGGAGAACCTCTTCGACGCCGTCCTGGCGGAGGAACTGGCCGGTGACCGGGTCGTCCTCGAGGGCGAACACTGGGTGGCCTTCGTGCCGTACGCGGCGCACTGGCCCTACGAGGTGCACCTGTATCCGAAGCGGCGGGTGGCCGACCTGCTCGGGCTCGACGAGGCGGCGCGCACAGAGTTCCCCCAGGTCTATCTGGAACTGTTGAGGCGGTTCGACCGGATCTTCGGGGAGGGCGAGCCTCCGACGCCCTACATCGCCGCCTGGCACCAGGCGCCGTTCGGGCAGCTGGAGGACTTCGAGGGTGTGACGCGGGACGACTTCGCGCTGCACCTCGAGCTTTTCACCATCCGCCGTACGTCCGGCAAGCTGAAGTTCCTCGCGGGTTCCGAGTCCGGCATGAACGTGTTCATCAACGACGTGCCGCCGGAGCGCGCGGCCGAGCGACTGCGAGAGGTAGCGAGTTCATGAGCGGGAAGTACCTGGTGACGGGCGGTGCGGGGTACGTCGGCAGCGTGGTCGCCCAGCATCTGGTCGAGGCCGGCCACGAGGTCGTCGTCCTCGACAACCTCTCCACGGGTTTCCGGGAAGGGGTGCCGGCGGACGCCTCCTTCATCGAGGGCGACATCCGTGACGCCGCCAAATGGCTGGACTCCTCGTACGACGGTGTCCTGCACTTCGCCGCGTTCTCGCAGGTCGGCGAGTCGGTCGTGAAGCCCGAGAAGTACTGGGACAACAACGTCGGCGGGACCATGGCCCTGCTGGAGGCCATGCGGACGGCGGGCGTGCGGCGCCTCGTCTTCTCCTCCACGGCCGCCACGTACGGCGAGCCGGAGCAGGTCCCGATCGTCGAGTCTGCGCCGACGAGGCCCACGAACCCGTACGGCGCCTCGAAGCTCGCCGTCGATCACATGATCACCGGTGAGGCGGCGGCCCACGGACTGGGCGCGGTCTCGCTGCGGTACTTCAACGTCGCGGGCGCGTACGGTGCGTACGGCGAGCGCCACGACCCCGAGTCGCACCTCATCCCGCTGGTCCTCCAGGTGGCGCAGGGCAGGCGGGAGGCCATCTCCGTCTTCGGCGACGACTACCCGACGCCGGACGGCACCTGCGTCCGCGACTACATCCACGTCGCCGACCTGGCCGAGGCCCACCTGCTGGCCCTGGACGCGGCCGTCCCCGGCGAGCACCTCATCTGCAACCTGGGCAACGGCAACGGCTTCTCCGTGCGCGAGGTCGTCGAGACCGTCCGCCGGGTGACGGGCCATCCGATCCCCGAGGTCGTGGCCCCCCGCCGGGGCGGCGACCCGGCGGTCCTGGTGGCGTCGGCCGGCACGGCGCGGGAGAAACTGGGCTGGAACCCGTCCCGCGCGGACCTCGCGGGGATCGTCGCGGACGCGTGGGAGTTCGCGCAGCGGCGCGCGGACCAGGACTGAACGGAAGGGCGAGGGGACAGGGCATGGACGAGGCTGTCGCAGGAGCGGTCGGCGAGCGGTTCCGGGAGCTGTACGGGGTGGACCCGCAGGGGGTGTGGGCGGCGCCGGGCCGGGTGAACCTCATCGGTGAACACACCGACTACAACGACGGCTTCGTCATGCCGTTCGCCCTGCCGCACACCGCCGTCGCGGCGGTCGCCCGGCGCGACGACGGCGTGCTGCGCCTGCACTCGGCGGACATCGGCACCGACCCCGTCGAGCTGCGCGTCGCGGACCTGACCCCCGAGTCGGACAGGTCCTGGACGGCGTACCCCTCGGGCGTGGTCTGGGCGCTGCGCGAGGCCGGCCACGAGGTGACCGGCGCCGACATCCACCTGGCCTCCACGGTCCCGTCGGGCGCGGGTCTGTCCTCCTCGGCGGCCCTGGAGGTCGTCGTCGCCCTCGCCCTGAACGACCTGTACTCCCTCGGCCTGCGCGGCTGGCAGCTGGCCCGCCTGTGCCAGCGCGCGGAGAACGTGTACGTCGGCGCACCGGTCGGCATCATGGACCAGACGGCCTCCGCCTGCTGCGAGGCCGGCCACGCCCTGTTCCTCGACACCCGCGACCTCTCCCAGCGGCAGATCCCCTTCGACCTCGCCGCCGAGGGCATGCGCCTGCTCGTCGTCGACACGCAGGTCAAGCACTCCCACAGCGAGGGCGAGTACGGCAAGCGCCGGGCGGGCTGCGAGAAGGGCGCCGCGCTGCTGGGCGTGGACGCGCTGCGGGACGTGGCGTACGCGGAACTGGACGCGGCGCTGGAGCGGCTGGCCGACGACGAGGAGGTCCGCCGCCTGGTCCGGCACGTCGTCACGGAGGACGAGCGCGTCGAACGCGTCGTGTCCCTCCTGGAGTCCGGTGACACCCGCGCCATCGGCCCCGTCCTGGTCGAGGGCCACGCCTCCCTGCGCGACGACTTCCGCATCTCCTGCCCGGAGCTGGACCTGGTCGTCGACACGGCCCTCGCCTCCGGCGCCCTGGGCGCCCGCATGACCGGCGGCGGCTTCGGCGGCTCGGCGATCGTCCTGGCCGAGGAGGCCGACGTCGACCCCATCACCAAGGCGGTGGAGGAGGCCTTCGCGGCGGCGGGCTTCACGGCGCCCCGGGTGTTCGAGGCGGTGCCCTCGGCGGGGGCGCGGCGGGTGAGGTGACGGGCGGAGCGGACCGGGGGTTCGCCGACCAGGGGCCTGGATCATCGACTGTTGTCCCCCTGGCGAGCTACGTGCAGGTGCCCACCGCAGGGTGAAGATGCGGGACCGCCGCGTCCATAGAGTTCTCATCAGTCGCCGGGAACGACCGACCGGCCGGCCGGGAAAGACCCTCGAGAACTCGTACCCGTAGCTCACCCTCGCCTGCTGGAGGCCCCTCATGTTCCGCGCCCTCGCCAAGACGACCGCTGCCCTCGCCATCGTCTGCACCGTGGCCGGCGCGGGACTTGTCCTCAACGAGGAGTACGCCGAGGCCGACTCCGACACCAAGGACATGGTCGCTGCGGTGTCCGAGGGAGCCTCCTTCACGGGCACGAAGAGGATCCGCGTGGACGGCCGCGCGGTCAACGTCTCCTGCTCCGGCCGCGCCGAAGCAGACGAGCCCCTCGTGATGCTGATGGCCGGCGGCGGCGAAGGCCTGGACAACATGGCCCCCCTCCAGAAGGCCCTCAGCAAGACCTCCCGCGTCTGCTCCTACGACCGCCTCGGTGAAGGCAGGAGCGACAAGCCCGACGCAGGCCCGCAGACCATCAACGACAGCGGCGCCCTGCTCACCAAGGTCCTCGACCGCCTCGCGGGCGCGCGCCCCGTCGTCCTGGCCGGTCACTCCCTGGGCGGCTACATCGCTGCCCGCTACGCCCCCGACCACACCGACCGCGTCAGGGGCCTGGTCCTCCTCGACGCCACCATCCCCCACCTCACCCGCGACATGAACCGGACCATCCCCGCCGATGCCACCGGCATGGCAGCCCAGCTGCACGACGGGGCGATCGCCGCCAACGAGGGGCAGAACCCGGAGCAGTTCGTCATCGCCGACGGCCCGGTCCGCTCCGCCGGCCGGATCCCCGTCGAGATCCTCAAGCACGAGTCCCAGTACGCCGAGGTCCCCGAGTACGGCCCCGCCCTGGAGCGGATGTGGGCCAAGGGCCAGCACGAGTGGCTCAGGATCTCCCGCAACAGCCACCTCACCACCGCCAGGGGCAGCGGCCACTACATCCACACCGACCGCCCCGACCTCGCCCTCAAGACCATCCAGAAGGTCACCGCACGCGCCGCGCACGTCCGGTAGCAACGCCCCGCAGACCGGCCCTGGGCCGTGGCATCCCCCGCCACGGCCCAGGGCCTCTGCCGTTCCGCCTTCTGGTCACCGGATCGACCTCCGGGCCCTGTGAATCTCCGCGACAGCCCGGGCCGCTGCAGGCTGACCGCCCGCAGCGGCCCAGTGTTCTCAGTGCTGGTCGCACGGTGGCCGGCAATGGTGTTCGGCTATAGGCCGATGCCGTACAGCGGATTGGTCTGTCCCAGATCCCGGCCTGGACGAAGTAGCCAGTCAGGGACTTGGAGCCGTCGGTCCAGCCGCCATGGCGGCCGGTATCGACGAGGTCCTCGCCGGCCTGCTCGGCAGCGGTGGCGAAGCCGCGGCGCAGGCCGTGCCCGCTCCAGCGGGGCGGGAGGTGGGGCAGCAGCCCGCCGATGGCGGACGGGCCAGCGCGGGTGGCTGCCCGGGACACCGCGTCCCCGATTCCCTCTCCGGTGATCCGGCCGCTGGGGTCGCCGATCGGCTCGTGAACATCCACCTGGGCCAGCTACGGCAGCTCGCGTCACAGCGGGCCCAGGCCCAGACCCGGATCGATTTCTCCATGAACAGCAGGTGGAACACTCACTACGAGGCTGACGTAGACAGTCTCGGCCAGGAGATCGAGCAAGCCCGGGAACATGGCCCGGAACTCTTGGAGCAGTACCTGGTCAGGCCAATGTCACAGCAATGCTGGCAGACCCTGGCCCTGGCGACGAGGTCGGCAGCCTGTACGGGCTGGCTGGGCAGCCCGTCGATACACCCTGCTTGGAACCGGCAGAAGCGACTGCGAGGACGTGTCATTCAGGACGCCCTCGCCACTGTTGAGGTCATGCCCGGCACTCGGGCCGGCGCTGTATGGCGGCATACGAGCAGGACAGGCCGGGCCTATTACGCCGAGCGGGCTGCGGTCTACGAGAGCCTGCTGCAGCTCCTTGACTACCAGCTGGCGGACGTCGGCGACCAGGGCATCATCGTCATGGACGGTGACGGCACCGACGCTGCTTACCAGCGAGCGCACCGCAAGCTGAAGCTGGCCACCAGGCACATCGTCGAAGACCCCTGGTTCATCGGCTCACGCACCCAAGCCCAACGTCGACCCAGCCGTAGACGATGTATCCGGTGCTTTCCGCACCCGAGTCGTCGATGTGGAAGATCCGCGCTGCCACGTCCTCAACCTACCGATGGGGCGTACTGCTGGTTCATTGTGTCGGTGCTGCCCGGGCGACGCGGTCACGGTCGGCGTGAGCGACGAGGGCGGGGTGAAGGCGGTGCGGCTGTGGTGCCCAGGGCGCCTGGGGTGGATCAGGAGAACGGGCGTGGCCTGTTGATCACCGATGCGTTGGCCGCCCGGTGGGACACGGGGGACGGGTGGGGGGGCTGACGGTGTGGGCCGAGGTCGCCGTCGGGGCCGCGGCGGACATCTCGGCCGGTTCCGGTGAGTGAGAGGACTGGCGCCCGCAGCGGAAGGCTGTCGCCTTCATACTGGAGGCCGGGAGGACCCATGACTCAGCAGACCCTGTACCGGCGGCTGCGCGACATGCGTGACCACTTCACACCCCCGCCCGGCCTCGCCTGGCCCGAGATCAGTGACGGGAAGATCGTCATGATGATGAGTCCGCGCCCGCGCCATCAGCTGACGGCGACGCGGGTACGAGACCGGATCGTCCCGCAGCTGCCGGACGGCTTGGGCGTGTTCGAGGCGACCGACACCGACGACGAGGGGCTGGGCAAACTGCGCGTTCCCGACCTGCATGTCTGCGCCTACGACGCCATGGAGACCGACGCGCCCCTCGACCCCCGCGAGATCACGCTGGCGATCGAGATCGTCTCCCCGTCCAACCCCGACAACGACTACCGCGACAAGACCCGTGACTACCCCGCCATGGGCATCCCCCACTACCTGATCCTCGACCCGCGCGACGGCACCTGGACCTACCAGTGGGGCATCGGCCGGACCGAGGGCCGCCCCGCCTACGAGAACCGTCTGCACCTCCCGTACGGCAAGCCGGTCACCCTCGTCACCGAGCTCGGCACCTGGACCGTCGAGACGACCGGCCTGCCCCGCTACAGCGCGAAGGACATGGGGCTGGAGCCCGAGTGACGGCGACCGGCCCGGCAGTCGCCCGGTCGTCTCAGCCCAGCCGCTTCACCAGCGTGTACTCCGTGATCCCCGGTGGATAGTCGGGGATCACGCACATCACCTCGTAGCCGCGCTTCGTGTAGAAGCCCGGGGCCTGGAAGTCCCAGGTCTCCACGCGGGCGGCGGCGCAGCCGCGTTCGGTGCGGGCCGTGCGTTCCGCCTCGTCGAGGAGGGCGGAGCCCAGGCCCGAGGCGCGGCACCCGTCGTCGACCCACAGGTACGTCACGTGCAGCCAGGTCGCCCAGGTGTGGCCGACGAGGCCGCCCCCCAGCGCGCCGGTCTCGTCCAGGGCCCACACGTGCAGGGGGAATTCGCGTTCGTGAGGGGTTCCGCGCAGCGAGCGCAGGACGGAGGAGGCCGCCGTGTTCGTCTCCCGCAGGCGGGTGCGCAGCAGATCGCGCCGCGCCTTGTCTACTTCTGTCACAAGACGAAACATGCGGCTCACCATAAACGGGCCGGGCGGTCAGTTCTGCAAATAGCCTTCCGCTCCCGGCGCCCGCCCGTACTCTGATGGGCAGCACCGGTGGGGGCCGGTGCCGTTCAGGGGGCGAGACAGCCGGGTACGGCGCCCGGGGCGGGGGAGCGCATACTGCGCGGCGGCGGCCGTGCGACTGCGGCGACCCGTCCCCGGAGTACCGAGCGCACTGCTGGATACGGGGCTTCGGGCGGCGTCGTACCCGTGCCGGTGTCGACCTCCCGACGACGGGTAGACGAGGTATCCCCTGCTCCTCGAGGAGCTTGGGGGAGGGGGTTTCGTGGTTCGTATCCGAGTCCTGGTCGTCGACGACCATCGCATCTTCGCCGAGTCGCTGGCCGCCGCGCTGGCCGCCGAGCCCGACGTCGACGTCTCCGCGGCCGGCAGCGGCCCGGCCGCGCTGCGCTGCCTGGAGCGGGCCGCGTCCGAGGGGCGGCGGTTCGACGTGCTGCTGGTCGACGCCGACCTGGGCGGTCACGTGCCCGGCGCCCGCCCGGCCGTGCCCGTACGGGACGGCAACGAGGACGGACTGGTGGACGGGATCTCGCTGGTCACCGGGGTGCGGACGGGACAGCCGGGCGTACGGATCGTCGTCCTCGCCGAGAAGGACGACCCCCGCCGGGCGGCTCTCGCGCTGGGGGCCGGCGCCTCCGGGTGGGTGGCCAAGGACTGCTCCCTGTCCCGGCTGCTCAGCGTCATCCGCGGCGTCCTGCGCGACGAGACGCATCTGCCGCCCGCCCTGCTCACCGGCGTGCTGCGCGAGCTGACCGCCGCCCGCAAGCACCGCACCGACAGCGAGACGCTGGTGGAGTCGCTGACCCCGAGGGAGCGGGAGGTGCTGCGCTGCATGGTCGCCGGGCTGGGGCGCAAGGCCGTCGCCGAGCGGCTGTACCTGTCCCCGCACACCGTGCGCACCCACATGCAGAACGTCCTGGGCAAGCTGGGCGTCCACTCCACCCTCGCCGCCGTGGCGCTCGCCCGGCGGGCAGGTGTGGGGCCGGTCGACCTAACCGGGAATGTTGTCGAACGGGGCGGTCAACTGGCGTAGCAGCGCCGCCAGTTCGCTGCGCTGGGCGCGGGAGAGTTCGCCCAGGATGGCGCGCTCCTGCTCCAGCAGGCCCGCCAGCGACTGGTCGGCGCGGTCCCGGCCCTCGTCCGTGAGTCGCACCAGCACGCCGCGCCGGTCGCTCGGGTCGGGCAGGCGTTCCACCAGGCCCTTCTTCGCCAGGCGGTCGATGCGGTTGGTCATCGTGCCCGAGGTGACCAGGGTCTGGGTGAGGAGCTGTCCCGGCGAGAGCTGGTACGGGGAGCCCGCGCGGCGCAGTGCCGTCAGGACGTCGAACTCCCAGGGCTCGAGGTGATGTTCGGAGAAGGCCAGCCGCCGGGCGCGGTCCAGGTGCCGGGCGAGTCTGCTGACCCGGCTCAGCACCTCGAGCGGTTCCACGTCGAGGTCCGGGCGCTCCCGGCGCCACGCTGCGACCAGCCGATCGACCTCGTCCTCCATGACGATCAGTGTAGTGGTTGTGTCGACGTGAAGTCTCTTGATGTCGACTGTCTTGACGTCGAGAGAGTGTGCGGGTGACGCTGGGGTATCCGTCCCGTACGGCCACCCCCGGAGGCACCATGTCCGCCACCGCCCCCACCTGGGACCCCGCCCAGTACCTGCGCCACGCCGGCCACCGCGCCCGCCCCTTCACCGACCTCCTCGCCCGCGTCCCCGACCTCCCCGCGGGGCCGCCCGCCCGGCCACCCCGCATCGCCGACCTCGGCTGCGGCCCCGGCAACGTCACCGCCCTGCTCGCCGGCCGCTGGCCCACCGCCCGCATCACCGGCCTCGACAACTCCCCCCAGATGCTGGAACGGGCCCGGGAACACGCCGGCCCCACCCCCGGCGGCGGCCACATCGACTTCGCCCACGCCGACGCCCGCACCTGGACCCCCGCCGAGCCGTACGACCTGATCGTCAGCAACGCCACCCTCCAGTGGGTCCCCGGCCACGTCGACCGCTTCGCCGACTGGATCGCCCACCTCACCCCCGGCGGCACCCTCGCCTTCCAGGTCCCCGGCAACTTCGACGCCCCCAGCCACCGCCTGATGCGCGACCTCGCCCACTCCCCGCGCCGGCGGGACCGCCTCGCCGGCACCCTGCGCCACGACGACGCCGTCCTCACCCCCGAGGCCTACCTCGCCCACCTGACCGGCCTCGGCTGCACGACGGACGTCTGGGAGACGACGTACGTCCACCTGCTGACCGGGGAGGACCCCGTCCTGGACTGGGTGAAGGGGACGGGACTGCGGCCCGTACTCACCGCCCTCGACGACGACCCGGAGGCCCGGGACGCGTTCGTAGAGGAGTACCGGACCGCCCTGCGCGAGGCCTACCCGCCCGGCCCCCACGGCACCCCGTTCCCCTTCCGCCGGGTATTCGCCGTCGCCACCAAGGAGGCGTAAGCCGTGCTCGTCGCAGTCGACCACGTCCAGCTCGCCGCCCCGCCCGGCTCCGAGGACGACCTGAGGGCGTACTACGTGGACGTCCTCGGCATGACCGAGATCCCCAAGCCGCCGGCCCTCGCGGCGCGCGGCGGGTGCTGGTTCCGGGCCGGCACCGTCCAGCTCCACCTGGGCATCGAGGCGGACTTCCGACCGGCGGAAAAGGCCCATCCGGGGCTCAGGACGACCGGCATCGAGGCGTACGCCGCCCGGCTGGCCGCGCGCGGCGCCCCGGTCACCTGGGACGACGCCCTGCCGGGCCACACGCGCTTCTACTCCGAGGACCCCGTCGGCAACCGCCTGGAGTTCCTGGAGCCGGTCGGCTGACGCCCCGGCCGGCTGACGCCCCGGCCGGCTGACGCCCCGGCCGGCTTACGGACGCAGGCCCAGGATGCGACCGACCTCCGCGTGTGGGATGCCCTCGGTGAGGGTTCCCTCGGCCTTCCGGCGCCGGTAGCCGGCGACGGCCACGGAGTCCTCCAGGTCCTCGATCACCTGGGGAGCGACGAGGAGCGCGGTCACGCGGCCCTCGTCGGTGAGCGCGATGAGCTCGCGGCTGTCGGCCACTCGGCGGACCAGCTCCTCCAGCCGGGACGCGGACTCACTGATCGTCATCTCGGTCACGCCCGCACGATGACACACGGCGGGCCGTGTTCTCAGCTCCACCGGTGCCCGATGCTCCAGTGCCCGGTCAACTCTTCCGGTGCCCGATCAGCCGCGGCTTCGGCTCCAGGCCGTCCAGCCCGTGCCACGCCAGGTTCACCAGGTGCGCCGCCACCTCCGCCTTCTTCGGGCGACGCACGTCCAGCCACCACTGGCCGGTCAGCGCCACCATCCCGACCAGCGCCTGCGCGTACAGCGGGGCCAGCTTGGCGTCGAAGCCGCGGTTCTTGAACTCGCGGCCCAGGATGTCCTCCACCTGGGTGGCGATGTCGGAGATCAGCGAGGCGAAGGAACCCGTCGACTGCGGGATGGGGGAGTCACGCACCAGGATGCGGAAGCCGTCCGTGTACTCCTCGATGTAGTCCAGGAGTGCGAACGCGGCCTGCTCGCACAGCTCACGCGGATGGCCGGCGGTCAGGGAGCTGGTCACCATGTCCAGCAACCGCCGCATCTCCCGGTCCACCACCACCGCGTACAGCCCCTCCTTGCCGCCGAAGTGCTCGTACACCACCGGCTTCGAGACCCCGGCCTTCGCCGCGATCTCCTCCACCGACGTCCCCTCGAAACCCTTCGCCGCGAAGAGGGTGCGACCGATCTCCAGCAACTGCTGGCGACGCTCGGCGCCGGTCATCCGGGTACGGCGCGCGCGCCGCGGCTTCTCATTGCTGGGAGTGCTGGAGTCGGTCGCCACAGCGACCATCATGCCGCCTCGACGGTTTCCCTCCGGCGCCGGGCGCCGCCTTCGTCCGCGTTGCGGCGGGAATCGATACGCGAGCGTGACGGCCACCGCACGTCGTACGCCCACCCGAACCGCTCGAACCAGCGGATCAGACGAGCGCTCGAGTCGAGCTGCCCGCGCATCACCCCGTGCCGCGCGGACGTCGGATCGGCGTGGTGCAGGTTGTGCCAGGACTCACCGCAGGACAGGACCGCCAGCCACCACACGTTGCCCGAACGGTCCCGCGACTTGAACGGGCGCTTGCCGACCGCGTGACAGATCGAGTTGATCGACCACGTCACGTGGTGCAGCAACGCCACCCGGACGAGTGACCCCCAGAAGAACCCGGTGAACGCGCCCCACCAGGACATCGTGACCAGCCCGCCGATCAGCGCCGGAAGGGCCAGCGACACCACCGTCCACAGGACGAACTGACGGGAGATCGCACGCAGTGCCGGGTCCTTGATCAGGTCCGGCGCGTACTTGTCCTGCGGCGTCTGCTCCTCGTCGAACATCCAGGCGATATGGGCCCACCACAGGCCCTTGACCAGGGCGGGAACCGTCTCCCCGTAGCGCCACGGCGAGTGGGGGTCGCCCTCGGCGTCGGAGAACTTGTGGTGCTTGCGGTGGTCGGCGACCCAGCGGACCAGCGGCCCCTCGACCGCCATCGAGCCCGCGATCGCCAACGCGATCTTCAGGGGCCGCTTCGCCTTGAAGGAACCGTGCGTGAAATGACGGTGGAACCCGATGGTGATGCCGTGGCAGCCCAGGAAGTAGAAGAACACCAGCAGGCCCAGATCCAGCCAGCTCACGCCCCACCCCCACGCCAGCGGCACCGCCGCCAACAGCGCGAGGAACGGAACCGTGATGAACAGCAGCAGGGTGATCTGCTCGATCGAGCGTTTCTGCTCACCGCCCAGCGTGGCGGAGGCCCCGGCGTCGTCGTCAGGGCCCTTCGGAGCGTCTGGGATCACATCGGAACTCGTGGTCATGCGCGTCCTCTGTGGGGTCGAGGGTCGTGGCAGGTGCCGGGCTACGGGAACACGCACAGTTCCCTACGGTTCCGTAACCTACGGCGACGTAAGTATGACAGCGCGTCGCGCCGCGGCAAGAGCCCGAGAGCCTGCGCGTCCTGGCCGACACCTATCCTGGAAGTCGGTCGGACAGCGCGGTCCGCTCTGAATACTTCCCGGACGTCCGGCCCCGTAAGCGGCGCTCGCCGCGCGAGACGCCGTCCGGGTTCCCTCCCAGACGAGCTTCAACACTGCAAGGAGCCGCACCTGTGAGCAGTGCCGACGACCAGACCACCACGACGACCAGCAGCGAGCTGCGAGCCGACATCCGCCGGCTGGGTGATCTCCTCGGGGAGACCCTCGTCCGCCAGGAGGGCCCCGAACTTCTGGACCTCGTCGAGAAGGTACGCCGACTCACCCGAGAGGACGGCGAGGCCGCGGCGGAACTGCTGCGCGGCACCGAACTGCAGACCGCCGCCAAGCTGGTCCGCGCCTTCTCCACCTACTTCCACCTCGCCAACGTCACCGAGCAGGTCCACCGCGGCCGCGAACTGCGCGCCCGGCGCGCCGCCGAAGGCGGACTGCTCGCCCGCACCGCCGACCGCCTCAAGGACGCCGACCCCGAGCACCTGCGCGACACCGTCCGCAACCTCAACGTCCGGCCCGTCTTCACCGCCCACCCCACCGAGGCCGCCCGCCGCTCCGTCCTCAACAAGCTGCGCCGCATCGCGGCCCTCCTCGACACCCCGGTCATCGAATCCGACCGGCGCCGCCTCGACACCCGCCTCGCCGAGAACATCGACCTCGTCTGGCAGACCGACGAACTCCGCGTCGTGCGCCCCGAGCCCGCCGACGAGGCCCGCAACGCCATCTACTACCTCGACGAACTGCACGCCAACGCCGTCGGCGACGTCCTCGAAGACCTCACCGCCGAACTGGAACGCGCCGGCGTCAAGCTGCCCGACGACACCCGCCCCCTCACCTTCGGCACCTGGATCGGCGGCGACCGCGACGGCAACCCCAACGTCACCCCCCAGGTCACCTGGGACATCCTCATCCTCCAGCACGAACACGGCATCAACGACGCCCTGGAGATGATCGACGAACTCCGCGGATTCCTCTCCAACTCCATCCGCTACACCGGAGCGACGGAGGAACTGCTCACCTCCCTGCGGACCGACCTCGACCTGCTCCCCGAGATCAGCCCCCGCTACAAGCGCCTCAACGCCGAAGAGCCCTACCGGCTCAAGGCCACCTGCATCCGGCAGAAGCTGGAGAACACCAAGCAGCGCCTCGCCAAGGGCACCCCCCACGAGGACGGCCGCGACTACCTCGGCACCGCCGAACTCATCAACGACCTGCGCATCGTCCAGGCCTCGCTCAGGGAACACCGCGGCAGCCTCTTCGCCGACGGCCGCCTCGCCCGCACCATCCGCACCCTGGCCGCCTTCGGCCTCCAGCTCGCCACCATGGACGTCCGCGAACACGCCGACGCCCACCACCACGCCCTCGGCCAGCTCTTCGACCGGCTCGGCGAGGAATCCTGGCGCTACGCCGACATGCCCCGCGAGTACCGCACCAAGCTGCTCGCCAAGGAACTCCGGTCCCGGCGTCCGCTCGCCCCCACCCCGGCCCCCGTCGACGCCGCCGGCGAGAAGACCCTCGGCGTCTTCCAGACCGTCAAGCGCGCCCTGGAGGTCTTCGGACCCGAGGTCATCGAGTCCTACATCATCTCCATGTGCCAGGGCGCCGACGACGTCTTCGCCGCGGCGGTACTGGCCCGGGAAGCCGGCCTCATCGACCTCCACGCCGGCTGGGCGAAGATCGGCATCGTGCCCCTCCTGGAGACGACGGACGAGCTCAAGGCCGCCGACACCATCCTGGAAGACCTCCTCTCCGACCCCTCCTACCGGCGCCTGGTCGCCCTGCGCGGCGACGTCCAGGAGGTCATGCTCGGCTACTCCGACTCCTCCAAGTTCGGCGGCATCACCACCTCGCAGTGGGAGATCCACCGCGCCCAGCGCCGCCTGCGCGACGTCGCCCACCGCTACGGGGTACGGCTGCGCCTCTTCCACGGCCGCGGCGGCACCGTCGGCCGCGGCGGCGGCCCCACCCACGACGCCATCCTCGCCCAGCCCTGGGGCACCCTCGAAGGCGAGATCAAGGTCACCGAACAGGGCGAGGTCATCTCCGACAAGTACCTCATCCCCTCCCTGGCCAGGGAGAACCTGGAGCTGACCGTCGCGGCCACCCTCCAGGCGTCCGCACTGCACACCGCGCCCCGCCAGTCCGACGAGGCCCTCGCCCGCTGGGACGCCGCCATGGACGTCGTCTCCGACGCGGCCCACACGGCCTACCGCAAGCTGGTCGAGGACCCCGACCTGCCGACGTACTTCCTCGCCTCCACGCCGGTCGACCAGCTCGCCGACCTGCACCTGGGCTCGCGGCCCTCCCGCCGCCCCGGCTCGGGCGTCTCACTCGACGGACTGCGCGCCATCCCGTGGGTGTTCGGCTGGACCCAGTCCCGGCAGATCGTCCCCGGCTGGTACGGCGTCGGCTCCGGCCTCAAGGCGCTGCGCGAGGCCGGACTGGACACCGTCCTCGACGAGATGCACCAGCAGTGGCACTTCTTCCGCAACTTCATCTCCAACGTCGAGATGACCCTCGCCAAGACCGACCTGCGCATCGCCCAGCACTACGTCGACACCCTCGTCCCGGACGAGCTGAAGCACGTCTTCGACGCCATCAAGGCCGAGCACGAGCTCACCGTCGCCGAGGTCCTGCGCGTCACCGGCGAGAACGAACTGCTCGACGCCGACCCCGTCCTCAAGCAGACCTTCGCCATCCGCGACGCCTACCTCGACCCCATCTCCTACCTCCAGGTCGCCCTCCTCGGCCGCCAACGCGAAGCCGCCGCCGCCGGCGAAGAGGCCGACCCGCTGCTCGCCCGAGCCCTGCTCCTCACCGTCAACGGCGTGGCCGCCGGCCTCCGCAACACCGGCTGACACCGGCCGCGGCGCCGGGCAGTGCGGACCCCCACCCCGGCCCGCACCGACGCCGCGCACCCGCACGACAGTGCCCCCGTGCTCGACCCAGAGCACGGGGGCACCGTCACGTCGTACGCGGACTCACACCCGACTCACACCGGACTCACACCACCAAGAACGCCGCCGTCAGCAGAGCCATCCCCGCCCCCGCCATCACCCACGCCGCCCGCACCCGCCGCAGACCCCCCGCCACCACCACCGACGCCAACAGCAGCGCCCCACCCAACGGCACCCACGCGTACAGCACCCCGGCGGGACCGGAACGCACCGCGTCGTCGCTGCCCGGCTTCAGCACCACGCTGTACGTCCGCCCCGCCGCCACCGCGACCGAGTCCTCCAGCACCACCCGGTCCCGCGCCTGCGACCCCGCCGACACCGGCGCGTACGGCCCACTGCACGACCCGCCGCCGCACCGCGTCACCTCGACCGTGCCCTGCTCACGCCCCTTGGTCAGCAGCACGTGCTGCGCCGTACCCCAGGACGCCCAGACACCGGCGATCAGGATCACCACCGCGACCCCGCCCATCGCGGCGACCCGGCCGAACCGCAACACGGCGGACGAGGCCTGACGGGAACGGGCAGCGGCGGCGGCTGAGGCAGGCATGGCCGGGATCATTGGCCATATCTGTGCGCTCGGTCAACTCACCCGCGAGGCAAGGACGGACAAGTCAGGAGTTGTACGCGCTCTGCGCCCGCTCCAGCCCCTCGATCACCAAGGCCTCCACCGCATCCGCCGCCCGGTCCACGAAGTAGTCCAGCTCCTTGCGCTCCGCCGAGGAGAAATCCCGCAGCACGAAATCCGCCACCGGCATCCGCCCCGGCGGCCGCCCGATCCCGAACCGCACCCGGTGGTAGTCCGAACCCAGCGCCTTCGTGATCGACTTCAGCCCGTTGTGCCCGTTGTCCCCACCGCCCAGCTTCAGCCGCAGCACGCCGTAGTCGATGTCCAGCTCGTCGTGGACCGCCACGATGTTGCCGACCGGCACCTTGTAGAAGTCCCGCAGCGCCGTCACCGGTCCACCCGACACGTTCATGAACGACATCGGCTTCACCAGCACCACCCGGCGGTTCGCCGGCCCCGGCGGCCCGATCCGCCCCTCGACCACCTGCGCCTGCGCCTTGCCGTGCCGCTTGAACCGCGCACCCATCCGCTCCGCCAGCAGGTCCGCCACCATGAAACCCACGTTGTGCCGGTTCGAGGCGTACTCCGGGCCCGGATTGCCGAGACCGGCCACCAGCCAGGGAGCACCCGCGTCCGTCGTCACGTTCGTGTCTCCTTCGTTTCCTTCATACCCGTCCCACACATACACGTCGGCCGCTGCCCCGCAAGGGAACAGCGGCCGACGAACATCAGACCGTACGGAAGGATCAGGCCTCGGCGGCCGCTTCGCCCTCGCCCGCACCCTCGGCGGGGGCCTCCTCGGCCTGCGCGGCCAGGACCTGCAGCACGACGGTGTCCCCGTCGACGGCCAGCTTCACACCGGACGGCAGCGCGATGTCCTTGGCGTGGACCGAGGCACCGGCCTCCAGACCCGCCACCGACACGGTGACCTGCTCCGGGATGTGCGTGGCCTCGGCCTCGACCGGCAGCGCGTCCAGGACGTGCTCCAGCAGGTAGCCACCCGGGGCCAGCTCGCCCTCGGCCTGCACCGGGATCTCGACGGAGACGGTCTCGCCGCGCTTCACCAGCTGCAGGTCGACGTGCTCCAGGAAGCCCTTGATCGGGTCACGCTGAACCGACTTCGGGATCGCCAGCTCGTTGGTCTTGCCGTCGATGTCCAGCGCGATCAGCACGTTGGAGGTACGCAGCGCGAGCAGCAGCTCGTGGCCCGGAAGGGTCAGGTGCAGCGGGTCCGAACCGTGCCCGTACAGAACACCGGGGACCTTGTTGTCACGACGGATACGACGCGCGGCACCCTTGCCGAACTCGGTGCGCGTCTCGGCGGCGATCTTCACCTCGGACATGATCACTCCTCGTATAGCTAGAAACGGACGTGGTCACCCGGCCACGAACGGCCTGCTACGAAGAGCGCGTCGATTACGGACCGCCGTACCCACGTCTTCGGAAAGACGAGTACGGCCTCCCTCGCCGAGCAACTTCAGCAGTCTACTCGGAGAGGAAGGCCGTACCCAAAACGATCTGTGCAGAACGGTTACTGCTCGTCGAACAGGCTCGTCACCGAACCGTCCTCGAACACCTCACGCACCGCACGCGCGATCGTCGGCGCGATCGACAGCACCGTGATCTTGTCCAACTCCAGCTCGTTCGGCGTCGGCAGCGTGTTCGTGAACACGAACTCGCTCACCTTCGAGTTCTTCAGCCGGTCCGCCGCCGGACCCGACAGCACACCGTGCGTCGCCGTCACGATGACGTCCTCCGCACCGTGCGCGAACAGCGCGTCCGCCGCGGCGCAGATCGTGCCACCCGTGTCGATCATGTCGTCGACCAGGACGCAGATACGCCCCTTCACGTCACCCACGACCTCGTGCACCGTGACCTGGTTCGCCACGTCCTTGTCACGCCGCTTGTGCACGATCGCCAGCGGCGCACCCAGACGGTCGCACCAACGGTCCGCCACCCGCACCCGGCCCGCGTCCGGAGACACCACCGTCAGCTTCGACCGGTCCACCTTCGCACCCACGTAGTCCGCGAGCAGCGGCAGCGCGAACAGGTGGTCCACCGGGCCGTCGAAGAAACCCTGGATCTGATCCGTGTGCAGATCCACGGCCAGAATCCGGTCCGCACCCGCCGTCTTCATCAGGTCCGCGATCAGACGCGCCGAAATCGGTTCACGTCCACGGTGCTTCTTGTCCTGCCGCGCGTAACCGTAGAACGGCACGATGACCGTGATGGAGCGGGCCGACGCCCGCTTCAACGCGTCGATCATGATCAACTGCTCCATGACCCACTTGTTGATCGGAGCCGTGTGGCTCTGGATCAGGAAGCAGTCCGCACCGCGCGCCGACTCCTGATACCGCACGTAGATCTCGCCGTTCGCGAAGTCGAAGGCCTTCGTCGGGACGACCCCGACACCCAGCTGCTGGGCGACCTCCTCGGCAAGCTCGGGGTGGGCGCGGCCGGAGAAGAACATCATCTTCTTCTCGCCGGTCGTCTTGATCCCGGTCACAGCACTTTCTCCTCAGAGGTTTCGCAGCTGAGCGTCACGACGCTCTCCCGGCTGGCTGCGGGGGCGTCTCAGCTGGTGGGGTGCGGATGTGCACTTATCACGGTACGCCGTGTTCGACGCACCGGTTTCCGGTCAGCCTTCGCCGCCGGACTCCGGAGCCACCGCCTCGGCCGCCTTCGCCGCCGCGCTCCCCGGACGCTTTCGAGCCACCCAACCCTCGATATTCCGCTGCTGGCCCCGGGCCACGGCCAGCGAACCGGGCGGCACGTCCTTCGTGATCACCGAGCCGGCAGCGGTGTAGGCACCGTCCCCGACCGTGACAGGAGCCACAAACATGTTGTCCGAACCCGTGCGGCAGTGGGACCCCACCGTGGTGTGGTGCTTGTCCTGCCCGTCGTAGTTCACGAACACACTCGCCGCACCGATGTTCGTGTACTCACCGATCGTCGCGTCACCCACATAGGAGAGATGCGGCACCTTGGAGCCCTCGCCGATCGAGGCGTTCTTCGTCTCGACGTACGTACCCACCTTGGACCTCAGCCCCAGACGCGTGCCGGGACGCAGATACGCGTACGGGCCCACCTTCGCCTCCGGACCCACGTCGGCACCCATCGAGACCGTGTTGTCCACGCGCGCGCCCGCGCCGACCCGGGTGTCCGTGAGCCGGGAGTTCGGCCCCACCTCGGACCCCTCCGCGAGATGCGTGGCGCCGTGCAACTGCGTCCCCGGGTGGACGACCACGTCCTGCCCGAAGGTCACCGTCACGTCGACCCACGTCGTCGCCGGATCCACGACCGTCACGCCGGCCAGCATCGCCCGCGTCAGCAGCCGGTCGTTGAGGATCCGACGCGCCTCGGCGAGCTGCACCCGGTTGTTGATCCCCGCGATCTCCCGGTGATCACCGGCCACGGAGGCACCGACCCGGTGACCGGCCTCACGCAGGATCCCGAGGACGTCGGTGAGGTACTCCTCGCCCTGGCTGTTGTCGGTCCGC
Organism: Streptomyces lancefieldiae; assembly: GCF_031845825.1. Taxonomy (NCBI): domain Bacteria; kingdom Bacillati; phylum Actinomycetota; class Actinomycetes; order Kitasatosporales; family Streptomycetaceae; genus Streptomyces; species Streptomyces lancefieldiae. The sequence continues at coordinate 139,403 of NZ_JAVRFH010000005.1, read as the reverse complement.
ACCTTCCCGAGCGCGTCGGCGAGCAGCTGCCCGTCGAAGGCGAACACCCCGGAGTTGATCTCACGGATCGCCCGCTGCGACTCCGAGGCGTCCTTGTGCTCGACGATCGCGGTGACGGCACCCGACGCCCCGTCCCGCACGATCCGGCCGTACCCCGTCGCGTCCGGCACCTCGGCCGTCAGCACGGTCACGGCGTTGCCGTCGGCGGAGTGGGTGGCGGCCAGCGCCTGCAGCGTCCCGCCGGTCAGGAGGGGGGTGTCACCACAGACGACCACGACCGTGCCGTCCAGGGCACCGCCCAGCGCCTCCAGCCCCATCCGCACGGCATGACCCGTGCCGTTCTGCTGCTCCTGCACGGCGGTGCGCACGTCGGGGGCGACCTCGGCGAGGTGCGCGGTGACCTTCTCGCGGGCGTGCCCGACGACGACGACCAGGTTCTCGGGGTCGAGCTCACCGGCGGCGGCGAGGACGTGCCCGACGAGGGAACGGCCGCACAGCTCGTGCAGGACCTTGGGTGTGGCCGACTTCATACGGGTGCCCTCACCCGCTGCGAGAACGACGACGGCTGCCGGGCGAATGGCGCTCACGGGATGCCCTTCGGCTTTGAGGGGGAGGGGGTGGACATCCGCAGGATACCGGGGTGGTTCGTGGGGGGGCATGAGTGCGGGCCCTGACGGCACTGTCTGCAAGTCAGGACCCGAACCGAACAACTGCTCCCGGGGGAGGACTCGAACCCCCATGATCAGAACCAAAATCTGACGTCTTGCCCTTAGACGACCCGGGACTACCGCTATGTCCGATTTGCTAGATCGACTGCGGAGGCAGCACCTACTATGCCGTACCACCAGCCTTCGATGCGACGGTACAGGTCCGCTCCGCCTCGCACGTCGATGCGTAGGCAGCCCCGGTAGCTCTGGTCGGTGTTCTTCCGGTTGGTGCTCGGATTGTGTCGCTTGAGGGTGGTCTTCAGCAGGTCGGACGTCCCGATGCCGACATGGGCGGCCCAGAACGCCTCGGCTCCGGCTACGTCGGCGGTCTCGTGGATCTGCACGGCAAATCGGAGGCTGGCGGGATCCACGCGCAGCAGTTTCAACCAGGCCAGGAAGACCGAGATCACGTTCGGGTCGCTGTTGACGAAGGTGACGCGCTCACGGCGTGAGTACGGTTTGCTCTTCGCGCCTTCCGCCCAATAGAGGGCCACGCCTGCCGCGAAGAGCTCGCGGTCGGTCATCGTGCCCATCTCTTGGGATGCCTGCCGCATGGTCTGCTGCCGCTCTTCTTCGCGTACTCGGAGCTTCGCCTCCCAGCCCCTTCTGGCGATGGCGGAGGCCTCCTCACGGGTGCGTGTCCGCCGCTCCGGCTTCGGCAGGTCCCGCACCCAGAGCGAGATGGAACTCTTGCTGCACCCCAGCTCCACCTGGATCTGGTCGTACGTCCAGCCCCGGAGCCGTAGCTCCCGTGCCCTGTCCCTCAGGTCGTCCTTCGCGTTCGGGCGTTTCGTCCATTCCGGAGGAGGCTCGCCCTCCAGGAGCCGGTTGAGGATGTCGTTGTTGTCGACGTGCAGCCGGTCGCGGATCTGGCGGCGGCTGAGCCCCTCGCGCCGCAGTGCCACCGCACGCTCCCGGAGTCCCTCGAAGTCCGCGTACTTGCCTTGTGGATGTGCCATGGGCATACCGTCCGGCCGGAATGGGTGGCTCCGGTGCTGGTCGCCGGAGGGTTCACGAGTTCGAGGGATATCGCGTCGTATCGCTTGTCGAAAGTCGCCGGAAATGTGCCGCCCGCCGCCCGTAGGCTGGAGGGCATGACCACGACGGGGGAAGAACACGCACCGGCCCGGGGTGGGCCTTGGTGGTGGGACAGGCGGCGCGGTGCGGTGCTCGATGTGAGCCTCGGTGTCGCGTCCGCGTTGGAGTGCGCGGCGGAGGGCGTTCCGTTCGCGAGGGATGCCGGGATTCCCTGGGCGCTGGGGATCGTCTTCGGGTTGCTGGCCGGTTCGGTGCTGGTGGTGCGGCGGAAGTGGCCGATCGCGGTGGTGCTGGTGACGATCGCCGTCACGCCGGCCGAGATGGGCTTCCTGATGGGCATCGTCGGCCTGTACACGCTGGCGGCGTCGGAGTTGCCTCGGCGGATCATCGGTGCGCTGGCCGGGATGTCGTTGCTGGGGACGTTGATCGTGACGTTCGTGCGGGTGCGGCAGGACATGGCGCGGGAGGACCTGGGGATCGGGGACTGGTTCCTGCCCTTCGCGTCGATCACGACCTCGCTGGGGCTGACCGCCCCGCCGTTGCTGCTGGGCATGTACGTGGGGGCGCGGCGGCGGTTGATGGAGAGCTTGCGGGAGCGGGCGGACAGTCTGGAGCGGGAGCTCCAGTTGCTCGCGGAGCGGGCGGAGGAGCGTGCCGAGTGGGCGCGCAACGAGGAGCGGACGCGGATCGCGCGGGAGATGCATGACGTGGTCGCGCATCGGGTGAGTCTGATGGTGGTGCACGCCGCCGCGCTTCAGGCCGTGGCGCGCAAGGACCCGGAGAAGGCGGTGCGGAACGCGGCTCTCGTGGGGGACATGGGTCGGCAGGCGCTGACGGAGCTGCGGGAGATGCTCGGGGTGCTGCGCAGCGGCGGGGCCGGTGGGCGTGCGGAGCGTGCGTCGGTGCCGTTGGCCGCGGTGGGGGTGGCCGCGGCGGCGGCGGCTTCGCGGGCGGTGGAGGACGGGGAGGGGCCGTCCCTGTCCGAGTTGGACGAGTTGATCGGGCAGTCGGAGGCGGCCGGGATGGTCGTGGATCTGTCCGTGGAGGGGGAGCGGCGGTCGTATGCGGCGGTGGTGGAGTCGACGGCGTTCCGGGTGGTGCAGGAGGCGTTGACGAACGTGCACAAGCATGCGGCGGGTGCGAAGACGTATGTGCGGCTGGCGCACCGGGTGTCGGAGATCGCGATGCAGGTGGAGAACGAGCCGCCGCCGGAGGTGTCGTCGGAGTCGTCGGCGCGGTTGCCGTCGGGGGGCAATGGGCTGGTGGGGATGAAGGAGCGGGTGGCCGCTCTGGGCGGTGTGTTCGTGTCGGGGCCGACGGACGCGGGGGGTTTCCGGGTGTCGGCGGTGATTCCGGCGTCGTAGCCGCGAGGTGGGTCAGCCCGTGGTGAGGCGGGTGGGCTGGGCGCCGGCGACGAGGGTGGCGAGGGCCCGGTCGATGTCGGGGCCGAGGTACCAGTCGCCGGTGTGGTCGAGGGCGTAGACGCGGCCGTCGGCGTCGATGGCGATGAGGGCCTGGCTGTCGGTCTCGGTGCCGAGGGGGCAGGTCTGGGTCTCGAGGGCGCGGCCGAGGTCGCCGAGGGTGCGGGCCATGTGGAGGCCGTGCAGGGGGTCGAGGTGCACGGTGGCGGGGGCGACCTGGCGGCCGGGGCCGGTGGGTGTGATGTGCAGGCCGCCGAATTCGGCCCAGGCCTCGACGGCGGCGGGGAAGACGGTGTGGCGGTGTCCGGCGGGTGAGGTGTGCTCGCGCAGGGCGTCGGCCCAGATCTCTGCCTGCTTGATGTCCCAGCGTCCGGGCTGCCAGCCGGCGTCGCGCAGGGCGGCGTCGACGGGGACGGGGAAGCGGGTGGTGGAGGTGCGGTCGGCGTGCATCTGCCCTTGGTTCGTTTCGGTCGTCGTGGGTCGTCGTGGGTCGTCGTGGGTCGTCGTGGGGCCTCGGGGGCCGGCGTCGGGTGTCCGGTGCGGCGTGGGGCGTCTGTCGTGGGGTCAGTCGCCGCTGGTGGTCGGGTCGACGACGCGGACGCCGAAGTGGGCGCTGAGGGCGGTGCAGGCGCGGCAGGGCGGGGCGAAGCTGCCGTGGAGGGGGTCGCCGTCCTCGCGGATGTGCCGGGTGGTGAGTTTGGCGTGTTTGAGGGCTCTGCGTGCTTCGCCGTTGGTCATGGGTTTGCGGGAGGCGCGTTTGCTGCGGGCGGCCTCGGCGGTGGTGAGGTGCCGTGAGATGAGGATGGTCTCGGCGCAGCGGCCGGTGTAGCGGTCGCGTTGGCCGCTGGTGAGGGTGTCGAGGAAGTCCTGGACGAGGTGGTGCAGGGGGGGAGGTGTGTCGGCGCGGGTGGCGGTGCCGGTGAGGGTGGTGCCGCGGACGGAGAGCGCGGCGGCGACGGTGGGGAGGATGCCGTCGCGGCGGTGGTGGAGGGTGGGGGTGTGGAGGCCTTCGGTGGCGCTCCAGCCGATGCGGGGGTCGCCGCTGCCGGGGTCGTCGGACCGGCCGGTGTGCGGTCCCGTCTGTGTCGCACTCATGGTCATTTTCCCCTCCTGAGCATCCCCCCGAAGGTCACAGGGTGCCAAATGGCGTGGCTGGTGCGGAAGCTGGGGCGTGGTGACACGCCCGTGTGCGGGTGGTGTGTGGGCGGTGTGTCACGGGAGGGTGACGGCTGGTCACGGAAGCGGAGGGTCGGGTGTCGGGTGCGGTGTCCGGTGCCGGTGACCGGTGTCGTCGTACCGCATAGGCTGTCGCCACCGCGATCGCGTGCGGTGCATCAGACAGTGCAGACGGATCAGACAGACGCCGCAGGGGGCAACCGCCATGACGACAGGTCGGCTCGGGCAGCGAGCCGCGCCGCCGAACGCGGCCTACGCCGGGCAGGTCGTGCATTTCCCGGATCCGGTGCGGGCGGCCCGTCACCCGAGAGGGGTGCGGGTGGACGAGGGCGGTTATCCCGTTTTCGCGCCGTACGCCCGTGCGGTCGCGGAGATCGCGGAGCCGCCGGAGGGGTTCGGGGTCGACGAGTTGCGGCTGACGGACTACGTGTCGGCGAACGCGGCGCTGTCGGCGTCGGGGCACGAGTTGTGGGACACGGTGCCGGCGGTGGCGACGCCGCACGGCTGGACGTGGCATCACGTGGCCGGGTCGCGGCGGATGGAGCTGGTCCCGGTCGAGGTGAAGGCGCTGCTGCGGCATCACGGCGGGATCGCGACGGCGGCGGTGGACCAGGGCAAGCGGGGCACGCGGCCGTTGCAGGAGACGCGGCCGGTGCATTTCGGGCTGCCGAAGTCGGGTCTGGCGGTGTCGGAGCAGCAGGTGCAGGGGGTCGAGGAGGACCTCGGGTACCGGCTGCCGGGTGCGTACCGGTCGTTCCTGAAGGCGGCGGGTGGCTGCGCGCCGGTGGGTACGGCGTTGGACGCGGAGCTGGGGCTGCTGGTGGACCAGCCGTTCTTCACGGTGCGTGAGGAGGCGGCGGTCAATGACCTGGTGTACGTCAACAAGTGTCTGCGGGACCACCTGACGAAGGATTATCTGGGTGTCGCGTTCGTCCAGGGTGGCCTGCTGGCGGTGAAGGTGAAGGGCGAGCGGATCGGTTCGGTGTGGTTCTGCGCGTACGACGACGCGCGGGACGTGGATCCGGCGTGGCCGCCGGCGGAGCGGGTGGAGCGGTTGCTGCTGCCCTGTGGTGAGGACTTCGACGCGTTCCTGTCGCGGTTGGCGGGTTCTCCGCCGGAGCTGGAGACGGTGGCGAACCTGATGGTGGACGGCGGGTTCGCGCGTGCGGTGCCCGTGGCGTCGGCGTCTTCGGCGTCTTCGGTGGGGGAGTGAGCTGACGATGGTGACGTACGCGCAGGCGCAGGAGCGCGCCGAGGAGTGGGTCAACGGCGAGCTGCCGGCGTACCAGCACCGTGAGGTGCGGGTGCGGGAGTTCGACCTCGGGTTCGTGGTGTGGGCCGAGGACCGTGCGGACGGGCCGCGTTCGGACGGCGGCGCGCAGCGGTTGGTGCTCGCGCGGGACAGCGGTGAGGCGACGCTGTGGCCGGGGTTGCCGGTGGGTGAGGTGATCCGCCGGTACGAGGAGGAGTACGGCCGTTCCGAGGGGGCCGGGGAGTCGGCGCCGGCGCCCGCGGCGCGGGTGGATCTTAATCAGACGTCGTTCTTGTTGAGTCCGCCGGAGTGGCTGCAGGAGGCGGCGGACAAGCTGGGGATTCCCGATCGGCGGCGGGGGGACCACGAGGGTGGCGGTGGTGCCACCGGCGGGGCCGGTTCGGGTGCGCTGCCCGAGACCCGGGCGGGGGTTCCGTCGGCGCCTGCCGGGTCTTCCGGGTCTTCCGGGGCTGGGGCGCCTGGTGCTCCGGCTGCCGCGCCTGGTGCCCCGTCTGCTCCCGCGGCTCCTGCCGCTGCGTCTGCTCCTGCGGCGTCTGCCGCTTCGGCGGGTGCGCAGGGGAGTGGTGCGGCGTGGCCGGCCGCCGGTGGCGCCGGTGCGGCGGGTGTGCCGGGTGCGCCTGTCGGGGCGACGCCCTGGGCGGGGACGGACACCAACGCGGACGCCGGCGAGGACCGTTCCGTACCGCTGCCCGCGACCGTGTTCGCGCCGCCGTTGAGCGGTGCCGACGACGGTACGCCGACGCCCTCGGCGGCGTCGGACGCCAAGACGGCGCTGATGTCGGGGGGCAGCGCGCTTCCACCGACGGCGCTCGCGCCGGCGATCGACGAGTCGAACGCGCCGGCCGCGTCCGCGGGGGCGGGTACGCCGCCACCGGCCGCGCCGTCGGCGCCGGCCGCTCCCGGTGCGTCCGCCACGCCCGCCCGGCCGCTCGCGCCGAATGCCGGGGACATCGCCGACGCCGCGACCAGCAAGGCGGCGCCTCCGCCGCGCCGGGGCGGTGGCTCGACCACGCCGCCTCCGCCGGGTGCTCCGGGGACGCCGGGCGCGCGGCCGGGGAGCACGCCTCCGCCGCCGTCGGGGCCGCACGCGCCGGGTGCGCCTGGCTCGCCGGGCGCGGCGGTGGGCGGGTACGTACCGACGCAACTGGTGTCGTCGCTCGGTCCCGAGGGTCCGGGTGGTGCGGGCGGTCCGGGTACGCCGCCGCCGCCGAGCGCTCCTCCGGCCGGTCCGGGTGCGCCGGGTACGCCGCCTCCGCCGAGCGCCCCTGGTGGGACTCCGCCGGGCGGGATGCACCATGCCGCCACGATGCTGGCCGACCCGGGCCGGACGGGCGGTGGGGCGCCTCAGCGTCCCGGTCCGCCGCCCGCACCTCCCGCACCTCCCGGCGCTCCGGGCGCTCCCGGCGCGCCTGCTGGTGCGGGTGCACCGCCGCCTCCCTCCGCTCCTGGCGTGCCCGGTGCGGCGCAGGGTTCTTCAGGGGGCGCGGGTGGTGCCGTGCACCATGCGCAGACCGTGCTGGCCGCGCCGCCGGTGGGCGGTCCCGGCGCGCCTCCGCCGCCCCCGGGTGCTCCGGGTGTTCCCGGCGGTCCGGGTGCGCCGGGTGGACCGGGTGCCGCACAGCCCATGCCGCCCGGCGCGATGCCGCCAGGAGCCACGCCGCCCGGCGCGATGCCGCCACCCGGTCAGCCCGGTCACCCGACGGCGTACGGCTACCCGCAGCAGCCCGCCGGTCTGCCGACCGTCGGCCCGGGCTACCAGGCCGTCCTGCGCTACCGCGCGCAGGACGGGTCCGAGCAGCAGTTGATCCGGCGTTCGGCGCCGGGTACGCCGCACCCGGAGTGGCAGATCTTCCACGAGCTGCGGGCCATGAACGTGCCGCCGGACCAGGTGCTGGAGCTGCACACGGAGCTGGAGTCGTGCGAGCTGCCGGGCGCGTACTGCGCGCGGATGATCCGGGAGCAGTGGCCGCAGGCGCGGATCACCTCGATCGCGCCGTACGGCACGGACCACGCGAGCCGGCAGCAGGGCATGGGGCAGTTGCTGGCACACCAGGGCGAGCTGCACCAGGTGGCCGACGGGCCGGCGCGTCCGGCGCCGGTGCGGGCGCCGCTGCCGCAGGTGCAGCCGGTGCCGCCGGTTCCGCCGGAGGCCATCGGGCAGGAGCTGGGTGCCGCGTTCGGGCCGGGCGTCTTCCGGTTCGAGCAGGCCGCGGTGTCCCGGCAGGGTGTGCCGCCGGTCGTGGCGCACACGCTGGTGGCGGCGGGCCTGCCGATGGACATGGGGCCGTTCTTCTGGGCGCAGGCCCAGCCGGGCCGTCCGGTGCCGACGCTGGCGGAGCTGGCGGCCGAGCGGGGGGTGCAGCCGGCCTCGGACGCGGGCTCGTACCTCGTCGTCGGCAGTGACTTCGGCCGCGCGATCTGCGTGCAGTACGGCACGGCGGCCATCGTGGCGGTGCCGGTGGAGGCGGGGCCGGGCGGTGCGCCCGTGCCGCCGCAGTTCGTGAACACGGGGCTGCCGGAGTTCGCGCGCTGCCTGGCGCTGCTGGGCCGGATGTGGCGGCTGAGGTTCGGTCTGAACCAGGAGCAGGCGGGTCGCTGGACGGTGGACTTCCAGGCTCAGCTGGCCGCGCTGGACCCGGCGGCGCTGGGATCGCCGGAGAGCTGGTGGTCGGTGCTGCTGGAGCAGATGTGGGACGGGTTGCTGTGAGGCGGCCGCGCCGCTGACACCGTCGGCTTCTCAGGGGCCGGGCCCGGTCGCTCTCGTGTGCGACCGGGCCCGGCCCCTTTTCTCGTGGTGTGTCGCTGCTGCGGCGCTGCGTCGGAGTGTCACGTTATGTGTGACTCATTCTGATCCATAAAGATATGCGCTGATTGTCATTGAATCGGGTGAGACTCGGGCGAAACAGGGGTTCCGGCATGAGCAGCGCATCGGCGTCGCCGCACGGCTTCGTGGTCGTACGGGGGCGCGGCTACCGTCCAGCACAGGCCGACGCGTGTGCCGAGGCCCTCTCCCAGGAACGTGACGCCGCGTGGGAGCGGGCGGCCCGGCTCACCGTGCTCGCCCGTGAGATGGGTACGGAACTGGAGCGGCTGCGGGAGACGGTGGCGGGACTCGCCCCGCAGGACTACGAGGCGCTCGGGGAGCGCGCCCGCCGCCTCTTCCAGCTCGGGCAGGAGGAGGCCGAGGCCCTGCGGGAGGGCGCGCGGCGTGCGGCGGAGAGCCTGATGGCGGACGCTCGCGACTACGCGAGGGGCGTGCGTGAGACCGCGCGGGCGCACGCCGACGCCGTACGGGCCGAGGCCGACGAGTGGGCCCGGCAGCGGTTGCTCGCGGCGCGCGCGGAGGCCGACGGGATGCGGGTCGCGGCGCGACGCGAGGTGAAGGCCGGGCGGGCCGAGGCGCTGGCCGCGTTGCGTGAGATGCGCGCGCGCACCACCGGGATGCTCGACGAGCAGAGCAGGGAGCACGCCGAACGGGGGGCCGCGGCCGAGCAGGCGGAGGCCGAACGGGTGAAGGCCCTGGACGCGCACCATGCGGAGCTTTTGGCGCGCGCCGAGCGGGAGATGGGCGAGGCGGAGCGGGCCCTGGCCGACGCCGAGGCGGCGGCCGCACGTCGGCAGGAGGAGGCCCGGGCCCGGGCGGCCGAGGTGGTCGCCGAGGCCCGGGTGCGTCAGGAGCGGATCGCCCGCGAGACGGAGCGGGTGCTGCGCGAGCACGGGGACCGGTGGGACGACGTGCAGGCCCACATGGACTCGGCGCGCAGCAGCCTCCGCTCACTGACGGGGCGGGCGGTGGAGTGACACCGCGGGCACCGGCCCCGCGCCCGCGGTGCCGCCGTCACCGTCGCGCCCGCGGCGCCGCCGTCACCGTCGCGCCCGCGGTGCCGCCGTCACCGTCGTGCCCGCGGTGCCGCCGTCACTGTCGTGCCCGCGGTGCCGCCGTCACTGTCGTGCCCGCGGTGCCGCCGTCACTGTCGTGCCCGCGGTGCCGCCGTCACTCGCCTCTGCGTACCGCACCCGCCAGGAGCCCCGCCTCCAGTGCCTCGTACCGCCGGCGCTGCTCCTGTGCGTGTCGGCGGCCGGAGGCCAGGGTGCCCAGCCAGCCGCACAGGAATCCGGCCGGGATGGAGACCAGGCCGGTGGTGGTGAACGGGAACCAGTTGAAGTCGGCCTCGGGGAACGCGGCGACCGGGGTGCCGGAGACCAGGCTGGTGCCCGGCATCAGGGCCACCACCGTGACGGAGCCGCCGATCAGCGTCCACAGCAGGCCCCCGCGGGTGAAGCGGCGCCAGAAGAGGCTGTAGACCAGGGCGGGGCACAGGGCCGAGGCGCCCAGGCAGAAGGAGAGGGTGGCCAGCGGCTGCAGGCTGCGGTGCTGCACCAGGGTCGCCAGGATGATCGCGGGGATGCCCACGGCCAGCGCCGACAACCGGGCGAGCGTCATCTCCCGGCGCGGTGACGGCTTCCGCGCCCGGGTCGCGAACACGTCGTGGGCCAGGGAGTTGGCGCAGGCGAGGATCATGCCGGCCACGGAGGCGAGCAGGGTGAGGAACAGGGCGGTGCTGACGGTGGTGAACAGGAACGTCTCCACCGTCGTCACACCGGTCCCGAAGGCCGCCCGGGAGCCCAGCAGGAAGGCGGTGTTGCCCGCGGCGTCCAGCCTGGCGACCGTCTCCCGTCCGACCAGGGCGGTCGCGCCGAACCCGACCACCGTGACGACGAGTACGAACAGGGCCACCAGGGACACGGCCCAGGACATCGACCGGCGTACCTGGCGTGCGCTGGAGGCGGTGTACATGCGCATGGTGACGTGCGGCAGGCAGGCGCCGCCGAGCACCACCGCCAGCTGGGAGGAGACCATGTCCAGGCCCGGCAGGGGTCCGGCGGCGTACTCCAGGCCGGGATGCAGGAAGGCCTGCCCCGCGCCGCTGCCGTGGGCGGCGGCGTCGAAGAGGGCGCCGGGGTTCCAGTCGAACCGGTCGAGGATCAGTACGGTGACCACGGCGCCCGAGCCCAGCAGCATCACGATCTTCAGGATCTGGATGAGGGCGGTGCCCTTCATGCCGCCGATCGCCGCGTAGCTGATCATCAGGGCGCCCAGACCGACGATGCAGCCCGTCTGCACGGTCTCGTTGGTGAACCCGAGGAGGAACGACAGCAGTTGGCCGGTGCCCGCCAGCTGCACCAGCATCATCGGCAGCAGTGCGGCGATGGTGACCACGCACGCGGTGATCCGTACGCTTCGGCCCGCCGTGCGCCGGGCCAGTACGTCGCCCATGGTGAACCGGCCCGCGTTGCGCAGGGGTTCGGCCATCAGGACCATGAGCAGCAGCAGGGACAGGGCGGTGCTCAGGGCGAGGACCACCCCGTCGTAGCCGAACAGCGCGATCACGCCGCAGGTGCCGAGGACGGTCGCCGCGGAGATGTAGTCGCCCGCGATCGCCAGGCCGTTGCGCATCGGGGACAGGGAGCTGTAGCCGGTGTAGAACTCGTCCAGGTCGTCCCGGTCCGGGCCGGTCATCACGCACAGCAGCAGCGTGACCGTCGCGATGACCGTGAAGGCGACCAGGGCCATCGACTGGGCGTTGTCGCTGAAGCCCGTCATCGGGTCGCCTCCCGGCGCGCGGCCACTTCGCTCTCCTTGCGGATGCGGTCGGCGAGCGGGTCGACGCCCCGGCGCGCGGTGTGCTCGTACAGGGCGATCGCGAGCCAGGTGACGGGGAGTTGCAGCAGCGCGAGGAGCAGGCCGAGGGGCAGCCCGTCGGTGACGGTGCCGGTCAGGGTCGACGGGGAGAACGCCGACAGGCCGAGGAAGAGGAGGAAGTAGCCGAGTGCGGCGAACGTGGCGGTGCGCCGCTGCCGTCGACAGGCGGTGCGCAGCGCCCGCATGTCACAGTGGTCGCTGTGCTCGCGGTGGCCGCTGTGGCGCCCGAACGGGCGGGGGGCGTACGGCGTCGGGGAGTACGGCGGGGCGTACGGCGTCGGGGAGTACGGCGGCGGCGCGTGCGGGGACTGGTGGGGGACGTACGTAGGCGGGGGCGAGGGTGAGGGCGGGGTCCGGTGCGGGAACGGGTCGTGGGTCATCCCGGTGCTCCTTGCGTGGGTTCGGGTCCGGTGCGGCGGACCGCAGGGAGTGGGGGTGCGGTGCGGGCCACGCACGCTACTCGCCGGTACGGGACCGCGAGCGGTTTTCCCCGCACGGGGTGGTCGGTATGTACGGGATGGCGCTGACCTCGGGGATTGCGCCCAGCGATTCCGGACGACGGCGTTGCCCCGGCACAACTACGCGCCGCGGAGCGGACGTTCCGTTTGACCCTGCCGTCACGGGAGGGTGGATGCTCGAAGCACCCGAAGGAGGAGGCGACCCCGAGGCCGGCTCCGCCGATGGGTGGACTGCCCCTAGGGGTACCTCCGTACTACGGGTCGGGGAGGGTTCGTACCGACGGAGGACGAGGCGGGCCCGGCGGCGTCCTTAATCTGGCTCTACGCCGCTGGGGGGCGGTGAACCGGACCTGTGGGGGTGGGGTTTTCCCCAGCAAAAGAGTGCGCTGAGCACCAGCGCGGTCGACCCCTGGTTCGGGCCAGACTCTTCGAAGCAGCAGCGACACGCACACCGGTACCGCTCGGCGGGCACCGACGGCACCGACGGCTCACTTGATGACCGACATAGGAGACTTGCCATGACATCGGCCGTAACCATTCCCCGGCACGGGAGCACTGGAGGACGTACGGCCGTTGCCGCGCGAGCGCGGCAGGTCGTGAAGGCGTACGGATCGGGCGAGACCCGGGTGGTCGCCCTCGACCACGTGGACGTGGACATCGCCCGCGGCCAGTTCACCGCGATCATGGGCCCGTCGGGGTCCGGCAAGTCCACGCTGATGCACTGCCTGGCCGGCCTGGACACCGTGACCGGCGGCCAGATCTACCTGGACGAGACCGAGATCACCGGCCTGAAGGACAAGAGGCTCACGCAGCTGCGCCGGGACCGGATCGGCTTCATCTTCCAGGCGTTCAACCTGCTCCCGACGCTGAACGCGATCGAGAACATCACGCTGCCCATGGACATCGCCGGGCGCAAGTACGACCGGGCGTGGCTGGACCGGGTCGTGGAGACCGTGGGACTCGCCGGGCGGCTCAAGCACCGGCCCACCCAGCTCTCCGGCGGCCAGCAGCAGCGGGTCGCGGTGGCGCGGGCACTGGCCGCGCGGCCCGAGATCATCTTCGGTGACGAGCCGACCGGAAACCTCGACTCGCGCGCCGGCGCCGAGGTGCTGGGCTTCCTGCGCCAGTCGGTCGACGAGCTGGGCCAGACCATCGTGATGGTCACCCACGACCCGGTGGCCGCCAGCTACGCGGACCGGGTGCTGTACCTCGCCGACGGCCGCATCGTGGACGAGATGCACAAGCCGACCGCGGACGCCGTCCTCGACCGCATGAAGGACTTCGACGCCCGGGGGCGTACGTCATGACCGTCGTCAAGACCTCGATGCGCAACTTCTTCGCGCACAAGGGCCGCATGGCGCTCTCGGCGGTGGCGGTGCTGCTGTCGGTGGCGTTCGTGTGCGGCACCCTGGTGTTCACGGACACGATGAACACCACCTTCGACAAGATATTCGCGGTCTCGACGTCCGACGTGACGGTCGCCCCGAAGGACGCCGAGGCCGAGGACGCGCCGCAGAGCGGGGTGCCCGAGTCGCTGCCGGCGTCCACGCTGGAGAAGATCCGGTCGGTCGAGGGCGTGAAGTCGGTCGAGGGCGCGGTCGTCTCGATGAACGTGACCGTCGTCAACGCCGACAACGACAACGTGGGGGCCACCAGCGGAGCCCCGACCCTCGCCGGGAACTGGACCAAGAACGACCTGCGGTCCATGGAGATCACTTCCGGGCACGCGCCGCGCGGCCCGACCGAGACGATGGTCGACTCCGACACCGCCGACAAGCACGACCTGAAGATAGGCGACGAGCTGCGCACCATCGCGCAGACCGGCGACTTCAAGGCGAAGATCGTCGGTATCGCCTCCTTCACCGTCACCAACCCCGGTGCCGCGGTCGTCTACTTCGACACCCCCACCGCCCAGCGCCAACTGCTCGGCGGCGCGGACCGGTTCAGCCAGTTCAACGTCACCGCCGCGTCCGGTGTCACCGACGCGCAGCTCAAGCAGAACGTCTTGGGGGCCCTTGACGGCGGCGCGTACAAGGTCCAGACGGCGAAGGAGGCGTCCGACGAAGGCCGCGAGGACATCGGCGAGTTCATGGACGTCATCAAGTACGCCATGCTCGGCTTCGCCGGCATCGCGTTCCTGGTCGGCATCTTCCTGATCATCAACACCTTCTCCATGCTGGTCGCCCAGCGCACCCGCGAGATCGGCCTGATGCGGGCCATCGGCTCCTCCCGCCGCCAGGTCAACCGCTCGGTGCTGGTCGAGGCACTGCTCCTCGGCATCGTCGGCTCGATCCTCGGCGTCGCGGCCGGTGTCGGGATAGCCGTCGGCCTGATGAAGCTGATGTCGGCGGCGGGCATGAACCTGTCCACCGACGACCTGACCATCAAGACGGCGACCCCCGTGATCGGCCTGGTCCTCGGCGTCGTCGTCACCGTCCTGGCCGCCTACCTGCCGGCCCGCCGCGCCGGCAAGGTCTCCCCGATGGCCGCCCTGCGCGACGCCGGTACGCCGGCCGACGCCAAGGCCGGCTGGATACGCGGCCTGATCGGCCTGGTCCTCACCGGCGCCGGCGCCGCGGCCCTGTTCACGGCCGCCGCCGCGGACAAGGCGAGCGAGGGCTCGATGATGCTCGGCGCGGGCATCGTGCTGTCCCTCATCGGCTTCGTCGTCATCGGCCCGCTGCTGGCCGGCTTCGTGGTGCGGGTGCTCAGCGCCGTGCTGCTGCGGGCCTTCGGGCCGGTGGGCCGCCTGGCCGAGCGCAACGCCCTGCGCAACCCGCGCCGCACCGGTGCCACGGGTGCCGCCCTGATGATCGGCCTCGCGCTGGTGGCCTGCCTCTCGGTCGTCGGCTCCTCGATGGTCGCCTCCGCCACGAGCGAGCTGGACAAGACGGTCGGCGCGGACTTCATCGTCGAGGGCAACCAGCGGATCGTGCCGCAGGCCGAGAAGGCGATGCAGGACACGCCCGGCCTGGAGCACGTCACCCGCTACAAGGTCCTCGACGCCACGCTGACCTCACCCGACGGCAAGACGGACGACGACGGCCTCACGGCCGCCGACCCGACGTACGCCGAGGACGTGAACCGCGCGACGACGCAGGGCGAGCTCTCCGCCGCCTACGGACCGGACGCCATGTCGGTCGGCACGGACTACGCCGAGAAGCACGGCGTGCACGTGGGCGACACGATCTCCGTCGCCTTCAAGGGCGGCGAGACCGCCAAGCTCAAGGTCGCCGCGATCACGGACGACGACGTGGCCATCGACCAGGGCGCGCGGTACATCAGCATCGAGACGATGCGGAAGTACCTGCCGGCCGAGAGCATCCCGCCGAACACGATCATGTTCGCCAAGGCCGCGGACGGCCAGGCGGAGCAGGCGTACGCGGCGCTGAAGAAGTCGCTGGACCCGTACCCGCAGTACCAGGTGCGCGACCAGACCGACTACAAGCAGGAGCTCAAGGACCAGGTCGGCCAGCTGCTGAACATGGTCTACGGCCTGCTCGCCCTGGCGATCATCGTCGCGGTCCTCGGTGTGGTGAACACGCTGGCGCTGTCGGTGGTCGAGCGGACCCGCGAGATCGGCCTGATGCGGGCGATCGGCCTCTCCCGCCGCCAGCTGCGCCGGATGATCCGCCTGGAGTCCGTGGTCATCGCCCTCTTCGGCGCCCTGCTGGGCCTGGGGCTGGGCATGGGCTGGGGCGCCACGGCCCAGAAGCTGCTCGCCCTTGAGGGACTGAACGTCCTCGACATCCCCTGGCCGACCATCATCGGCGTCTTCATCGGTTCGGCCTTCGTGGGCCTGTTCGCCGCCCTGGTCCCGGCGTTCCGGGCGGGCCGCATGAACGTCCTGAACGCCATCGCGACGGAGTAGCGACCGCCGGTCACCGCACACGGGGGTTGCGGGGAAGGCCCGGCGCCGGAAGTCCTGAGGACTTCCGGCGCCGGCCTCATTTCCCCACCACCGCCCCACCAACACCCCGACTTCCCGCCCTTCGACCCGGCTGCCGCCTCGGCCTTCGCTTTCCGTCGGCGGAGGCGTCCGTCACCCTGGGCGTTCACCTTTCAGCCCACAGAGTCGGGTGGTGGGTGGGCACAGGCCCGGGGGTCCAGGGGGCGGAGCCCCCTGGTTGGGCCACCGCGGCGCCGCCCACCCCGCACCGGACGTCATCCACAGCCCCCGACGCCGGCCCGCGCAGCGACGTACGCTGGACACCCCCGGCCCTCACCGCGTCGGGTTATTCGTGTTGCCACCCAGGACGGAAAGCGCCCCTCCATGAGCCTGCACGGTCTGCTCGACGCCGTCGTCAAGGACACCGCCCTCGCGGAAGCGATCTCGGCGGCCGCAGACGGCAACCGCATGCACGTCGACCTGGTCGGCCCCCCCGCGGCCCGCGCCTTCTCGGTCGCCGCCCTGGCCCGTGAGACGGGCCGCCCCGTGCTGGCGGTGACCGCGACGGGACGCGAGGCCGAGGACCTGGCCGCGGCCCTGCGCTCCCTGCTCCCCCCGGAGGGCGTCGTGGAGTACCCCTCCTGGGAGACCCTCCCGCACGAGCGGCTCAGCCCCCGCAGCGACACCGTCGGCCGCCGCCTCGCCGTCCTGCGGCGCCTGGCCCACCCCCGCCCCGACGACCCCGAGACCGGCCCGGTCTCCGTCGTCGTCGCGCCCGTGCGCTCCGTACTCCAGCCGCAGGTCAAGGGCCTCGGCGACCTGGAGCCGGTGGCGCTGCGCACCGGGCAGAACGCCGACCTGAACGAGATCGTCGAAGCCCTGGCAGCCGCCGCGTACGCGCGCGTGGAGCTGGTGGAGAAGCGCGGCGAGTTCGCCGTACGCGGCGGCATCCTGGACGTCTTCCCGCCGACCGAGGAGCACCCCCTCCGCGTCGAGTTCTGGGGCGACGACGTCGAGGAGATCCGCTACTTCAAGGTCGCCGACCAGCGCTCCCTGGAGGTCGCCGACCACGGCCTGTGGGCCCCGCCCTGCCGCGAGCTGCTGCTCACCGAGGACGTACGCGCCCGCGCCCGCGCCCTCGCCGAGGACCACCCCGAGCTGGGCGAACTGCTCGGCAAGATCGCCGAGGGCATCGCCGTCGAGGGCATGGAGTCCCTGGCCCCCGTGCTCGTCGACGACATGGAACTGCTGCTGGACGTGCTGCCCAAGGGCGCCATGGCCGTCGTCTGCGACCCGGAGCGGGTGCGTACGCGGGCCGCCGACCTCGTGGCCACGAGCCAGGAGTTCCTCCAGGCCTCCTGGGCGGCCACCGCCGGCGGCGGCGAGGCGCCGATCGACGTGGACGCGGCCTCCCTGTGGTCCATCGCGGACGTCCGGGACCGGGCCCGCGAACTGGACATGATGTGGTGGTCGGTCTCCCCGTTCGCCGCCGACGACGCGCTCGAAGAGGCCGACACCCTCAAGCTCGGCATGCACGCCTCCGAGACCTACCGCGGCGACACCGCCAAGGCGCTGGCCGACACCAAGGGCTGGCTCGCCGACGGCTGGCGCGCGGTCTACCTCACCGAGGGCCACGGCCCGGCCGCCCGCACCGTCGAGGTCCTCGGCGGCGAGGGCATCGCGGCCCGCCTGGACAACGACCTGGACACGCTCAGCCCCTCGGTCGTGCACGTCTCCTGCGGCTCGATCGACCACGGCTTCGTCGACCGGGCGCTCAAGCTGGCCGTGCTCACCGAGACCGACCTGACCGGGCAGAAGGCCGCCGGCCGCGAGGGCGCCCGGATGCCGGCCCGGCGCCGCAAGACCATCGACCCGCTGACCCTGGAGGCCGGCGACTACATCGTCCACGAGCAGCACGGCGTGGGCCGCTACATCGAGATGGTGCAGCGCACCGTGCAGGGCGCCACCCGCGAGTACCTGGTCGTGGAGTACGCACCCGCCAAGCGCGGCCAGCCCGGCGACCGGCTCTACATCCCCACCGACCAGCTGGAGCAGATCACCAAGTACGTCGGCGGCGAGGCCCCCACCCTGCACCGCCTGGGCGGCGCCGACTGGACCAAGACCAAGGCCCGTGCGAAGAAGGCGGTCAAGGAGATCGCCGCCGACCTGATCAAGCTCTACAGCGCCCGGATGGCTGCCCCCGGCCACGCGTTCGGCGCGGACACCCCCTGGCAGCGCGAGCTGGAGGACGCCTTCCCCTACGCGGAGACGCCGGACCAGCTCACCACCATCGCCGAGGTCAAGGACGACATGGAGAAGACGGTCCCCATGGACCGCCTGATCTGCGGCGACGTCGGCTACGGCAAGACCGAGATCGCGGTCCGCGCCGCCTTCAAGGCCGTACAGGACGGCAAGCAGGTGGCCGTACTCGTCCCGACGACCCTGCTGGTGCAGCAGCACTTCGGGACGTTCAGCGAGCGGTACGCCCAGTTCCCCGTGAACGTGAGGGCGCTGTCCCGCTTCCAGACCGACACCGAGGCGAAGGCGACCCTGGAGGGCCTGCGCGAGGGCGCGGTGGACGTCGTCATCGGCACCCACCGCCTCTTCTCCTCCGAGACGAAGTTCAAGGACCTCGGCCTGGTCATCGTCGACGAGGAGCAGCGCTTCGGCGTCGAGCACAAGGAGCAGCTGAAGAAGCTCCGCGCCAACGTCGACGTCCTGACCATGTCCGCCACCCCCATCCCCCGGACCCTGGAGATGGCGGTCACCGGCATCCGCGAGATGTCGACGATCACCACCCCGCCCGAGGAACGCCACCCGGTGCTGACCTTCGTCGGCCCCTACGAGCAGAAGCAGATCGGCGCCGCGATCCGCCGCGAGCTGCTGCGCGAGGGCCAGGTCTTCTACATCCACAACCGGGTGGAGTCCATCGACCGCGCGGCGGCCCGGCTGCGTGAGATCGTCCCCGAGGCGCGCATCGCCACCGCCCACGGACAGATGTCCGAACAGGCCCTCGAACAGGTCGTCGTCGACTTCTGGGAGAAGAAGTTCGACGTGCTCGTCTCCACGACCATCGTCGAGTCCGGCATCGACATCTCCAACGCCAACACCCTGATCGTCGAGCGCGGCGACAACTTCGGTCTCAGCCAGCTCCACCAGCTGCGCGGCCGGGTCGGCCGAGGACGGGAACGCGGCTACGCCTACTTCCTCTACCCGCCGGAGAAGCCGCTGACCGAGACCGCCCACGAGCGGCTCGCCACCATCGCCCAGCACACCGAGATGGGCGCGGGCATGTACGTGGCGATGAAGGACCTGGAGATCCGCGGCGCCGGCAACCTGCTGGGCGGCGAGCAGTCCGGCCACATCGCGGGCGTCGGCTTCGACCTGTACGTACGCATGGTCGGTGAGGCCGTCGCCGACTACCGGGCCTCCCTGGAGGGCGGTGTCGAGGAGGAGCCGCCGCTCGAGGTCAAGATCGAGCTGCCGGTCGACGCGCACGTCCCGCACGACTACGCCCCCGGCGAGCGGCTGCGGCTCCAGGCGTACCGGTCCATCGCCTCCGCCAACAGCGAGGAGGACATCAAGGCCGTACGGGAGGAACTCGTCGACCGTTACGGCAAGTTGCCGGAGCCGGTGGAGAACCTGCTGCTGGTCGCGGGCCTGCGGATGCTCGCGCGGGCGTGCGCCGTCGGCGAGATCGTGCTCCAGGGCAACAACATCCGGTTCGCGCCGGTGGAGTTGCGCGAGTCCCAGGAGCTGCGGCTCAAGCGGCTCTACCCCGGGAGCGTCATCAAGGCGGGCACCCACCAGGTGCTCGTGCCGCGCCCGAAGACCGCGAAGGTGGGCGGCAAGCCGCTGGTCGGGCGGGAACTGCTCGGCTGGGTGGGCGAGTTCCTGACCTCGATCCTGGGGTCGTAGCCGCCCGCCCACCGCAGAAGCCGTCCACGGGGACAGGCCCGTGGACGGCTTTCCATGTGTGCGAGGTGTGCATGTGTGCGAGGTGTGGGGAGCACCCTACTGCTGCTCCCGGCGGCCCCCGCCCCGCTCGCGCCCGATACCGAGCTT
Organism: Streptomyces lancefieldiae; assembly: GCF_031845825.1. Taxonomy (NCBI): domain Bacteria; kingdom Bacillati; phylum Actinomycetota; class Actinomycetes; order Kitasatosporales; family Streptomycetaceae; genus Streptomyces; species Streptomyces lancefieldiae. The sequence goes on along the minus strand of NZ_JAVRFH010000005.1, from coordinate 119,672 downwards.
GCCCTCGGCCTGCTGCTGCGCGGCGTCGACCTGCTTCTCGTACTTGCCGCCGGTCCTCTGGTTGACCTGGCGCTCGGCGGCGTCGGACATCTTCCTTGACCTGTCCTTGTCCTTGCCCGCCATGCTCTTCATCTTGTCGAGGATGCCCATGCAGAGCTCCTTCCGAGACGTGACTCACTGCCGACCGTACGACAGATACGCCCTGTATGCCCAACAAACGCCCCCTATGGTCTGAACCTCTCCGTCGCTACCGTGGTACTGGCGAACGGCAAGGGGAGGGGCCCGCATGAGGCGGCACAGCAGGATCCGTACCGGATGGGCCGCGGGCGCGGCCCTCGCTCTGGCCCTGGTCACCGGATGCGAGGGCCTGGACGACGCTCCCTCGGCCAAGGACGGTGGCGCCCCGGCGGCCCCGGACGGCCGAGCCGTCAGCCCGCTGGAGAACCCGGACGGTACGAAGCCGGGACTCTCGCCGGTGACGACGGAAGCGGACCGGGCGGCGGGTCGGAAGATCATCGAGGAGGTGTCCACGAAGGGGCGGGGCCCGAAGACGGGGTACGACCGGGACGAGTACGGCTCTGCGTGGACGGACACGGCGGACGGAGTACCGCTGGCGAGGAACGGCTGTGACACGCGGAACGACGTGCTGAAGCTCCACGGTCACCACGTCCGGTTCCGGGCGGGCTCCGACTGTGTGGTCGTCTCGATGGACCTGTACGACCCTTACACCGGCAAGGACATCGCCTGGAAGAAGGCGAAGGCGGCCGAGGTGCAGATCGACCACGTGGTCCCGCTGTCCTACAGCTGGCAGATGGGGGCTGCCCGATGGCCGGAGAGCAAGCGCGAGCAGCTGGCGAACGACGTGCTCAATCTGCTTCCCGTCGAAGGGCGCGCCAACTCGGTGAAACGGGACTCGGGACCCGGTTCCTGGCTGCCGCCGAACAAGAAGATCCGGTGCTCGTACGCGGTACGGTTCGCGCAGGTCGCCGACAAGTACGAGCTCCCGGTGACGACGGCGGACAAGGCGATGATGCTGAAGCAGTGCGGCGCCTGAAGCAGCTCCGGCTCAATTCTCCGCCCCCTCGTGGCCCAGGCGGTCGTCAGTGCGGGACTGCTACTGGGGCCCGGGTGGCGACTGGAGGCCGCAGGAGGAACGGCTGCCGTGGCCCGCGACCGAGGAGGCGCTGCGGGTGCTGGGCACGCGGAAGCCGACCGGTCGTACGTGCCGAGGTTCGAGGGGCTCGGCCACTGGCGTTGGTACGGGCGGTGCGCGGTGCCCCATGACGACCAGGGGGCGCCGCGGGAGGTCTACTTGAACAATGCGAGAGCGCGACAGCGCCCGCGCAAGGCCAGACCGCATCGCCGCCGCAGGTCACAGACGTGCTGGTCAGAAGGGGTGTCCCTCAGCGAGGGGTGCCCCTTCTGCGTGTGGTCTGTCTTACCTTGATGCGGCTCTGTTGCGTTGTGGATCAGTGCTGTGGACCAGGCGTGGACCAGAATCGGATCGTGGGAAGTGCTGTGACCAGGGGCGTCGGTCACAACCCAGACGTTGAAGGCTTGTGCCGCAGCAGCAGTCGCCCGCCGACCAGGACGGCGCAGGACCCGACGGACAGCAGCCCGCCCACGAGGAAGATGCCCCGCACGTCGGCGAGCGGCAGGACCAATCCCCCGAGCGCGGCCCCCGCGGCGATGCCGGCGTTGTAGGCACCGGAGTTGGCCGCAAGGGCGATGTCGGTGCGGCCAGGTGCGCAATGCAGCATCTCGTTCTGTGTGGCCATGAACACTGGCCCAAGTGCACCGCCCATCAACACCAGAAACAGCACTGCTGCCAAGGAATGAGTACCGGTTCCGTACAGACCGAGCATGCCCACTGCCTGGGTGGCTACGGCCGTGGTCAGCGTGGAGTGCGGGAAGCGGTCCAGCAGTGCCCCGGCGATACCCACTCCGGTCAGGCACGCAACGCCGAAAGCGGCGAACAGAGCATTGACTGTGCTGGGGGAGAACCCGCTCACATCCCCCAGGAACTTCACGATGTAGGTGAATCCCGCGAACGCTCCGGTGGCGGACAGTGCGCCGGCCGCGAGTACGGTCCCGAACCGGCGCGTGTCAGGCTTGGAACCGTAAGCGGCCCGCCCCTCGTCCGGACGCGAGGTCGGCAACAGGGCGGCGATCGTTAAGAGGGAGAGAAGCCCGAGAGCCGCCAGCAGAGCGAGTGGCACTGGCCAGTCGCTCTGCTGGCCGATCCAGGTCCCCAAGGGAACACCAACCACGAGGGCGAGCGAACCGGCGACCGACAGCGCCCCCACTACTCGCCCTCGGACCTCCGGTGGGAACAGGCCCACCGCGACCGGCCCCATTACGGCCCAGAACAGCGCCTGAGCGAGCGCGGTCATTACCCGCGCTGTGAGCAGCAGCGAGTAGGACGTGGCCAGTGCCGCGACCAGACTGGACACGATGAGAGCGGCCAGCAGTCCCGCAAGCACATGGCGTCGAGGCATGGCCCGCGTGACGTGGGCCAGCGGCAAGGACGCCAGGGCGACTGTCACGCCGTAGCCGGTGACCAGGTAGCCGACCGCTGACACTGACACATGTAGGCCCTCGGAGATGAGTTCCAGGAGACCGACCGGCAGGTTCTCCGCAGTGTTGAAGGTGAAGGCGGCCAGCATCAGGGCCGCGAGCACTGCCATTCTGTGCCATGAAGCCGGTTGCGTCGTCACCATATGGCCAAGAAGTAGCACCGGAATGGCTGTCGCCCCCACTCGTTTTCCAGTGGGGGCGACGCGTCTATGACATCGGCGGGGCGGCGTTGTTTGGCCTGTCCCGTCTACTCCTCTTCGGCGGCCTGCAAAAGCCCGCTCGATCTGTTCGTTTGAGCGGGCCTGGTTGGGGTGAGTTGCTTTGGCATAGAACCGGAAGAGAACCGCGATGCTGTGTCCGGCCCGGCGTGCGGCTTCGGCTGGGGAGACGCCGGACTCAAGCCAGAGTGAGACGCCCGCGTGACGCAGGGAGTAAGGCACGTCAGCCAGGGGGGAACCGCTTCGGATTCGGTCAACACCGAGAGTCGAGCCGCTTTCCAAGCTTCCCGTACTCCTTGGACAACAGGCCGCCTCCCTGGGCCGCGCGGAACAGCCGGCCGTAGTCGGCGCTACCGAACTCCTTGATGTGCTAGCGGACCAGGTGGACGAGGACGGGGGGAATCGGCACAGGCCGGGTCGCCTTGCGGGCCCGCTTCTTCAGGCCGCGCGTATCGAACGACTGGCCTGTGTCGGTCCACCCGGAGCCGACGCGGGGTGTGCCCGTGGACAGCAGCACTTCTCCCCAACCCTCTTCGGGCAAGGTGAAGTCTTCTTCCCGGAGATTGGCCGCCTCCCCAAGGCGGTTGGCCGCGTAGTAGAGACAGCCGAAGAACGCCATCAGGTGGCGCCCGCGCGCCCCCTGCTCGCCTACAGTGTCGATCAGTTCCTTCGCCAGCTTCGGGCCGGGTACGAACCGGAAGTCGATCTCGTCGTCAGTTTCAGGCGGAGTCCAGTCGACCTTGTCGAGGGGCAGGGTCGGCAGTAGCTCCCGTTCGACCGCGTAGCGGAGGCAATTGCTGAAGACGGTGCGCTTACGGTTCACCGTGTGCGGGGCCCTGACCAGGGCTTCCAGGACCGGACCACCCCGAATCGCTGTCCAGGCTGAGGGGTGGTCCGGTCTTTGTTGTGGGCGTCCGCCGCTCGCAACACGGGTAGCGAGCGGCGGACGCCGGGGGAGCCGAACCGCCCTGTCGTGGTGTCGAGGGCTGTACGGCTGGCTTGCTGCGGGCCGCTACGGGCGGTTTGTGGCCGCCATCACACGGGAGCGCAGAGGCTCGGCGGTCAGCATGTCGGCGAACTGCCAGGAGTAGTTCGTGACCTCTTCCTCTTGCAGCTCGACGGCGTCGGCGGTGGTCCGGAACAGGAACCGGAAGTCGAAGTGCAGGTGCTCCGGCTCGCCCTTGTGATCGTTCACCGGGATCGAGTGAACGTCGATGTGGAGGGGCGCGTCACTGGCCGGTTCGACCTGGTCACTACTGATGCCGGTTTCCTCGGCCAGCTCCCGCAAAGCAGCCTCCCGAAGCGTCGTGTCGCTGTCCTCGACGTGTCCGCCGGGCAGCAACCACTTGCGCAGGGCCCGGTGCTCGATGGTGAGGACGCGGCCGTCGGGGCGGACGAGGGCGGCGCCAGCGGTGACGTGTCCGCGGAACTCCTTGCGGGAGGCGACCGAATCGCCGGCCTGTTCCACGACCTCACCCACGGCCGAAAGGGCGTCCTTCTCTTCCGGGTGGTCGGCGAGGTAGGCGGCGACCGTGTCGCGCACGTGCTGTGCGGTGATCGGCATGTGGTGCTTCTCCTAGCGGTTGAAGTAGTTCAGCCACGTTCCGGCGATCGCCGCGCGTTCGGCGGCGTCGACCTCGTGCATACCGGGCCCGAGGTTGCCACGGGCCAGATTCCGGACGCCCGCGAGGATCTCCGCCTGAACGAGGTAGATGAACGGGCCTACGCTGGCGCCGTGCAGGAAGTTGACGGCGTTGCCACCGTTGAGTAGGTAGAAGTAGTGGCCGGTGGTCTGGTAACGGGTGATGTGCTCCCCGTTCGGAGTGCGCTGGTACACGTTGGGCAGGCCCGCCAGGTCGAGTTCGTCTTCGCTGCTGGTGACGGTGGCGACGTAGGCACCGTTCCGCAGGGCGGAGAAGTCTTCGCCCTTCAGCGAGACCGCACCGGTAGCGCACAGGATCAGCCCGGCACCGTGTAAGGCGGCGTCGCGGTCCCTGGCGACGGTGAAACCCTGCGAGAGCGCCTGTGTGCGGCGGACGGGGTCGAGGTCGTACACGGTGACCTGCACGCCCTTGGCGTGCAGCAGTCGGGCGATGCTGGAACCGAGCTTGCCGAACCCGATCACGAGGGCCGTGCGACCGTGCAGGATGTCTCCCCGGCTGCGCATCAGGGCCTCGGTCGAGAAGACGACCGACTGACCGACGAGGAAGTCTTCGGGGTCCTTCAGCGGGGAGCGAGCGACCGAGACGACCGGACAGGGCAACTTCTCGGCGCTCGCGTACCGCTTGTGTCCGTTCTCCGTGTCCTCGACGACGCCCAGGACGCGGCCCGAGAACCGCTCGTACAGGGCGTCGAGGGTGGGTGCGAAGTACCCGCCGACGTCGAGCAGTACGACGGCTTCACCACCGGCCCGCGACTCGAGGTAGTCGACCGCGCTGACGGGGTCCTCGAACAGCTCCCGCGAGAGGGTGTCGCACTGCGTCGTCTTCTCGATCTCGCGGCGGGCGGTGAGGTCGATGGACTTGGGTTTGGGCAGCACGGCCCGCAGGTTCGTGCCGATGCCCACGGCCCGCACGAACGCGGGTCGCTCGGGCAGCAAGTGCGTGATCAGGAAGGCGGACGGCTTCTCCTCCGGGGCGAAGGTCTCCGCGATACGCGAGAAGTAGGAGTCGAGGCGTGCACGCTCGAACTGTTCCATTGCTCACTTCCCTTGGTTGGGCGGTAAGGCTCAGGACAGGTGCTGGACCCGCCCCCGCGCCGGGGAGATGGGAGACGCGGGGACGGGGGCATCGGGTGGCGCGCCGCCCGCGAGGTCTGCGGTGGCGGCCTGTCCCCGCCGGGGAGTGGGGCGGACACCGAGCGGGGACGGGAGCTTGCGGGGGCGCCTGCCGCCGAGTGGACAACGGGTACACCCGGAGGGCGTACCGAGCGTCGTAGTCCGTCACGGTGAACACGAAGGTTCGACCGGCGGCAAGGGCCCGAAGGGCGTGTTCGTACACGCGCTCGTTTCCCGCCCACGCGCGCAGCTCAGCGTCAGGGCGAGCGACGTTCGGACCGGCGAAAACGAGAGGAGCGTTCCGCAGGGATGTGGCGCCAAGGTCCGGAGACAACAGTTGAGCGAGGTGGCAAGCCTCAGCGCGCAGCCAGCGTGCGGCGAGGCGGGCGGAACGGCCGCGGTAGGTGGCGAGAAGGATCTCGCGGGAGCCGTTGAGGTCGTGGGCGGTGGCTTCGCAGCGGAAGGCGATGGGAGGCCGCGGAGCGCCGCACAAAGAGGCCGGCGGAGGGAGCGTCAGCGCGGCCGGGCTCACCGCGCGGGCTCCCGTGCCGTCTCTCGCGCCTCGATGATCTGGCCGAACTGGATCGAGTACAGCTCGACTTGCGCCGGGGTGAGGACGAGTACGGTCTCGCAGACGCCACCGTCCTCGTAGTGGACGGTGACCGGTAGAGCCGCTTGTTGAGCGCGGTGGTCATAGATGGCATCTCGCCGCATCGGCGTCACGTGCGTGGCCGGGACCGGCACCGGGTGCAGGGTGGTTCCGTCGGACCGGGCTCGCCAGTCCTCACCGCCGCCGGGTGGGCGAAGTTGGTACGACGCCGAGGTGTCGCTGGGGAGGGCGACGACCACCCCGATCCGTCCCGCCTTGGCGAGGTCAAGGGCGAGGTCGCCGAGGCGAGGATGAAACGGGGCGCCAGCGCTTAACTCGGCGCCCCGAGCAGGGGGTTGCTTCGAGGTTCGATCTGCCATACCCCGAAGCTAGGAATATCTCCGGGGCCCAATATGAACCGCAGGAATACGACCCTCAGCCGTCGAGGTGGAAGCGGTCTGACATGCGACGAAGCTTCTCGCGTGTGCTCGCTCGCTCGGCGTACACGATGCTGCGCAGGGTTGACCGGGCGATGGGGTGGTTGCGGATGAGCTGGGGCGCGATGCGCTCGGCCCTCTCCAGTTCCTTCAGTGCCTTGTCCCGGTTCCCGTCCCACAGCCAAGCGCGTGCCACGTCCATGCTGTAGTGGCCGCGACGGGAGTTGGGTAGCGCCTCGATCACCTCCGGGCGCATGCGCCGGTTTATCGACAGCGCCCTTCCTTGCTCGTGCATCTCCAGCGCGACGCTGATCGCGTGGATCTGCACATTGCCGGGTGAGAACGTCAGGCTGTGGCGGTCGTACACGGGAGGGCCCCCGTACTCTGCCATCCGGTTCGACGCGGCCCACGCGTGCTTGATTCGATCCCGGGCCTCAGCACGACGACCAGCCCGCGCAGCGGAGACGGCCGCGCGCAGTTGCAGCGAGCCCCAAGCCCGCACGGCAAGCGGGTCGCCCTGGTCGTACTCGTGCTGCACGCTTCGGAGAGCCTTGTCCGACAGGGCGATGGCGTCGTCCCAGTCGGCCGTGGCCCACATGTCCCAGACGCGCATCCAGTCGGCAACGGCGGGCATGACGGGATCGGCGGACTGCCGCGCGGACCAGGCGGCTCGTTCACAGGCCATGGCGACAAGCTCAGGGTGACCAAGGGCGTGCGCCGCGGTGTGAGCGAACTTGCAGCACACCGCGTAGATGGCGTACGCCTCTTCCCGCTCGTGGCCGGTGGCTACCTCGACCAAGGCGCGAGTCTCGCGGAACAGGTCGGGCAGTACCTCCATGATCGCCACATTGGCGGCGGCGTCGCGGAGACGGTGCAGGCGGCTGGTCTCCTGCCAGAGCTGTGCGGCCGGCCGGGGGGTGCCGTCGAAGACGGGGGCGAGGTCGTATCGGCGGAGTTCACGCATGATCGCTGCTGCGGCGACCTGCCACTGATTCTCGGCCGGGGAGCTGTTGTACGGACGCGCGATGAGGTCGTTGGGGTGGACGTGCAGTTCCGAGGCGAGCAGGTTGAGCAGGCCGACGCGGTCGAGTTCGATGTGCCCGCGCTCCATCTTGGACACCCACCCCTGCGTCTTGCCCAGGGCGGCGGCGAGGTCGGCTTGCGTCATACCGAGACGGAGCCGTGCGCGACGTGCGCGACGACCGATCTCTTCGGCTTCATCCAGCATCAGCGCGCCCCCCAAGTGGTGAGGCGCTGGCGTTCCAGCGGGCGGCGAGGCATCGATGCTCCATCCGTGTGGGCTTCTTCCCTTGACGGTACAGAGACCCGGCGTCAGATGTGGAGTGCTACAGGCGAGCCCCACGACTACGCAGAGGTTGACCGGCTCGTTGTAGATCAGCAGGCTCGATGGATGGGCGATATCAGGTGCGCTGCCACGTGTGTGGGCCGGTAGCTTCGTCCCGGTGAAGCCTGGAGAAGCCATCCAGTCGCAGAACAACGGAGGACGCAGTGGGGAGAAGCCATGGTTGTGCACTGGGATCGGGGGAGGACAAACGCGGCCCAGCCGGGGCTGTAAGGACGCTGGTGCCGCGGTTCCGGAATTCAGTGGTAGCGATCTTGCGGTATCTGGAAACGCGGGGAGCGCATGACTTACGGCTTCCGGTTCATGATCAGGATCGAGTGAATCACTGGTACGAGAGATTACTCGCGGCCGTTCTTGTCCTGCTGGGCTTACTGGTCGGTTTCTGGAAGCTCAGCCGTGACGCAACGTCCTGGAGAGATGAGACCGTCAGCTATGCGGCGGGATCGCGTTCTCGGGGAGAATTGTGGCACTTGGTCCAAAACGTCGACGCTGTCCACGGCTTGTACTACTTCCTTACGCATGCGGTGCTTGCGGTCTGGGACGACGGCGTACTGACCTTACGAGTCATGTCCGTGCTCGGCGTACTGGTTGCCGTGCTGGGAGTCAACGCCATCGGCAGCCGCCTCGGCGACCCGGCAACTGGGTTCTTGGCCGGTGTCGTTTTCCTGTGCGTCCCCCAGGTGCAGTTCTACGCGCAGGAGGCCCGTTCGTACGCGTTGGTGACCGCGGCAGTGGTGTGGGCGACCTGGTTCTTCGTCCGCGCGCTGCAAGAAGATGAGCGACGTTGGTGTGCCGGGTATGGAGTGTTGCTCCTGCTGGCCGGGTGGCTACACATTTTCTCTCTGCTTGCTTTCCTCGCGCATGCACTGACGCTGTGGCTCGTTGGCGGCCTGCGCGCTCGCGGACTGCGCTGGTTGTCCACGGTCGCTCTTGTCGGGTTTGGCATCGCCCCACTGGCCGTGGTCAGCGCAGGCCAAGCATCAGCACAGCTGGACTGGCTGAGTCGGCCGGGCTTGCAGGACTGGCTGGGGTTCGCTGTCCCAGCCACAGTCGCACTCGCCTTGGGCGAGCTGCTTCGCCGCAGACGTAGGGACTCGGCTCGCGCGATATCGCTCCAGGCCGTGGCCGTTCCGCTTATGGTTGCCCCGGCCGGCTTTCTGCTCGTCGTGTCCTTCGTACATCCGTGGTACGTCGACCGTTACGTCCTGTACTGCATGTCCGGACTGGCGCTCCTTATCGGGCAAGCCCTGCGGCACTGGCAACTGCTCCTCCGTGCCGAAGGGACTCCAGCGCTCAGGCGGCGCCGTCTCTTCGCCACAGTAGCCACCGGCTTCGTTGTCTTTTCTGCCTTGGCTCCCTGGTACTGGTACATGCGCCTCGCGGCCAGTCGCACTGACAGCGTGGGTAGCTACTGGGGGCTCACCGCCACGGCGCCGGGCGAACCCCTACCGGTGCTGTTCCAGCCCGCTCGCCGCCGTGTGTGGGTGCTGGCCCGACCTCCCGTCTTCGGCCCACTCGACGACATAGCGCTACGCCAGACGCCGGAAGCCTCTGGCACTCTCTACGGTGTGGAAGCGTCCCCGGACATGATCCGACAGCGCATGCTCCAGCACCGTGAGATCAACGTGTTGCGCGATCGACCGGGCCAGCCGTTGGACGACACCCCTGCTGAAAACGCCAAGCGAGAGGTCCTGCGGCAGCACTATCAACTCTGCTGGGTGATCCAAGCCCCCGGAGGTGAAGTCGCGACCTTCATCCGCCGTGACGCCGCCCCGACGGACCCGCTGTGCGCGTCCGGACGAGTCATCCGGGGTTGACCGTATTTGTGGCCAATCCCAGAAGGTCGCGAGGTCCGGCAGCACGGCTCTAGGCTTATCGGCCTGCGGCCGGACCTGGTGTCGGTGATTGGTGCAGTGGGCCCGGGGCGCGGAACGGAGCCAGTGGACCCCGTGTGGACCACAGACCCCGCGCGGCGCCCCGGGCCGGTACGCTGTACCCGCTCCGTCCCTGGTGGGCGGGCCACAGGTGGGTTGCCCGAGCGGCCTAGGGGCACGGTCCTGAAAACCGTTTCCCGCCGTCGGCGCTCCTGCCTAGGGTGTGCGCATGGAACTGAGGGTGGCGAGTCTCGCCGAGCGGCCGGAGATGCTGGACCGGGTCCGCGGCATGGCCGACAGTTGGCCCGCGTTCGCCGTCGAGGATCTCTCGGGCAACGCCCACTACCCGCGCATCGCCGTCGAGTTGCCCGAGTACGTGCAGTTCGCCGAGGACGAGTACGGCGAGGTCGTCGCCCACGGTCACAGTGTTCCGTTCGCCCTGCACACCGAGGGACGGGGCACGCTGCCCGCGCGCGGCTGGAGCGAGGTGCTCGTCTGGGCCTTCAGCGACCTGCGCCGCGGGGTCCGTCCCGACACCGTCAGCGCCATCTCCGTCACCGTCGCCCCGCACGCCCAGGGGCTCGGCCTGTCCGGCCGGATGCTGGCCGCCATGCGCGACAACGCCGAGGCCCGCGGTTTCCGCGAGGTCGTCGCTCCCGTCCGCCCCAGCGCCAAGCACCTCGAACCGCACGCCCCCATCGAGGAGTACGCCCGTCGGCTGCGCCCCGACGGTCTGCCCCACGATCCCTGGCTGCGCGTCCACGCCCGGGCCGGCGCGACCATCGATTCGGTGGCCCCGGCCTCCATGACGGTCTCCGGCTCGCTGGACGAGTGGCGGCGCTGGACGGGACTGCCCTTCGACACCGCCGGGGACGTCGAGGTTCCCGGCGCGCTGGTGCCGGTGCGCTGCGAACCGGAGCGCGGGTACGCGGTGTACGTCGAGCCCAACGTCTGGATGCGGCACGCGCTGTGAGTCACCCGGGCACGGTTGCCGTGCGTGCCGCGGTCCGGGCCCTCCGTCTCCCGCAGGATGACCGCGCGCGGGACGTCGGCGGTCAGAAGTTGCCGTTGCCGAGGATCTCGCCGTCGGCGTCGTAGACGGTGACGAGGCCGTTCTCGCTCTGCTTCCAGTCGGCGAACGCGGAGGCGATCAGCTTGGCGGGGCCCGTGCCCTCGCCCATGATGCCGCCGGTGAAGTCGGTGTAGACGTCGGCGGAGTCGAGGATGTCGTTCTGTTCGTCGGCGCCCTGCACCTTGGTGACGTGGGAGATGGCGTCCTTCTCCGTGGGCGTTCCGTTCTTCGCCACGAACGCCTTGAACTGGTCGGCCTGCGAGGCCTTCCCGCCGGCCTTGCCGTCGGCCTTCGTGTCGCCGGACTTCTCGGGCGCACCGGCGGACGTCCGGCTGTCGCTCTTGCTGTCGCCGTCCCCCTCGGAGTTCGCCGAGACCGCGCCGATGATGGCGAGGCCCACGACAGCGCCCAGCGCGATCTTGGTCTTCATGCCCATGACTGTGTCCCCTCCCAATGCGGCGACCGCCACCTCTCGGCGGTCGTCCGTTCGCTGGGTCAATAAGAACAGTGCTTGTGAACCGAGTCAACCCGGTTCACAAGGTGACGTGCGTACACGGCCGTGAATCGGGGTGGTCGTGCGTGCGTCGGTATGCTCGACGTCACACAAGCGACGAGGGAGCCGTGCGGGTGCAGGACAACGCGACAGAAGTGACCGCCGCCGGAATCGCGCGACTCGCCGGTGTCGGCCGGGCAGCCGTGAGTAACTGGCGCCGTCGGCACACCGACTTCCCCAAGCCGGTCGGCGGCACCGAGACCAGCCCCTCCTTCGCCCTCGCCGAGGTGGAGGACTGGCTGCGCGAGCACGGCAAACTCGCCGAAGTCCCGTTGCGCGAGCGGGTCTGGCAGCAGCTGGTAGGACACCCCGAGGGGCCGGTCACCGCGCTCACCCACGCCGGTTGCGTCCTGCTGCTGATCCACGACCGCCCCACGCTCTGGCTGGAGCTGAGCGCCGGCTCGGACGAGCGCCTCGCCGCGATGCTGCCCGAGGCGCTGGACCAGGTGCTGACCCCGCGGTTCGGGGCGGCGCCCCGCGGACGCCGCGGTCGCGAGAGGAACGCGAGGAGTGCTGCCCCCGGGGGAGCCGCGGACTCCGCCGCGGGAGTGTCGCCGGCTGTGAACCCGGGCTCCGGTGACCGTGCGGCACCCGCCGTTCACACGGAGGGCTCCGTGAAGGCACCGGCCACTGTGAACACCCCACCGACGGTTCACACTCCGCCGACCACCCCCCACACCCCACCCGCTGCTCCCGCCCCAGCGGATCACCTCCCAGCCGATCACGCTCCCGCCGTTCACCCCCCCACCGGCCCCGCCCTCCTCGCCTCCGCCCCCCTCCTGCGCGGCACCGCCGAACTGGCCGCCGAGCTCGGGGCCCGGAAGGCCTTCGAGTTCCTGCTCGGCCGACACCTCGACGCCAACCCCCGCCAGTACACCCTCACCCCCACCGACCTCGCCGGCCTCATGGCGGACCTCGCCGGCCGGCCCCGCACCGTCCTCGACCCCGCCTGCGGCACCGGCACCCTCCTGCGCGCCGCCGCCCCCCGCTCCGAGCAGGCCGGGCCCGCGCAGGAGCTGTACGCCCAGGACGGCGCACCGGACCTCGCCGCCCTCGCCGCGCTCCGGCTCGCCCTGCACACCCGCGCCACCGTCCGCACCGCCACCGGCGACACCCTGCGCGCGGACGCCTTCCCCGGCCTGCGCGCCGACGCGGTCCTGTGCCACCCCCCGTTCAACGAGCGCAACTGGGGGCACGACGAACTCGCCTACGACGCCCGCTGGGAGTACGGCTTCCCGGCCCGCACCGAGTCCGAGCTGGCCTGGGTGCAGCACGCGCTCGCCCGTCTGAAGGACGGCGGCACGGCCGTCCTCCTCATGCCGCCGGCCGCCGCCTCCCGCCGCTCCGGCCGCCGGATCCGCGCCGACCTGCTGCGCCGGGGCGCGCTGCGGGCCGTGGTCGCGCTGCCCGTCGGCGCGGCACCGCCGTACAACATCCCGCTCCACCTGTGGGTGCTGCGCCGCCCCGAGAAGGCGCCCGCACAGCCGGAGGTGCTCCTCGCCGACGTGGGGCGGTTCGCCGGTGAGCAGCGCGGCGGACCGGACTGGCGCGCCGTGCGGGACGCCGTGCTCGACGCCTGGCGGGACTTCGACGACGCCGGCCGCCTGGACGAACGGCCCGGCCTGGCACGCTCCGTCCCCGTCATCGAACTCCTCGACGACGACGTCGACCTGGCCCCCGCACGCCACCTGCCGCCCCCCACGGCCGTCGACGGCGCCGGAGAGCTCACGGACCTGCGCGAGCGCCTCGGCGAGACCCTGCGCCTGACCGCCGACCTCACCCCACGGGCCGCCGACACCGCACGGCTCGCGCCCCGCTGGCCCCTCACCACCGTCGGCGAACTCGCCCGCGCCGGCGCCCTGATGCTGCGCACCGGCACCCACGGCGGCCACGCGCGCGTACCCGTGCTCACCGACCACGACGTACTCGCCGGCACCGGCCCCTCCGGCACCCTCCCGGCAAGCGACGAGGAACCCGTACTGACCGCCCCCGGGGACGTCGTCGTCCCCGTCCTCGGCGGCGGCTCCGTCGCGCGCGTGATCGACGGCGAGACCTCCGGCGCCGCCCTGGGACGCAACCTCGTGCTGCTGCGCCCCGACCCCGCCGCCCTCGACCCCTGGTTCCTGGCCGGGTTCCTGCGCGGCACCGCCAACAACCGCCAGGCCAGCAGCTACGCCTCCACGGCCACCCGCCTCGACGTCCGACGCCTCCAGCTCCCCCGGCTCCCGCTCGACGCCCAACGCCGCTACGGTGCCCGCTTCCGCGCCCTCGACGAGTACGAACGGGCCCTCAGACTCGTCGGCCGCCTCGGCGAGCAGCTCGTACGCGGGATGTACGACGGGCTGACGGACGGTACGGTCGCGCCCGGCTGACGGTCCCGGCACGCGAAGCGACCAGCGACGACAACGGTTCGGTACAACGGGGAGCCGTTGTCCGAGTCGGCCTATACGCTCGTCTCCACACTGGTCCGTCCGGTGTACGTCCGGTTTCACCAGGTCTCCAGGAGCAGCCATGCACGGCCAGGGCTACGTGCCGCCACCGCCGCCGCGTCGACCCTCGACCGCCGTGCTGGTCGTACTGCGTGTCCTCTTCGTGGCCCTGCCCCTGCTGAGTATCGGGTTCCTCGCCTGGGTCTCGACGCTGTGGGCGGCCATCGTCACCCGCAAGCCGCGCGACTGGTGGGCCTTCGCGGCGTCGGTTGCCGTCCTGGTGGTCAGTTTCAGCCTGCTCGCCACCGACGACACGGACGACTTCAGCAGCCCGAAGGGCAACGCGGGCATGATCATCCTGTTGCTCAACGCCTGCGCCTGCGCGGGCTACTTCCTGTACACGGACGTCCGGCACTACCAGTCGCCGTACCACCCCCGCCCCGTGGCGTCACGGCCTCCGGTCGCCGGGTACGGACACCCGCAGCCCGCGTACCCGTACGCCGCCACGCCCCCGCAGCCGCCTGCCGCCGCCTACCAGGTCCCGCAACCGCTGCATCCCGTGCAGCCGCCCCCGCACCGGCAACCGCCCCCACCCGCCCGCATCGACCAGGTCCGCGCCGAGCTCGACGAGCTCAGCGACTACCTGCGCCGCCATGACGGCCAGGGCAACGGCAACCACGAGGGCGGAAGGTGACCGTGGCGACAGGACGCGTCGTCGCCGGCCGCTACGAGCTGTCCACGCTCATCGGACAGGGCGGCATGGGCCAGGTCTGGACGGCGTACGACCGACGGCTCGACCGGCGTGTCGCGGTGAAGCTGCTGCGCCCCGACAAGGTGGCCGGACAGGAGGCCGCCGAGCTGCGCCGCCGGTTCCTGCGCGAGTGCCGGGTGACCGCGCAGGTCGACCACCCCGGCCTGGTCACGGTGCACGACGCGGGCAGCGAGGGCGAGGAGCTGTTCCTCGTCATGCAGTACGTCGACGGCGCCGACCTCTCCGACCACCTCGCCGAGCACGACCCGTACCCGTGGCAGTGGGCCGTCGCGGTCGCCGCGCAACTGTGCGCCGTGCTCAGCGCCGTGCACGCCGTGCCGATCGTCCACCGCGACCTCAAGCCGCGCAACGTGATGGTGAAGCAGGACGGCACCGTCACCGTCCTCGACCTCGGCGTCGCCTCCGTCATGGACGCCGACACCACCCGCCTCACCCACACCGGCACCCCCGTCGGCTCGCCCGCCTACATGGCGCCCGAGCAGGCGATGGGCGGCGCGGTCGGCCCGTACACCGACCTGTACGCGCTCGGCGTACTCCTGCACGAACTCCTCAGCGGTGACGTCCCGTTCGCCGGCTCCACGGCGCTCGGCGTGCTGCACCGGCACCTGTACGAGCCGCCGCTGCCCGTGCGCCGCGTCCGCCCCGAGGTCCCCGAGGCGCTCGAAGCACTCGTCCTGCGCCTGCTCGCCAAGGACCCCCAGCACCGCCCCGCCTCCGCCCAGGAGGTCTACGAGCACCTGGCCGTGCTCCTGCCCGCCCGGGGCATGCCCACCGGCGGCCCCCTCGACCCCACCCGCCCCTTCCTGCGCCCGCACGCCCCCTGGCCCGACCGCGCCCGCACCCCCGCACCCCGGCCCGCCCCGGCATCCCCCGCCGCCGAAGCCGGGAAGCCGGACGTCGCCCGCGCCGTCGACGACGTCAAACGCCTCCTCGGCGAGGGCCGCATCACCCAGGCCGTCGACATCCTCGGCGCGATCCTGCCCACCGCCGCCGAGCAGCACGGCGAACGCTCCCCGGTCGTGCGCACCCTGCGCAAGCAGTACGCGGCCACCCTCATGGACGACGGCCAGTACCGGCGCGCCCTGCCCGAGCTGCGCCGCCTCGCCGACGAGCGCGCCGCCGAGGCCGGCCAGGCCGACCCGCAGTCCCTGCGCCACCGCTACGACGCCGCCCAGTGCCTGGAACAGCTCGGCGAACCGGCGGCCGCCCTCGCCGAGTACCGTGCGCTACTGCCGTACTACGAGAACCAGTACGTCGCCGGCGACCCCGACCTGGCCCACGACGTCCGCCGCCGCATCGGCCACCTGCTCCTCGCCCTCGGCGACCGCGCCGCCGCCCACGGGACGCTGGCCCGGCTGCTGCACGACGTGGAGCGCGTCCACGGCCCCGGCCATCCGCTCGCTGCCGAGATCCGGCGCACGCTCCAGTGGCTCGGTCAGGTACGCGGCTGACGACCGTCACCCGGCCCGGAGCGAGGCGGTGCCCGAAGTCCTCACGAATCGTTGGGCGAATCGTTGGTCGAATGGGTTGGCCGGAGACGGGCCACTGCCTACCATCGATCATCGCAAGACTTTGTGCACCGTCGCACAATCTCCAACGGGAGGTTCCCTTGCACCGCCGCCGTCGCTCCGCGCTCCTCCTCGCCGCCGCGATCGCCGCCGCGGCACCCGTCCTCACCGCCTGCGGCAACGACGCGCATCCGGGCGCGGCGGCCGTCGTGGGCGACCAGCGGATCACCGTCGCCCAGCTGGAGAACCGCGTCGACGAGGTGCGCGAGGCACAGCGGGCCGCCGTCCCGGACCAGGACCAGTACCAGCAGGTCGTCGCCAGGACCGGCAGCCTCACCCGCGACACCCTGCACGGCATGGTCCTCGACCAGGTGCTGCACCGCGCCGCCGAGGACGCGGGCGTGACCGTCACCCGCAAGGAGGTCGGGGAGATGCGCACCGGCCTGGAGCAGCAGGCCGGCGGCGCCAAGGAGCTGGAGACCGTCTGGCTGCAGCAGTACGGCGTCGCCCCGGCGCGTCTCGAGGACAACCTCCGCCTCCAACTGGAGGCCCAGAAGCTCGCCGGCAGCCTCGGCACCGACACCAGCCGCCCCGAGTTCTGGCAGGCCCTCTCCCGGGCCTCCGAGAAGCTCGACGTCGACCTCAACCCGCGCTACGGCGCCTGGGACGTCCAGAAGAGCAGCCGCGTCGACGCACAGACGCCGTGGGTGCGGGAGATCACGGCGGCGGGGACCCGCCAGACGGCGTAACCCTCCTGCGTACGCACGCCCCCCGCACGGCCCCCCCCCGCACGGCCCCCCCCGCACGGACCCCGCACGGCCCCGCGCCCTGTGGACAACTCGAGGGGCCGTCGGCGGCGTGCGTTAGGTTCGGAGAGTGAACGCAACCACCGCCGACGCGACCACCCCCGACCAGGGCCGCATCGTCCTGCTCACCACCAGCCACCGTGTCGCCCCCGGCCTGCTGTCCTGGCCCGCCTGGCAGGCCCTGCACGGCGCCGACCGCGTGCTGTGCGCCGACGGAGCGCACCCGCAGCTGCCGTATCTGCGCGAGGCGGGCATACGGGTCGACGAGGCGGCCCCCACCGCCGAGGAACTGGTCGCCGCCTGCGCCGGCGGTCACACGGTGGTGGTCGTCGCGACCGGCGAGGGCGACCCCGCGCTCACCGACGGTCTGGCCCGCCTCGCCGGCTCCGGACGCCTCGCGATGCCGGAGCTGGAACTGCTCCCCGCCTCCTACGACCTCCCGGGCGCGCGCCTGCTCGACCTCGTCCAGGTCATGGACCGCATCCGAGTGGAGTGCCCCTGGTCCTCCCGGCGGACCCACGAGGGCCTGGCCAAGTACGCCATCGAGGAGGCGTACGAACTCGTCGAGGCGATCGAGGACGGCGACCGCGACGAGCTGCGCGAGGAACTGGGCGACGTCCTGCTCCAGGTCGTCTTCCACGCCCGCATCGCGGAGGAGGACCCCGACACGCCGTTCTCCATCGACGACGTGGCCGGCACCATCGTCGCCAAACTGATCCACCGCCACCCGCACGTCTTCGGCGACGAGACGGCGACGACCCCCGAGGAGGTCCGGGAGCACTGGTTGCGCACCAAGGCCGTCGAGAAGCAGCGCACCTCGGTCACCGAGGGCGTCCCCCTCGGCCAGCCCGGTCTCGCCCTCGCGGCCAAGCTCGCCTCCCGCGTCCGCACGGCCGGCCTCCCCGTCCCCTTCCCCTCCGGCGAGGGCATCGGCTACGAACTCCTGGCCCTGGCGGCACGCGCCGAGGCCGAGGGCACGGACCCGGAGGCGGCCCTGAGAGCGGCGGCACGGGCGTACCGGGACGCGATCAGGGAGACGGAGGGCGCCGAGGGCTGAGACCGGTGCCGTCTGGGGCCGGCGGAGGAAGGGACACCGGCGCCCCGGACTCCCCCGGCTCCCCGGATACCGTCAAGGGGTGACCGACCACTCCACGCCCGACCGCCCCGCCCCCGAGCTGTTCACCTGGGAGTTCGCGAGCGACCCCTACCCCGCCTACGCCTGGCTGCGCGAGCACGCCCCCGTGCACCGGACGAGGCTGCCCAGCGGGGTGGAGGCCTGGCTGGTCACCCGGTACGCCGACGCCAAGCAGGCCCTGGCCGACCCGCGGCTGTCCAAGAATCCGGCGCACCACGACGAGCCCGCGCACGCCAAGGGCAAGACCGGCATTCCGGGGGAGCGGAAGGCCGAGCTGATGACCCACCTGCTGAACATCGACCCGCCGGACCACACCCGGCTGCGGCGGCTGGTCAGCAAGGCGTTCACGCCCCGCCGGGTCGCCGAGTTCGCGCCCCGGGTGCAGGAGCTCGCCGACGACCTCATCGACCGGTTCGCCGGCACGGGGTCCGCCGACCTGATCCACGAGTTCGCCTTCCCGTTGCCCATCTACGCCATCTGCGACCTGCTCGGCGTCCCCCGCGAGGACCAGGACGACTTCCGGGACTGGGCGGGGATGATGATCCGGCACGGTGGCGGGCCGCGGGGCGGTGTCGCGCGGTCGGTGAAGAAGATGCGGGGCTATCTCGCCGACCTCATCCACCGCAAGCGCGCGGCGCTGCCGCCCGAGCCGGGCCCCGGCGAGGACCTCATCTCCGGCCTCATCCGCGCCTCCGACCACGGCGAGCACCTCACCGAGAACGAGGCCGCGGCCATGGCCTTCATCCTGCTGTTCGCAGGGTTCGAGACCACGGTCAACCTGGTGGGCAACGGCACGTACGCCCTGCTCACCCACCCCGAGCAGCGGACCCGCCTGCAGGAGTCCCTCGCCGCCGGCGAGCGCGACCTGCTGGAGACCGGGGTCGAGGAACTCCTGCGTTACGACGGACCGGTGGAACTGGCCACCTGGCGCTTCGCCACCCGGCCGCTCGCCATCGGCGGGCAGGACATCGCGGCCGGTGACCCCGTCCTCGTCGTCCTGGCCGCCGCCGACCGGGACCCGGAGCGGTTCACGGACCCGGACACCCTGGACCTCGCCCGCCGGGACAGCCAGCACCTCGGATACGGCCACGGCATCCACTACTGCCTCGGCGCCCCGCTCGCCCGGCTGGAGGGACAGACGGCGCTCGCCACGCTCCTGACCCGCCTCCCGGATCTGCGCCTCGCCGCGGACCCGGCCGAGCTGCGTTGGCGCGGCGGGCTCATCATGCGCGGACTGCGCACCTTGCCCGTTTCCTTCACACCGGTCACGTCACCGGCCGACAACGTCACGCCGCCGACGCAAAAGTGACACGCGCTCAACTCTGTGATCTTCACGTGATCTGTGCGGCATGAACTTGTGACAAGCGATCATCTGCCTATACGTTCACGGATCAGCGTGGTGTGTGGAGCATCGTTCACCGCGCGGGCCCCCGTCGTCTCGTGAAAGGTCGTCGCATGCTCTCCGGGAACGGTCGTCACCGCCGCCCCCGCCAGGCCCCCGCCCTGGTCGTCGCCGCCGGAGTGACCGGCTCCGCCATCGCGATCCCCCTCCTCGGCGCCACCGGCGCCCACGCGGCCGACGGGGTCAACTGGGACCGGGTCGCCGAGTGCGAGACCGGCGGCGCCTGGAGCCAGAACAGCGGCAACGGGTACTACGGCGGCCTGCAGCTCTCCCAGGAGGTGTGGGAGCGGTACGGCGGCCTGAAGTACGCGCCGAGTGCCGACGAGGCCAGTCGCGCCCAGCAGATAAGAATCGCCGAGAAGCTGCACGCGGACCAGGGCATCGCGGCCTGGCCGACCTGTGGTCTGCTCGCGGGACTGGGCAACGACTCGGCGTCCGCGGGCAGCGGTCCGGGCGCGACGGGTGACGGCTCGTCGCAGGGGTCGGGGACGTCGACCGCCCCTGAGCCGACCGACACGTCCGACTCCTCCGGTTCCTCTGGTTCCTCTGGTTCCTCCGGCTCGTCCGGTTCCTCCGGTCCGTCCGGGGCCTCCCGTTCGACCGACGCCTCGGAGCCGACTCCCGGCACGTCACCTTCGTCCTCCGCCTCGACCGCTCCTGACTCCCCGTCGACCACAGGGGACGAATCGAACAAGTCCGACACGTCCACTGAATCCGGCTCCACGGCGAGCGCCGACCCGCAGGAGCCCGGCGGCTCGCACAGGGGTACGCCCAAGACTGATGAAACGGACAAGGCGGGGCAGAGCGACGGCTCTTCGGCTCTCACCGACACCGAGGATTCCGGTTCGGGCCGGCATCGTGGCGGCAGCGCCGACGAGGGCGCGGCGGACGGCCGTTCGGCCGAGTCCTCGGGCCGGCACGCCTCGCGTGGCGAGGGTGGCGAGGGTGGCGAGGGTGACGCGCGAGAGGTCGTGGACGGCTCCTACACCGTCCGTTCCGGCGACAGTCTTTGGGGTATCGCCGACTCCCTCGACCTCGACGGCGGGTGGCACTCGCTCTACACCGTCAACAAGACGGTCGTCGGCGCCGACCCGGACCACATCCTCCCCGGTCAGACGCTCACGGTCATGGGCGAACCGGGTGAAAAGTAGGGGGAGTTCGCGTCACGGTTCGAGGCATATATCCGTTTTGGATCTCGTGAGAGATAGGTCTCAGAAGCCGTGATCGTCTTTGAAAATCCGCGGAGCGCGTGGCTACGGTCGTGACCGCTCGCCTCCGCGGGCCCCGGCTGCCGCAACGCCGAATCCTGCCAGCGGCCGTCCGGGAACAGTCGTCGCGTCAAGCGCCGCAGGCAGGAGCGGGGGAACCAAGGTAAGTGCCGTACCGGGCAGTTGAGCCGGAGCGGCTAGGGGTGGAGCCGAGTTCCGCGAGGAACCCGGCCGGGCAACTCAACCGGCCCGAACCCGACAGCTCACCTCGCAGGCGTCGGTGAGGGGATCGATCCATGCTGTTTTCCGGCAAGGGCAAGCACCGTCGTCCGTCCAAGGCCACCCGTGTCATCGCCGTCGCCGGTGTCACCGGCGCGGCCGTCGCCGCCCCGCTGATGGCGGCCGGCAACGCCTCCGCCGCCACCGAGTCCGAGTGGGACGCCGTCGCCCAGTGCGAGGCCGGCGGCAACTGGTCCATCAACACCGGCAACGGTTACTACGGCGGTCTGCAGTTCTCCGCCTCCACCTGGGCCGCCTACGGCGGTACGCAGTACGCCGCCACCGCCGACCAGGCGACCAAGGCGCAGCAGATCGAGATCGGCGAGAAGGTGCTCGCGGGCCAGGGCAAGGGTGCCTGGCCGTCCTGCGGCACCGGCCTGTCGGGCGCCGCGTACACCGGTGGCGGATCCTCCGGCGGGGGCCAGGACAGTGGTTCCTCGCAGGGCTCCGGCAGCTCCGGGAGCACGCAGAGCCAGAGCAGCGGCTCCACCGCCGACCGCTCCACCGAGCAGAAGGCCTCCCGCTCCGCCGAACGCCCGGCGGCCAAGAAGGAGACCGTCACCACCCCGACCGGCAAGAAGGTCGAGAAGGGCGACGGCGAGTACAAGGTCGTCAAGGGCGACACCCTCAGCTCGATCGCCGAGGCGCACGACGTCGAGGGCGGCTGGGCGAAGCTGTTCAAGCTGAACGACGACATCGTCGACGACGCCGACCTGATCTACCCGGGCCAGCAGCTGCACCTGAAGTAGGCAGCGGCCCCCTTGCTCCCGTCCCGGTGCGTGTTCCCCCGTACGCACCGGGACGGGTTTTTCACGCCCCGATTCCGTTCCCGGTTCCGTTCCGGGCTCCGTTCCTGGTTCCGTCCGCTGTTCCGTCCCCGAACCCGTCCCCGGTTTCCGCCCCTGTTTACGCGAACGTCTTTGTTCCGTTCGGAAACAATTTACTCTCGGTTCTGTCCACCGGGTGGGCGACCGGCTGGCCGATCGCCCGGAGCCGGTTAGGCTCGTCCCGCAGAGCCGCTGCGGTCCTGCGGACCGGTTGCGGTTCGGCGGACCCGCGTCACACCGAAGCGTCACATTGAAGAAGGAGATGCTCGTGCCGTCCATCGACGTCGTCGTAGCCCGGGAAATCCTGGACTCCCGAGGCAACCCCACGGTCGAGGTCGAGGTCGGCCTCGACGACGGCAGCACGGGTCGTGCCGCCGTTCCGTCCGGTGCCTCCACCGGCGCCTTCGAGGCCATCGAACTCCGTGACGGCGATGCCAACCGTTACCTGGGCAAGGGTGTCGAGAAGGCCGTCCTGGCCGTCATCGAGCAGATCGGCCCGGAGCTCGTCGGCTACGACGCCACCGAGCAGCGCCTGATCGACCAGGCGATGTTCGACCTCGACGCCACCGACAACAAGGGCTCGCTGGGCGCCAACGCCATCCTGGGCGTCTCGCTCGCCGTCGCCCACGCCGCCTCCGAGGCCAGCGACCTGCCGCTCTTCCGCTACCTGGGCGGCCCGAACGCGCACCTGCTGCCGGTGCCGATGATGAACATCCTGAACGGCGGCTCGCACGCCGACTCCAACGTGGACATCCAGGAGTTCATGATCGCCCCGATCGGCGCGGAGTCCTTCTCCGAGGCCCTGCGCTGGGGCGCCGAGATCTACCACACCCTGAAGAAGGTCCTGAAGAGCAAGGGCCTGGCCACCGGCCTCGGTGACGAGGGCGGCTTCGCCCCGAACCTCGGCTCCAACCGCGAGGCCCTCGACCTGATCCTCGAGGCGATCAAGGAGGCCGGCTACACCCCCGGCGAGCAGATCGCCCTCGCGCTCGACGTCGCCGCCTCCGAGTTCTACAAGGACGGCTCCTACACCTTCGAGGGCAAGGAGCGCTCGGCCGCCGAGATGACCGAGTACTACGCGGAGCTCGTCGACGCGTACCCGCTGGTCTCCATCGAGGACCCGCTGTTCGAGGACGACTGGGAGGGCTGGAAGACCATCACCGACAAGCTCGGTGACAAGGTCCAGCTCGTCGGCGACGACCTGTTCGTCACCAACCCGGAGCGCCTGGCCCGCGGCATCGAGGAGGGCGCCGCCAACGCCCTGCTGGTCAAGGTCAACCAGATCGGTTCCCTGACCGAGACCCTGGACGCCGTCGAGCTGGCCCAGCGCAACGGCTTCAAGTGCATGATGTCCCACCGCTCCGGCGAGACCGAGGACGTCACCATCGCCGACCTGGCCGTCGCCACCAACTGCGGCCAGATCAAGACCGGTGCCCCGGCCCGCTCCGAGCGCGTCGCCAAGTACAACCAGCTGCTGCGCATCGAGGAGATCCTCGACGACGCGGCGGTGTACGCCGGCCGCAGCGCGTTCCCTCGCTTCAAGGGCTGACGCCGGTAGGCAGCGTCGTCCGTACGTCCCCGTACTCGGTCCCGTACCGTGTGCGGGGACGTACGCGTGTAGGACGGCCGTGACGAGGCATGAGGGCGAACGGGAGGCGGGGACATGGCGGTGCTGTGCTGTCCCGGGGGACACCCCCTGGACCCCCGGCCGGACGGTGGGGCGGTCGGCGTGGGCATGCGAGGTGGGACTCCGTGACCGGCCGGGACCGTTTCTCCACCGCGACCAGGATCCGGATCATCGGGGAGCAGACCGCGGCCCGGGTCTACCGCTCGCAGACCAAGCGCCAGGCCCGCCGCTCCCGGCTGACCGGCCGGGCCGCGCTGCTGGCGATGGTGCTCTGCTCGCTCGTCGTGGCGCTCGCCTACCCGATACGGCAGTACGTGGCCCAGCGCGCCGAGATCGCCGACCTCCGGCAGGAGCAGGAGGAGACCCGGCAGCGGGTCGAGGACCTGCGCGGCCTCAAGGCGCGCTGGCAGGACGACGCCTTCGCCGAGCAGCAGATCCGGCTGCGGCTGCACTATGTGATGCCGGGGGAGACGGGATTCGTCGTCGTCGACCCGGACGCGGCCAAGCAGGCGCGCACCGATGTCGGCGCCGCCGACCGCCCCTGGTACCGCAACGTCTGGGCGGCGGTCGACAAGGCCGACGCCGCCCACCGGCAGTGACTCAACAGGAAGACCAGCAGAAGACAGCCATGCAGACTCCCCCGCCGACCACCGAGCGCACCGAGCCCACCGACGCGGACGTCGAGGCGTTCCAGCAGCAGCTCGGGCGCCCCCCGCGCGGACTGCGCGCCATCGCGCACCGCTGCCCCTGCGGACAGCCGGACGTCGTGGAGACGGCACCGCGGCTGCCCGACGGCACGCCCTTCCCCACGCTGTACTACCTGACGTGCCCGAAGGCGGCCTCCGCGATCGGCACGCTGGAGGCGAACGGCGTGATGAAGGAGATGACCGAGCGGCTGGCCACCGATCCGGTGCTGGCCGCCGCCTACCGGGCCGCGCACGAGGACTACATCCGGCGCCGCGACG
This sequence comes from Streptomyces lancefieldiae, assembly GCF_031845825.1. NCBI lineage: Bacteria > Bacillati > Actinomycetota > Actinomycetes > Kitasatosporales > Streptomycetaceae > Streptomyces > Streptomyces lancefieldiae. Next base: position 95,255 of record NZ_JAVRFH010000005.1, on the reverse strand, counting down.
AGATCGAGGAGCTGACCGGCTTCCCGAGCGCGGGCGGCATGCCGGACCGGGTCAAGTGCCTGCACGTTCTGGTGGCCCACTCGCTGGCGGCCGGTCCGGGCGTCAACCCGCTGGGCGACGAGGCGATCGCGATGCTGCCGGAGTGGTGGCGCAAGGGGCCGTGCGTGTCCCTCCCGGACGTCAAGGACGTCAAGGACCTCAAGGGCGAGGAGGACGACAAGTGACCCGTGTCGCCGCCATCGACTGCGGTACGAACTCCATCCGGCTCCTGGTCGCCGACGCCGACCCGGCCACCGGTGAGCTGACCGACCTGGACCGCCGGATGACCATCGTGCGGCTCGGCCAGGGCGTCGACCGCACCGGACGGCTGGCGCCCGAGGCACTGGAGCGGACCTTCGCCGCCTGCCGCGAGTACGCCGAGGTCGTCAAGGAGCACGGCGTCGAGCGGCTGCGTTTCGTGGCGACGTCCGCCTCCCGGGACGCGGAGAACCGGGAGGACTTCGTGCGCGGCGTGGTGGACATCCTCGGCGTGGAGCCGGAGGTCATCTCCGGCGACCAGGAGGCCGAGTTCTCGTTCACCGGCGCCACCAAGGAGCTGACGGGCCGGGACCATCTGGACAAGCCCTACCTGGTCGTGGACATCGGCGGCGGCTCGACGGAGTTCGTCGTCGGCGACGACCATGTGCGCGCGGCCCGCTCGGTGGACGTCGGCTGTGTGCGGATGACCGAGCGGCACCTGGTGCGCGACGGCGCGGTCACCGACCCGCCGGAGCCGGAGCAGGTCGCGGCGATGCGGGCCGACATAGCGGCGGCTCTCGACCTGGCCGAGCGGACCGTGCCGCTGCGCGAGGCGCGCACGCTGGTGGGGCTGGCCGGCTCGGTGACGACGGTGTCCGCGATCGCCCAGGAACTGCCCGCGTACGACTCGGTGGCCATCCACCACTCGCGGATCTCCCGCGACCGGGTCCGTGAGATCACCGAGTGGCTGCTGCGCTCCACCCACGCCGAGCGCGCGGCGGTGCCCTCCCTGCACCCCGGCCGCGTCGACGTGATCGCCGCCGGGGCCCTCGTGCTGCTCTCGATCATGGAGCGGACGGGTGCGGAGGAGGTCGTCGTGAGCGAGCACGACATCCTCGACGGCATCGCGTGGTCGGTGGCGTAAGGCCGTCCGCGGTCGTGGTCCGAGCAGGCCGGGCGACGTTTGAGCGGCGCCGGGGGGCCCGCGGGGGCCCCTCGGTGACAGCCTGTCGGGAAACTTCGTGAAGTTCTTCACAAGGAATTGGGCCCTGACGGACGACGAAAGGGTGCCGGTTGACCCTTTTGGGGGTTCAACCGCCCTTTGAACGTGTTCAGGACGGTGCCCCGAGAGGGTGTCCGGAAGGGGCTCGGGGGGAGTGGTCCACCGCCCTCGGCGGTGCCAAGGGGCAGCTCACGCGGCATTGACAACGGGGTGTGAGGTGGACTGGTTCCCTCTCTCACCATGACCTCCGTCACGTGAGTCGCGGATAGTAGCACAGGCCTCGTAAGAGCTTGTGAAGGGGCGCACGAACCACCCCCCTGGACCGGGTGGATACTCGATGGCATGAGCACCACGGAGCGTCCCAGGATCCTCGTAGTAGGCGGTGGGTACGTAGGCCTGTACGCAGCTCGACGCATCCAGAAGAAGATGCGTTACGGCGAGGCGACCGTCACCGTCGTCGACCCGCGGTCGTACATGACCTACCAGCCCTTCCTCCCCGAAGCCGCCGCCGGCAGCATCTCCCCGCGGCACGTCGTCGTCCCCCTGCGGCGCGTGCTTCCCAAGGCGGAGGTCCTCACCGGCCGGGTCACCACCATCGACCAGGACCGCAAGGTCGCCACGATCGCCCCGCTGGTGGGCGAGGCGTACGAGCTGCCGTTCGACTACCTGGTCATCGCCATGGGCGCGGTCTCCCGCACCTTCCCGATCCCCGGCCTCGCCGAGCAGGGCATCGGCATGAAGGGCATCGAGGAGTCCATCGGTCTGCGCAACCACGTCCTGGAGCAGCTCGACAAGGCCGACTCCACCACCGACGAGGAGATCCGCCGCAAGGCGCTCACCTTCGTCTTCATCGGCGGCGGTTTCGCCGGCGCGGAGACCATCGGTGAGGTCGAGGACATGGCCCGCGACGCGGCCAAGTACTACAAGAACGTCTCCCGCGAGGACATGCGCTTCGTCCTCGTCGACGCCGCCGACAAGATCCTCCCCGAGGTCGGCCCCAAGCTCGGCCAGTACGGCAAGGAGCACCTGGAGAGCCGGGGCGTCGAGATCTACCTGTCCACCTCCATGGACTCCTGCGTCGACGGCCACGTGGTGCTGAAGAACGGCCTCGAGGTCGACTCCAACACGATCGTGTGGACGGCCGGCGTCAAGCCGAACCCGGCGCTGTCCCGCTTCGGCCTCCCCCTCGGCCCCCGCGGCCACGTCGACTGCGAGCCGACGCTCCAGGTCAAGGGCACCGACTACATCTGGGCCGCGGGCGACAACGCCCAGGTCCCGGACCTGGTCGGTCGCAAGGCGGGTAACGAGAACGCCTGGTGCCCGCCGAACGCCCAGCACGCGCTGCGCCAGGCCAAGGTCCTCGGCGACAACGTGGTCTCCGGCATGCGGGGCTTCCCGCAGAAGGAGTACAGCCACGCCAACAAGGGCGCGGTGGCGGGCCTCGGCCTGCACAAGGGCGTCGCGATGATCGTCATGGGCAAGATGAAGATCAAGCTCAAGGGACGTCTCGCCTGGTACATGCACCGCGGCTACCACGGTCTCGCGATGCCGACCTGGAACCGCAAGATCCGCGTCTTCGCGGACTGGACGCTCGGCATGTTCCTCAAGCGCGAGGTCGTCTCCCTCGGCGCGATGGAGACCCCGCGCGAGGAGTTCTACGAGGCCGCCAAGCCGGCGCCGGCCGCCGCGCCGAAGGCCGCCGACAAGAGCGAGACGCCGGCGAAGACCGAGGAGAAGGCCAAGGCCTCCTGACCTCCGGTCGCCTCCAGCCGTAGTCGCCCGAAGGGGCCGCCCGCCATCCGTGGTGCGGGCGGCCCCTTCGCGTTGCCCCGCGCGCCTCCCGCCCCGTGTACCCCCCCCGCCCCACGCGTCGCGCCCCGCGCCGTGCCTCACGGCCCGCACGTGCCCTCGGCCGCCGGCCCGCGCCAAGCCCCGCGCACCGCCTCCGGCACCGCCCCGCACCACGCCGCAGGCGTTGCCCGGCAGGGCACCAGAACTCATGGTGTGTACAGGTATTTTGCTCAGTCGTAACGCGTGCCGGGGACTGTACGGCGGGCTCCCAGGTGTTTACGTGGTGTTGGACATTCCGGGATCGCTCGTCACGGAGGTACGCCATGGCTGACGCCGCGCTGCGGCTGCAGAACCTCTTCGAACAGTTGCTGGGAGCACCCCTCCCGGTGCGTATCCGCGCCTGGGACGGCTCGCAGGCGGGCCCGCCGGGCGCGCCCGTCCTTGTCGTCCGCAACCGCAGGGCCCTGCGCCGCCTGCTGTTCAAGCCGGGCGAACTCGGCCTGGCCCGCGCCTGGGTGGCCGGGGACCTCGACATCGACGGCGACCTCTTCACCGCCCTCGACCTGCTCGCCGGACTCATCTGGGAGCGCGGCGAGGACGCCCGCGGCCTCGTCGAGGCGCTGCGCGACCCCGAGGTCCGGGCCGCCGTACGCGGGCTGGTCAAGCTCGCCGGACCGCCGCTGCCGCCCGCCCCGCCGCCGGAGGAGGTCCGCCGGGTCCGCGGCCACCTGCACACCAAGCGCAGCGACCGACGAGCCATCAGCCACCACTACGACGTCGGCAACAACTTCTACGAACTCGTCCTCGGCCCGTCCATGGTCTACTCCTGCGCCTACTGGCCGGCCCCCGAGTCCGAGGGCGGCACCCTGGAGGACGCCCAGCGCGACAAGCTCGAACTCGTCAGCCGCAAGCTCGGCCTGAGCCCCGGTCAGCGCCTCCTCGACGTCGGCTGCGGCTGGGGCTCCATGGCGATCCACGCGGCCCGCGAGCACGACGTCAGCGTCGTCGGCGTCACGCTGTCCCACGAGCAGGCCGCGTACGCCCGCAAGCGCGTCGCCGACGAGGGGCTCACCGACCGGGTGGAGATCCGCGTCCAGGACTACCGGGACGTCGCCGACGGGCCGTACGACGCCATCTCCTCCATCGGCATGGCCGAGCACGTCGGCGCCGAGCGGTACCTGGAGTACGCCGTCGACCTGTTCAAGCTCCTCAAGCCCGGCGGGCGGCTGCTGAACCACCAGATCGCCCGCCGCCCCCAGCGCGACGAGACCACCTACAGCGTGGACGAGTTCATCGACGCCTACGTCTTCCCCGACGGCGAACTCGCTCCCGTCGGCACCACCGTCACCCAGCTGGAGCGCGCCGGGTTCGAGGTGCGCGACGTGGAGTCGATCCGCGAGCACTACGCGCTCACCCTGCGTCGCTGGGTCGCCAACCTGGAGTCCGACTGGGCGACGGCCACACGGCTGGTCAGCCCCGGCCGGGCCCGTGTCTGGCGCCTGTACATGGCCGCCTCCGCCGTCTCCTTCGAACGCAACCGCATCGGCGTCAACCAGGTCCTCGCCGTGAAGACCCCGGAGACGGGCGGCTCCGGCCTGCCGCTGCGCACCCGCACCTGGAACTGATCCACGCCCCGCGCGCGACAGGGCCCCGCTCCCACCCGGGAACGGGGCCCTCCTCCGCGTACGTACCGGCTACTCCGCCTTGATGGCCTGGAGCGTGTTCAGGCGCGCCGCCCGGCGGGCCGGCCACAGTGCCGCCAGGACGCCCACCGCGGCGGCCAGCAGCAGGAAGACGCCCATCCGGACCCACGGCAGGACCAGCTCGTACGTCGGCATCGTCGTGCCCATCAGCTCACCGGCCGCCCAGCCGAAGAACACGCCCAGGCCGATGCCGAGCACCCCGCCGAAGAGGGAGATCACCAGGGACTCCAGGCGGACCATCCGCTTGATGCCCTTGCGGTCCAGGCCGATCGCCCGCAGCATGCCGATCTCCTGGGAGCGCTCGAAGACCGACATGGCCAGGGTGTTGATGACACCGAGGACGGCCACGATCACCGCCATGGCCAGCAGGCCGTAGAGCATGTTCAGCATCAGCGTGAACATCTTCGCGATCTCGTTGGAGATGTCCTTCTTGTCCTGGATCCTGATCGCCGGGTTGGTGTCCAGCGCCTTCTCCAGGCTGTCCTTGGCGGCCGACGAGGCCCCGTCGGACATCTTGACCATCACCTGCATGTCGACCGGGTCGGACTGGTGCGGGGCGACATTGGGGAGGTCGACGATGATGCCGCGGATCATCTCGTTGCCCTCGTAGACCCCGGCGACCTTCAACTGCTGCTTCTCGCCGTCCTCGTAGGCGACGGTGAAGGCGGAGCCGGCCTTCCAGCCGTGGTCCTTCGCGGTGTCGCCGTCCACGACGACGTCGGTGCCGCCCACCTCGAAGGCGCCCTGCTCGACCTTCAGGTCGGTCAGCTCGCCGATCGCGGAACCGGTGACGCCGGTGAGGTACTCGGTCTGCCCGTCGATGCGGGACTCCGCGTTGCGCAGCGGGCTGAACGCGGTGACGCCGTCGGCCTTGCCCAGCTTCCCGGCGACGTCCGGGGAGAGGTAGTTGCCGTTGGCCATGGAGACCACGTAGTCGGCCTCGATCGCCGCCGACGCCATCTTGTCGATCGACTTCTGCAGGCTGCCCGCCATCACCGTCATGCCGGTGATCAGGGTGAGGCCGATCATCAGCGCGGAGGCGGTGGCGGCGGTGCGGCGCGGGTTGCGCACCGAGTTCTGCCGGGCCAGCTTGCCCGAGATGCCGAACACGCGCAGCACCGGTGCCGCGGCGGCGATCAGGGGGCGGGACAGCAGCGGCGTCAGGATGAACACCCCGATGATCAGCAGCACCGCGCCCATGCCCATCGGGGCCTGCCCGTCCGAGCCGCTCATCGTCGTCGCCGCGAGGACGACCGCGACGCCGGCGGCCGAGACCAGCGCGCCCAGCGTGTTGCGCAGCACCAGCGACTTGGTCGTGGCCTTGGCGTGCACGCTGCTCATCGCCGCCACCGGCGGGATCTTCGCCGCCCGGCGGCCCGGCAGCCACGCCGCCAGCATGGTGACCAGGACGCCGACCGCGAGGGCCGTGACGATCGTGCCGGACGAGATCACCAGCGGCCCGTCGGGCACGACCGCGCCCATCGAGCCCATCAGGGAGCGCATCCCGGCACCGATGCCGATGCCCGCGAGCAGACCTGTCACCGCGGCGACGACGCCCACCACGAACGCCTCGATCAGCACCGACCGCGTGACCTGCCGACGGGAGGCGCCGACCGCCCGCAGCAGGGCCAGTTCCTTGGTGCGCTGGGCGACCAGCATGGTGAAGGTGTTGGCGATGATGAACGTGCCGACGAACAGCGCGATGCCGGCGAAGACCAGCAGGCCCTGCTTCATGCCGCTCATCTGCGAGGCGATCATCTCCGCCTGGTCGTCGGCCATCTTCTGGCCGGTGGTGGTCTCGACGAGGTCCTTCGGCAGCGCCTTGTCCAGCTGCGCCTTCAGCGCGGCCTGCGTGACACCGGGCTTGGCCTTGACGTCGATCTCGTCGTACGTGCCCGCCTTGCCGAGGAGCTTCTGCGCGGTCGCCGTGTCGAACAGGGTGAGGCTGCCGCCGGCCGCGACGTTGCCGTCGTCGGTGGTGAAGACGCCGGCGACCTTCGGGGTGAGGACCGGGCCCTCGACGGACATCCGCACGGTGTCGCCGACGCCGTAGCCGGTGCGCTCGGCGGTCCTGGAGTCGATGAGGATCTCGCCCTCGCCCTTCGGCGCGCGCCCCTCGGTCAGGGGGTACCGGGGGTCCTCGGCCCCCCAGTAGTTGCCGCCCTTCGTGCTCCAGCCGTCGCCGATCAGGCCGCCGTCCTTGTCGGCGACGGCGGTGAAGCCGGACACGACGCCGATGGCGGAGGCGGCGCCCGGCACCTTCGCGCTGTCCTCGACGAGGGCCTCGGTCAGCTCGGGAGCCTCGCCGACCCTGTCGCCCTCGGCGTCCTGGTACTCGGTCGTCACCGCGACGTCGACCTGGTCGAAGCCCTTGGCGGAGCTGTTCTGCAGGGCGTCGGTGATGGTGTTGGTGAAGACCAGGGTGCCCGACACGAACGCCACGCCGAGCATCACGGCGAGTACGGTCATCAACAGCCTGGCCTTGTGCGCGAGAACGTTGCGCAAGGCGGTACGGAACATGGGTCTTCTCTGTCCAGACGTACGGGGGAGAGGGGGGCGGGACGTCAGCTGGTGCGGCCCTTGGCGTCGAACTGCTTCATGCGGTCCAGCACCGAGTCGGCCGTCGGCCCGTACACCTCGTCGACGATGCGTCCGTCCGCGAGGAAGACCACCCGGTCCGCGTAGGCCGCGGCCACCGGGTCGTGGGTGACCATCACGACCGTCTGCCCCAGCTCCCGCACGGAGTTGCGCAGGAAGCCCAGCACCTCGGCGCCCGAGCGGGAGTCGAGGTTCCCGGTCGGCTCGTCACCGAAGATGATCTCCGGCCGGGAGGCCAGCGCCCGGGCCACGGCCACCCGCTGCTGCTGGCCGCCGGAGAGCTGGGAGGGACGGTGCCCGAGCCGGCCGGAGAGGCCGACCATCTCGATCACGGAGTTCAGCCACTGCTTGTCCGGCTTGCGGCCCGCGATGTCCATCGGGAGGGTGATGTTCTCCAGCGCGGTGAGCGTCGGCAGCAGGTTGAACGCCTGGAAGATGAAGCCGATCTTGTCCCGGCGCAGCTTGGTGAGCTGCTTGTCCTTCAGGGAGCCCAGTTCGGTGTCGCCGATGCGCACCGAGCCGGAGGAGAAGGTGTCCAGCCCGGCGACGCAGTGCATCAGCGTGGACTTGCCGGATCCGGAGGGGCCCATGATGGCGGTGAACTCGGCCTGCCGGAAGTCGACGGAGACGCGGTCCAGGGCGACCACCTGGGTCTCACCCTGGCCGTAGATCTTGGAAAGCTCCGTGGCGCGTGCGGCCACGGTGGTGGACCGGTCGGCGATGGGTGCGGTGGTCACGGGAAGGGCGCTCCTGTCGGTACGGCGTGTGCTCGGGGACGTTCTCCATCCTTGCGGCCGCGCGGCGCCGTGGAGTCAGCCGCTGTTCCGGTTCCGGGGGGCGACTTCGGTCGGACGCTCCGGCTCGGTGTACTACCTGAGGATGACGGGCGCCCCTGACGGCGCCGCCGCGGCACGTGCGGCGCGATAACGGGGCGGGCGTCCTTGTTGAGGCGGTGAAATTCCGTCATTCCGTATGCGTGGCCGAGCGCCGCACGCAAGGCTGTTGGCAAGTGAGAATGGCCCGGCCGGAGATCTGATGATCCCTCAGGCGCCCATAAAATAAGACAACATCGGTCCACCCGACCCATGTTCGAGGGGGGCGTCCCGATAGGCTCAAGGCGCTCGACGCGGAGCCCATGGCCTGCCCGGATGGTGGAATGCAGACACGGCGAGCTTAAACCTCGCTGCCCCTTCGCGGGCGTGCCGGTTCGAGTCCGGCTCCGGGCACTTCCGACGCCTTCGTTCCCCTGTGTCCTTCGTCGAAGACTTCCCCTCCGACCGTTGACAGCGGCGTGCGCGCGGCCGGAAACTCACCTCGACAGCAAGTGAAGAAATTTTCACTACGCGAACAACATCTTGATACCTCGCTCGGCAACGACGCCACATCGAAGGGAACGACCGATGCGCACCACCGTCGGCATCATCGGGGCAGGCCCCGCCGGACTCCTGCTCGCCCGGCTGCTCCACAACGTCGGGATCGACTCGGTCGTCCTGGAGAGCCGCGACCGCGCCTACGTCGAGCGCCGGCAGCGCGCCGGAATCCTGGAGCAGGGCACGGTGGACGTCCTGCGCGAGGCCGGCGCCGGGGAGCGGATGGACCGCGAGGGGCTGCGCCACGACGGAATCGAGCTGCGCTTCGCGAAGCGGCGCCACCGCGTCGACTTCCCCGCGCTCACCGGCGGCAGGTCCGTCATGGTCTACGCCCAGACCGAGGTCTGCAAGGACCTCATCGCCCTCCAGCTGGAGGAGGGCGGCCCGCTGCTGTTCGAGGCCGAGGCGCTGGCCGTGGAGGGCGCCGACACCGAGCACCCGCGCGTCCGCTTCCGGCACGAGGGCGTCGAGGACGTCCTGGAGTGCGACTACGTCGTCGGCTGCGACGGCTTCTGGGGCGTGGCCCGGCGGGCGGTCCCGGACGGGCGCACCTTCGAGCGGACGTATCCCTTCGGCTGGCTGGGCGTGCTCGCCGACGTCGCCCCCTCCCACGACGAGCTGGTCTACGCCCGTCACGACCGCGGCTTCGCCCTGCTCTCCATGCGCTCCCCGTCCGTCTCCCGCCTCTACCTCCAGGTGCCCGAGGGCACCGACGCCGAGGCGTGGAGCGACGAGGAGATCTGGGCCGAGCTGGAACGCCGCTTCGAGACGGACGACGACTGGACCCTCCGGCGGGGCCCGATCACCCAGAAGTCGGTCACCCCCATGCGTTCCTACGTCCACGAGCCCATGCGGCACGGCCGCCTCTTCCTGGCCGGAGACGCCGCGCACATCGTGCCGCCGACCGGCGCCAAGGGCCTCAACCTCGCCGTCGGGGACGTCGTCACCTTCGCGCGGGCGCTGGCCCACCGCACGCGGACCGGCTCCGACGAGCTCATCGACGCCTACTCCGCGACCTGCCTGCGCCGCGTCTGGCAGGCCGAGCGCTTCTCGTACGACATGACGACGCTGCTGCACCGCGCACCCGACGCCACGTCCTTCGACGACCGTCTCCAGGTGGCCCGCCTGGACCGGATCGCCGGCTCCCGCGCCGCCGAGACCGACCTCGCCGAGGCCTACACCGGCTTCCCGATCGGGTGAGCGCACACGGACCGGCGTACGAAGGGTGCGCGGACGGCACGCGGACCGGCGTACGCCCCCCGCCGTGAGGGGAATCACCGCTCCGCGTAGCGTGTTGTCCGCCAGTGCGAGGGAAAGATCCTCCCCAAGCAGTAGGGTCATTCCTTTGCCGTTCTATTACTCTTGAGCCAAGGCTGCGCAGTGTGGCCATGGAGGAGTGAAATGAGGAGCAGAAACCCGGTCTTCTCGCGACGGGGGTTCAGCCGCGACAACGGCTACGCGGGCTTCAACGCCGCGCCGCAGGCCGGGGGTCCCGCCGTCGCCACGCAGGGCAACCCGTACGCGCAGGGCGCTCCGTACGCCCAGCCCGCCGGCAACCCCTACGCCCAGAACCCGTACGCCCAGCAGGACCTGCAGTACGGCGCGCCGCCGCAGGCGCCGGCCACGACCGGCCGGATGACGATGGACGACGTCGTCCTGCGGACGGCGAGCACGCTCGGCGTGCTCGTGGTGACGGCCGCGCTGGCGTGGGCGCTGCTGCCCGTGGACGACGCCAACATCAACCGTTCCTACGGCATCGGTATCGGTGCCGCGCTGATCGGTATGGTCCTGGGCTTCGTCCAGTCCTTCAAGCGCAAAGCCTCGCCGGCGCTGATCCTGCTCTACGCGGCGTTCGAGGGTGTCTTCCTCGGCGTCGTCTCCAGCGTCGTCGACAACCGGATCGCCGACGGTGCGGCCATGCAGGCCGTGATCGGCACGATGGCGGTCTTCGCCGGCGTGCTGATCGCGTACAAGGCCGGCTGGATCCGCGTCAACCGCCGCTTCTACGGCTTCGTGATGGCGGCCGCGCTCGGCTTCGTCCTCCTGATGGCGGTGAACCTGCTGTTCGCCGTGTTCGGCGGCGGTGACGGCCTCGGCTTCCGCAGCGGTGCGCTCGGTGTCGTCTTCGGCGTCGTCGGCATCATCCTCGGCGCCTGCTTCCTCGCCCTGGACTTCAAGCAGGTCGAGGACGGCCTCGCCTACGGAGCCCCGCGCGAGGAGGCCTGGCTCGCCGCCTTCGGCCTCACGCTGACGCTGGTGTGGATCTACCTCGAGTTCCTGCGACTCATCTCGATCCTCAACAGCAGCGACTAGTACGACCCCGCATGTGGAGGGCCCCGGGCGACACGCCCGGGGCCCTCCGTTGTCGTGGGGACATGTTCTTCGGTGCGGACGGTCGGAACCGCGCACGCTCAGAGCAGCTTGCGCGCGGCCCTCCTCAGGTCGTACTCGTGGATGATCGCCTTGGCGTGGCCGTACGCCAGGTCGTGCTCGTGGCGGAGCCAGCTGACCTTCTCCTCGAAGCGGAGGAGGGCGGGGCCGTCCTCGACGGCGCGCAGCCAGTCGGAGATCTCACGACCGGTGCAGTGGGGAATACGGGCGAGCAGGTTGCGATGGGTCTCCTCGGAGAAGACTTGGGACATCGGCGCCTCCGGACGAAAGGGGATGTAAGCCGGTCCTTCAGGTCACCGTGCCTGAGCGTTCGCCCGTTGGCAACAGTCCCGGACGGCCGCGTACGCTCGCGCCGTGGTTGATACGACGCCTTTGACCCGTGCCGTGGACGACTTCGCCGACCGTCTGCGCGCCGCTCCGCAGAGCCGGCTGCAACGCGGGGCCGCGGCCGAGGCCCTGGCGCTGGCCAGGGAGATGGCCCGGCGCGCCCAGCTCGCGGAGGAACCGGACGCGGAGCCCCGGGAGATGCCGGACGCGGGGATGTTCGCCGCCGCCGACCAGATCGCCGTCGCCGCGCACGACCTGGCCCTCGTCCTGAGGGACGACGGGCAGGTGGAGGAAGCGGTGGCGCTGGTGGAGGAGGCGCGCAAGCGGGCCGGGGTCTGAACGCCCGGCAGCATCCGGCGTACGCGGGGAACGGCCGCGGGGAGCTGTCGCGGTCGACCACCGCGGGGAACTACAGGGACGCGATGACGCGGTCCGCCAGGATGTACACGTTCTCGTCGCCGCACGCGAAGGTCAGCGTGTAGGCGCCGGAGATCCCCGAGCCGCCGAGGAGGTACGGCGTCTTGCCCGCGCTCAGCGCGGCGGCCAGGCGCTCCGCGGTCTCGCGGTGGCCCGGGGTCATGCAGAGGGTGGTCCCGTCGGCGAAGACGTACACGTCGAGGGTGCCCAGCGGGCCCGGGCGGACGTCGGCGAGCGCGACGCTCGACCCGGCCAGCTCCTCGAGGGCGGCGACGGTGCGCTCGTGGTCGTTGACCACCGGTGACGGGTTCGGTACGAAATCCGGGTGGGAGGGGTGCCGACGGCGGGCGGCGGCGAGCTCGGCGGAGTCCGTGGGGGACGGTTCGTCGGTGTCCGCGCCCGGTTCCACCACCGACTCCAGGCCCACGAGATCGGCCTGGCGCGGCAGGAACAGCTCGCTGTCGGACAGGCCGAGGAGCAGGGGCGCGTCGGAGGCGTCCCGCGACTCCTGGGCGGCCCAGAAGGCCCGCGCCTCGGCGAGTTCCCGCTCACGCTCCTCGGCGAGTGCCTCCGCGACGGCGGCGCGTATCTCGTCGGCGTCGGCGGTGGTGCGCGCGGCGGGAACCCGGCCCCGCGTGGCGGCGGCGCGGCCCTCGGCCAGCTCGGTGTGCAGGGCCGCCACCTGGCGGCGCAGCACGAGCACGGCGCGCAGGACGGCGACGCCCACGGCGCCGGTGGCGGCCGTGGTGAGCAGCAGGGCGATCGGCATGGCGCTCACTGACGTACTCCCGGTTCAAAGTCGACCCCCGACTTCCTACATCAGCTTGAAGGGCGGACTAACCGTCTGTCAGTGCGTAACGTCACCAAACGGACAGGACTTTGGGCCTGGGCGGTGGGGGTGTGGCTGGTCTGACCTGCGTAAATCAAGGGTGCGGGAGAGGTAGGTCACATCCTGGGGGAGATTGGGTCACAAAACGGCCCAGAACCCTGGGGTGGCCGGGGCTCCGGGCCGTGCTGTCACGCTGGGTCTCCCAGGTGCTACCGACAGTCCTTCAGGCGGTCGTCCGGCGTTCGCCGGAGAGCGGTCCGCCGCTCAGCTCAGGCGCTCGATGACCATGGCCATGCCCTGGCCGCCGCCGACGCACATCGTCTCCAGGCCGAACTGCTTGTCGTGCCACTGGAGGGAGTTGATGAGCGTGCCGGTGATGCGGGCGCCGGTCATGCCGAAGGGGTGGCCGACGGCGATGGCGCCGCCGTTGACGTTCAGCTTCTCCAGCGGGATCCCCAGGTCGCGGTAGGAGGGGATGACCTGGGCGGCGAACGCCTCGTTGATCTCGACCAGGTCGATGTCGTCGATGGTCAGCCCGGCGCGGGCGAGGGCCTGCCTGCTCGCCTCGACCGGGCCCAGGCCCATGATCTCGGGGGACAGGCCGGACACGCCGGTGGAGACGATGCGGGCGAGTGGGGTCAGACCCAGCTCGCGGGCCTTGGTGTCGCTCATGATGACGAGGGCCGCGGCGCCGTCGTTGAGCGGGCAGCAGTTGCCGGCGGTGACCAGGCCGTCGGGACGGAAGACGGGCTTGAGGCCCTGGACGCCCTCCAGGGTGACGCCGGCGCGCGGGCCGTCGTCCTTGGCGACGACGGTGCCGTCGGGGAGGGTCACCGGGGTGATCTCGCGCTCCCAGAAACCGTTCTTGATGGCTTCCTCGGCGAGGTTCTGCGAGCGGACGCCGAACTCGTCCATGTCCTGCCGGGTGATGCCCTTGGCGCGGGCGAGGTTCTCGGCGGTCTGGCCCATCGCGATGTACGGGTCGGGGACCAGGCCGTCCTCGCGCGGGTCGTGCCAGGTGGTGCCCTCCTGCTGCGCGACCTCGGCGGTACGGGCCTCGGCCTCGGCGAAGAGGGGGTTGCGCGTGTCCGGCAGGCTGTCGGAGTTGCCCTTGGCGAAGCGGGAGACCATCTCGACGCCGGCCGAGATGAAGACGTCGCCCTCGCCGGCCTTGATGGCGTGCAGGGCCATGCGGGAGGTCTGCAGGGACGAGGAGCAGTACCGGGTGACGGTGCAGCCGGGCAGGTGGTCCATGCCCATCTCGACGGCGACGATCCGGCCGAGGTTGTTGCCCTGCTCGCCGCCGGGCAGACCGCAGCCGAGCATCAGGTCGTCGATGTCCTTCGGGTCCAGCTCGGGGACCTTGGCGAGGGCGGCCTGGATGATCGTGGCGGCCAGGTCGTCGGGGCGCAGGTCCTTCAGGGAGCCCTTGAAGGCGCGGCCGATGGGGGAGCGGGCGGCTGAGACGATCACGGCTTCGGGCATCACGGCTCCAGTGGCGGGTCGGTACGACGGGTGGGCGGGCGTGGCTGGTTGGGAAGTTACCCGGACGTATGGCCTGGGTCACGGGTCCGGGGGTGTGACATGGACCGCAACTTTCTAAGCGCTTGCTTTGGCCTCCGGCGGTTGGGCGTCCCCTGTGCGGGGGCCTCCGGCGGTTGGCGCTCCCCTGTGCGTGCGGGGCATCCGGTGGTTTCGCCCTCTCCACGTGCGGGCGCGGGGGGCCCTGGGGGCTGGGCCCCCCGGCCCCGTTTCGGCCGGGCTCCGTGTAGGCCGCGGGACCCCGCGTAGGCCGGGCTCCGCGTAGGCCGGGACCCGTGTCACCCCGGATCCGCGTAGGCCGGGACCCGGGGTGGGCCGGGACCCGTGTCACCTCGGTTCCGCGTAGGTCTGGGCCTGGGGTGGGCCGGGGCCCGTGTCACCTCGGTTCCGCGTAGGTCTGGGCCTGGGGTGGGCCGGGACCCGTGTCACGTCGGTTCCGCGTAGGCCGGGACCTGGGGTGGGCCGGGGCCTGGGTAGGCCGGGACCCGTGTCGGTCGGGACCCGGGCGGGCCCGGACCCGTGTCACCCCAGACCCGCGCCCCCGATCCGCGTAGGCCCGGACCGCCGACGGCCCGGACCCCCGTCGGCCCGGACGGCCTCGGCCTCAGACGCCGGACGGGCTGGTCGGTTCTGCCTCCGCCACCCGGCGGCGACGCCGGCGCTTCAGCAGCGCCCAAGGGCCGCGCGGCCCCGACGGCATCGCGGCCGCGACCTCCGTGCCCGCCTCGGACGCGGCCTCGGCCGCCGCACGGGCCACCGGCAGGAAGCCCTCGCGGCGCAGGGCGTCGGGGCGCTCCTCCTCGGCCGGCCACAGGCCGAGCGCGGCACAGACCGACGGCAGTACCGCCATCGCGGCCGTGGCGTAGCCCTCCGCGGAGGGGTGGTAGTTGTCCGGGCCGAACAGCTCCCGGGGATTCTTCGCGAACTCCGGGCCCAGCAGATCGCCCAGCGACACCGTGCGCCCGCCCTGCTCCACGACGCCGATCGTCTGCGCCGCCGCCAGTTGCCGCGAGGCCCGCCGGGCCAGCCAGCGCAGCGGCTGCCGTACCGGCTCGATCGTGCCGAGGTCCGGGCAGGTGCCGACCACCACCTCCGAGCCGGCCGTGCGCAGCCGCCGTACCGCCCCCGACAGGTACCGGACCGAGCGGGTCGCCGGCATCCGGTGGGTGACGTCGTTCGCGCCGATCATGATCACGCAGATGTCGGGCACCCGGTCCGGATCCCCGAGCACCAGCGCCACCTGCCGGTCCAGGTCGTCCGAACAGGCCCCCGGCGCCGCGACCGACCCCAGCTCCACCGGCCGCTCCGCCACCGCCGCGAGCCCCGACGCCAGCAGTGCGCCCGGCGTCTGCCCGGCCCGGTGCACACCCTGCCCGGCGGCCGTGGAGTCGCCCAGCATCATCAACCGCAGCGGCGGATCACCGGCCGCCGGCAGGGCGTCGCCGTACAGTCCCTGCGCGTTCGGCACCCGGCGGGGCGTGCCGATGCCCACCCGGCGCCTGGCCAGCTGCACCTCCGCCAGCAGCAGACCGACCGCGGCCGCGCCGGCCAGTCCGATCCCGCCGCCGCCGTACGCAGCGCCGGTCGCGATCCGCCGGGCCACCCTCGCCCTCGACATGCTCGTCATGCGTCGCCGCCACCTCCTCGAACCCGTACATCCACTGCTTGCCCCGTACGGACGGTCGCCAAATCCCAACGGTGAGTGAACGACCGTCGCGAGGCCCCGGCGGGGCGGCAGGCCATAGGCTGACGGAACTACTACGACCGCATCTTTTGCAGCATCCGGAGACCACGGTGCATTTCCACGACTCGATGATCAGCCTCGTCGGCAACACCCCGCTGGTGAGGCTCAACAGCGTGACCAAGGGCATCAGGGCGACCGTCCTGGCCAAGGTGGAGTACTTCAACCCGGGCGGCTCGGTGAAGGACCGCATCGCCCTGCGCATGATCGAGGCCGCAGAGAAGAGCGGAGAGCTGCGGCCCGGCGGCACGATCGTGGAGCCGACCAGCGGCAACACGGGCGTGGGGCTCGCGATCGTGGCCCAGCAGAAGGGGTACAAGTGCGTCTTCGTCTGCCCCGACAAGGTGTCCACGGACAAGATCAACGTACTGCGCGCCTACGGCGCCGAGGTCGTCGTCTGCCCGACGGCGGTCGACCCCGAGCACCCGGACTCCTACTACAACGTCTCCGACCGGCTGGTCCGCGAGACGCCGGGCGCCTGGAAGCCGGACCAGTACTCCAATCCGCACAACCCGCTCTCCCACTACCACTCGACCGGCCCCGAGCTGTGGGAACAGACGGAGGGGAAGATCACCCACTTCGTCGCCGGCGTCGGCACCGGCGGCACCATCTCCGGCACCGGGCGCTACCTGAAGGAGGCCAGCGACGGCGCCGTGAAGGTGATCGGCGCCGACCCCGAGGGGTCGGTCTACTCCGGCGGCTCCGGGCGGCCGTACCTGGTCGAGGGCGTCGGTGAGGACTTCTGGCCGACCGCCTACGACCGTGACGTCGCCGACGAGATCGTCGCCGTCTCCGACAAGGACTCCTTCCAGATGACCCGCCGCCTGGCCAAGGAGGAGGGCCTGCTGGTGGGCGGCTCCTGCGGCATGGCCGTCGTCGCGGCGCTGGAGGTGGCCGAGCGGCTCGGCGAGGACGACGTGGTCGTCGTCCTGCTGCCGGACAGCGGGCGCGGCTATCTCAGCAAGATCTTCAACGACGAGTGGATGGCCGACTACGGCTTCCTGGAGGACACCGGCCCCAGCGCCCGGGTCGCCGACGTCCTGAACCACAAGGAGGGCGGCTCCATCCCCTCCCTCGTCCACATGCACCCGGACGAGACCGTCGGCCAGGCCATCGAGGTGCTGCGCGAGTACGGCGTCTCGCAGATGCCGATCGTCAAACCCGGCGCCGGCCACCCGGACGTGATGGCCGCCGAGGTCGTCGGCTCGGTCGTGGAACGTGAACTGCTGGACGCCCTGTTCACCAAGCACGCCTCGCTGGACGACCCGCTGGAGAAGCACATGTCGACCCCGCTGCCGCAGGTCGGCTCCGGTGAGCCGGTGGCGGACCTGATGTCGGTGCTCGGAGCCGACGACGCGGCGATCGTCCTCGTCGAGGGCAAGCCGACCGGTGTGGTGAGCCGTCAGGACCTGCTGTCCTTCCTCGCGAGCGGCGGCAAGTGACGAACCGTCACGGGAAGCGGTGGTGAACGCCGGGTGAACCGTCGGCGTCGAGGCCGCACTCGGGGCTCCCGGCGATCTTCGCGGACTTCGCGGAAGTGGTACGCGGGCGACACGTTCGCGCAGCACACGGTTAACACGGGACCGGCAGAGTAGGGGTTGTCGGCAGGGCGGGAGCGGCTCCCCGCCCAGGCCGACACCGAACGGCGTCACGGACCTTCCGGAGCGGCTCCCGGACCTCCATGGACGCCACGGACGCGCCGCCCGGCCCCACGGGGCCCGGCGCGCGTCCCCCGCGGGGACCGTCGTCGTCCCGCCCCCCAGCGATGGGGGTGCGGCGGTCCCCGCGCAGTCTTCTCCCGTCGGCAGTCCCGGCCCCGCGTCCTCCCGGCCGACCGGGCCGAACCGGGCGGCTCAGTCCATCCAGGCGTCGTTCTTCTCGGCGCGGCGGCGCCCGAAGAGGCCCGGGTTGGTGCGGGCGGCCTGGACGACGTTGACCCCGACGATGCCCGCCCAGGCGGTCAGCAGCCCGGGGAGGTTGGCGATGCCGCCGCCGATCGCGGAGAGCGGGACGGCGAGGACCAGCGAGACGATGCCGAAGCCGAAGCGCTCGCCGAAGGAGTCGGTGGGCCTCGGCGACCGGCTGTCGCGCGCCGCCGTCATCTGCTGCTCGGCGAGCTGCCGGCGCACCCGCCGCTCCACCGCCCCGTCGATGCGCTGGTCGACCTTCTCCAGGAACGAGTCGACCAGCGCGGACTCGTACTCCTCGCCGAGCTCCCTGCGGGTCTGCAGGGTGGCGTCGAGTTCCTTCTTGAGGTCGGTGTCCCGCCCGTCCATTCCCGTCATGGGTCCCACGGTAGGCGGCGGGGGCGGCGCCGGCACGGGGGTTAGCCCCCGTCTTCGGCGGGGGCGACCCGTACGGGGCGGGGGCGGTGAGACGACCGCTTCTCGCGCGAGCGGCTCCGCGAGGAGGGCGTGCGGGCCGTGGATCTGCCCGGCCGTCCCGGCATCGCGTGCCCCCGCTCCCTGTTCGCCTGTATAACGGTATGCAGAATCCAGGACGGGTGAATAGATCGAGGGGGAGCACGTCATGAGCGGGACGGACAGCCCGGCCGCGCGGCTGCAGGCGCTCTTCGAGGGGCACCGGCTGACGCCGACCCAGCGGCGCATCGCGCACAGCATGGTGCGGCGGGCCGCCGACGTGCCCTTCCTGTCGAGTGTGGAGCTGGCCGAGCTGGCCGGGGTCAGCCAGCCGTCCGTGACCCGCTTCGCCGTCGCCCTCGGCTTCGACGGCTACCCGGCGCTGCGCCGCCATCTGCGCGAGGTCGCCCCCGCGGAACCGGCGACGGACACGGGCTCCTGCAACGAGTACCAGCAGGCCGTGGAGGCCGAGATCGAGAACCTGCGGCACCTTGCGGAGGCGCTGGCCGATCCCGGGCCGGTGCGGGAGGCGGGCCGGATCCTCGCGGGCAGCCGGCCGCTCCCGGTCCTCGGGCTGCGGGCGGCGGCCGCCCAGGCGCACGGCTTCGCCTACTTCGCCGCCAAGGTCCACCCCGACGTGCGGCTCCTCAACGAGGGCGGCACGATGATCCACGACCGCATCGACGCCGCCGTCCGGGCCGGCGCGAGCGCCCTGCTCTGCTTCGCCCTGCCCCGGCACCCGCGCGAGGTCGTCGACACGCTCGCCCACGCCAAGGAGGCGGGGCTCACGGTGGTGACCGTCGCCGACTCCGCCTTCGCGCCGGTCGCCAAGGTGTCCGACCTGCTGCTGCCCGCCGCCGTCGGCACGGGCCTCGCCTTCGACACGGCCTGCGCGCCGATGCTGATCGGCCGGGTGCTGCTGGAGGCGATGTGCGACGACCTGCCGGACGCCCAGGCCCGGCTGGAGGAGTTCGACGCCAAGGCGGCGGCACGGGGCCTGTTCGTGGAGTGACACGGACGGCGGACGGGTTCTCAGATTCGTCTCAGCTTCCCCCGCTACAGTGCGGCGCCTGACACACCCCTCAGACGCATCGCACAGACAGGACTGGGACAGGAGGCCGGAACGTGGCGCGCGGAGGACAGGGACTGGCTCGGGTCGCCGTCGTCGTACGGGCGGGGGCGGCGCCACTGTGGTGGCTGGGCGTACTCGCGGCGGGCATCGGCGTGCTGGTGCCGGGGCTGACCGGGCGCCGGATCGGCGTCCTGGCCGGTGCGGCGCTGTTCATCGTGGCGACGGCCGTGGTGGCGTCCGTGCGGCGGAAGCGGTACACCGCCCTGGCCGGCTCGGCCGCCCGCGCGGGCAAGCACGACGTGCTCCAGGACCGCGCGGTGACCGTGCGCAACTGGCGCCGGGGCCACCGCTGGTGGCTGCTGCTCGCCTTCCTCGCCGCCCTGGGCAGCGCCTTCGCCGTGCCCGCCACCGCCGGACTGCTGATGGCCGGCTGCGGTGCCGGGCTGTGGCTGAAGTCGGCCTGGATCGGCCGCCGCGAACAGGCCGACGGCGCCCTGCTGTGGGTGCGCGTGGACTGGCTCGCCCGCGGCAACGGCCGCCCTGCGGGCAAGGCCGTCAAGGCCTACCGCTGCACGGGCATCGCGGCGGGCGACGCGGCACCGGGCGGCGCGAGGCGCAAGACGGCGGCGCTGGTCTGATCCGGGACGGCCGCGGCGCCCCCGGAGGGGCGCGGGGCCGTGCCACCGCGCGGGCGTGCCCGGCCACCACGCACCCGCGGGCCAGTGCCTGACTGGCCATTCCCGCCTGCCGCGCGGCGTCCGGTGCGTGCGATCGCAAGGCGCCGGACGCCGTGCGGCCCGCCCTCCGGGCGGACGACGGGAACGGTCAGACGGGCCCTCTAGTGCCGCAACAGGCAACGTTCGCCCCGTCGCGACGCCCGGCACGCACTCTCGCCGCACCGGCCGAAAGCCCGAGTACGTCCAGTACGAGGGCTTCCGGCCGGCACGCCGAGAGCACGCACCGGACGCCGCTCCTTACCGGGCAAACGTTGCCTGCCGCGGCACTAGCTAGGAATCACCCGCACCCGCACGGCGCATGGCGTCGGTCAGCGCGGTGACCCGCTCCCCTCCCGCCTCGGCCACGATCTCCTCGACCGTCTGAGCCTCCCGCACGGTCGCGAAGGCGACGCCTTCGGAGCCCTCCGCCACGAACCCGTAGACCCCGGGCCGCGCCAGCGAGTTGTACGCGTAATGGTGCGCGAAGTAGTACGCCCCCGTGTCCAGCGCCGCCGCGTGGTCCCCCTGCTCCAGCAGCGGCAGCGCACGCCCCGCCGCCAGCAGGTCCCCCGCGAAACACGCCGGTCCCGCCACGTCCTGCACCACGTCCGGCCCCGCCTTCGGCACCCCCTTGCCGTCGTACGCGGCGATCCGCAGCGGCCACGCCCCCGGCGCGTACACCGTCCGCGTCGCCACCTGCACGCCCGCGTGCGTCACCGCGACCGGCCGGCCCCCGGCGCTCTTGGCGTACTCCACGCGGGCCACGACCGTGCCGTGCTTGGCCAGCAGTGACCGTCCGAACTCGGTGACCAGCCCGTACCGCCCGTCGAACAGCCCCGGCACCGCCCCGCGCAGCACACGCGCGTACTCCGCGTACGTCGGCGTCGTCTCGTCCGACGCGAAGTTCACCGGCAGTCCGCCGCCGATGTCGAGCGTGTCCACCTGCCGGCGCCCGGCCCGCTCGTTGATCTCCTCGGCGAGCGTGTACGTCGCGGCCGCCCCCTCGGCCATCAGCGTCAGCGGGATGCCCTGGGAGCCGGTGTGCGCGTGCAGCCGGGTCAGCCACGGCCGGTCCAGATACGCCCGCACCACCCACTCGCGCGCTCCCTCGTCGCGCAGTGCCACGCCGAACTTCGAGGTCGCCGTGGCCGTCGACAGGGCCTCGATGGAGCCCCCGCCGACCTGCGGGTTGACCCGGATGCCGAGCGGGGAGCCGCTCGCCCGCTCGGCCATCAGGCCGTCGATGCGCTCCAGCTCCTGCGGGTTGTCGGCGTTGACCGCGATGCCCAGCGCCAGTGCCTCCCGAAGCTCACCCGGCGTCTTGGCGGGCGAGTCCAGCACCGTCCGCTCCGCCGGTACGCCCGCGGCCCGCGCCAGGGCCAGCTCGCCCGGGCTCGCGACCTCCGCGCCGATGCCCTCCTCGTGCAGCAGCCGCAGCACCGGAACCAGCGGGCTCGCCTTCACCGCGAAGGCGTGCAGCACGGGTGTCCCCGGCGCCGTCACCGCCTCGAACGCCGCCCGCAGCGCCGCCGCCGACTCCCGGATCCCGGTCACGTCCAGCAGCCCGACGATCGGGGCGTCGGGGCCGAGCAGCCCCTGCCCCACGGCCGCACGCACCGCCCGGTCCCGCCGTGCGGCCCGCTCCGCGTCGGTGCCGTCCAGATCACCGCTCGTGCTCGCGCTGTCGCTCACGCGATCCTCCGTCCCCTCGCCCGCCTGCCTGACCACACGTCCAGCCAAACACCCGCAACGCGCCCGCGCCGGGACACGGACGTATTGACTAGGTCTATTCACGAAGCGAGGATATGAATATCCGCAGCAACATTCCGCCGGGAGCAAGCCACCAGGAGGCAGACCATGTCCGGACCCCGCCCGCCCGTCTCCCGCCACCACCCTCAACCGAGGCCCTACGGGCCGCCCCCTGGTCCTGTCCGAGCGCCACGCGGTACGACGCCGAGCGCCCTGGGCTGGCAGCAGGAGGCCGCCCTGCGGATGCTCCAGAACAACCTCGACCCCGAGGTCGCCGAGCACCCCGACAAGCTCGTCGTCTACGGCGGCACCGGCAAGGCGGCCCGCGACTGGCGCTCCTTCGACGCCATGGTCCGCACCCTGAAGACCCTCAAGCAGGACGAGACGATGCTCGTCCAGTCGGGCCGCCCGGTCGGCGTCATGCAGACCCACGAGTGGGCCCCGCGCGTCCTCATCGCCAACTCCAACCTCGTCGGCGACTGGGCCAACTGGGAGGAGTTCCGCCGCCTGGAGGCCCTCGGCCTGACCATGTACGGGCAGATGACGGCCGGCTCCTGGATCTACATCGGCACCCAGGGCATCCTCCAGGGCACCTACGAGACCTTCGCCGCCGTCGCCGCGAAGAAGTTCCATGGCACCCTCGCCGGGACCATCACCCTCACCGCCGGCCTCGGCGGCATGGGCGGCGCCCAGCCCCTCGCCGTCACCATGAACGACGGCGTCGCGATCTGCGTCGACTGCGACCCCCGCG
The DNA here is from genome assembly GCF_031845825.1 of Streptomyces lancefieldiae. Taxonomy (NCBI): domain Bacteria; kingdom Bacillati; phylum Actinomycetota; class Actinomycetes; order Kitasatosporales; family Streptomycetaceae; genus Streptomyces; species Streptomyces lancefieldiae. The sequence continues at coordinate 72,658 of NZ_JAVRFH010000005.1, read as the reverse complement.
CCATCGACCGCCGCATCGAGCACCGCTACCTCGACGTGAAGGCCGACTCCCTCGACCACGCCCTGCACCTGGCCACCGAGGCCCGGGACCAGCGCAGGCCGCTGTCCATCGGCGTCCTCGGCAACGCCGCCGAGCTGGTGCCGCAGCTCCTCGCCATGGGCGCCCCCATCGACATCGTCACCGACCAGACCTCGGCCCACGACCCGCTGGCCTACCTCCCCGTCGGCGTCGCCTTGGAGGACATGGCCGACGCCGCCGCCAAGGACCCCGCGGGCTTCACCACGCGCGCCCGTGAGTCCATGGCCCGGCACGTCGAGGCCATGGTCGGCTTCCAGGACGCCGGCGCCGAGGTCTTCGACTACGGCAACTCCATCCGCGGCGAGGCCCAGCTCGCCGGGTACGACCGGGCGTTCGCCTTCCCCGGCTTCGTGCCCGCCTACATCCGCCCCCTGTTCTGCGAGGGCAAGGGCCCCTTCCGCTGGGCCGCCCTGTCCGGCGACCCCGCCGACATCGCCAGGACCGACAAGGCGATCCTCGACCTCTTTCCGGAGAACGAATCGCTGGCCCGCTGGATCAGGATGGCCGGCGAGCGCGTCCACTTCCAGGGCCTGCCCGCCCGCATCTGCTGGCTCGGCTACGGCGAGCGCGACAAGGCCGGTGAGCGGTTCAACGACATGGTCGCGAGCGGCGAACTGGCCGCGCCGATCGTGATCGGCCGCGACCACCTGGACTGCGGTTCCGTCGCCTCCCCCTACCGCGAGACCGAGGCCATGCTCGACGGCTCCGACGCCATCGCCGACTGGCCGCTGCTCAACGCCATGGTCAACGTGGCCTCCGGCGCCTCCTGGGTGTCGATCCACCACGGTGGCGGCGTCGGCATGGGCCGCTCGATCCACGCCGGGCAGGTCACCGTCGCCGACGGCACCGCGCTGGCCGGCGAGAAGATCCGCCGGGTCCTCACCAACGACCCCGGCATGGGCGTCATCCGGCACGTCGACGCCGGGTACGACATCGCGGAGTCCGTGGCGGCCGAGCGGGACGTGCGGGTGCCGATGCGCGAAGGCCACGAGGGCGGCGCCGCGTGAGCTTCCACAGCATGTGGGCGGAGCTGCTGCCGGTCGGCCGCAGCTCCGCCTCCGGCGGCTACCGCCGCTACGCCTGGACCGGTGCCGACACCGACTGCCGGGCCTGGTTCCGGCAGCAGGCCGAGGCGCGCGGACTGACCTACGAGGTCGACCGCAACGGCAACCAGTGGGCCTGGCTCGGCGACCCGGCCGCCGGCAACGCCGTGGTCACCGGCTCCCACCTGGACTCCGTCCCCGACGGCGGCGCCTTCGACGGCCCCCTCGGCGTGGTCTCCGCCTTCGCGGCACTGGACGAACTGCGCGGCAGGGGAGCGCGGACCACCAGGCCCCTGGGCATCGTCAACTTCGGCGACGAGGAGGGCGCCCGCTTCGGCCTCGCCTGCGTCGGCTCCCGGCTCACCGCCGGGGCGCTCACCGTCGAGCAGGCCCACCGCCTCACCGACGGGGACGGCATCACGCTGCCGCAGGCCATGGAGGCCGCCGGGTACGACCCGGACAGCCTCGGCCCCGACCCCGAACGGCTCGACCGCATCGGCGCCTTCGTCGAACTCCACGTCGAGCAGGGCCGCGCCCTCGACCTGTCCGGCGACCGCATCGGCATCGCGAGCGCCATCTGGCCGCACGGACGCTGGCGCTTCGACTTCCGGGGCGAGGCCAACCACGCCGGCACCACCCGGCTCGCCGACCGGCGCGATCCCATGCTGAGCTACGCCGAGACGGTCCTTGCCGCCCGCCGCGAGGCCGGACTCGTCGGCGCCGTCGCCACCTTCGGCAAGATCGGCGTCGAGCCGAACGGCGTCAACGCCATCCCCTCCCTGGTGCGCGGTTGGCTCGACTCCCGCGCCGCCGACCAGGAGAGCCTGGACACCGTGGTGACCGGCATCGAGAAGGCGGCCCGCGCCCACGCCGCCGCCCACGGCGTGGATCTCGACGTCGAGTGCGAGTCCTTCACCCCCGTCGTCGAGTTCGACCACGCCCTGCGCGACGAACTCGCCCGCATCCTGGGCAGCGGCACCGAGCTGAAGGTCCCCGTCCTCGGCACCGGCGCGGGACACGACGCCGGAATCCTCTCCGGACGCATCCCGACCGCCATGCTGTTCGTGCGCAACCCCACCGGCGTCTCGCACTCCCCGGCCGAGTTCGCCGCCGAGGACGACTGCGTGGCCGGGGTGAGCGCACTCGCCGACGTACTGGAAGGGCTGGCCCGCACGTGACCTGTACCAAGCGGACGTACTGGCTGGAGCACGCCTGGCTCGGCACCCATGTCGAGCCGGGCGTCGCCGTGGACGTACGGGACGGCCGCATCGCCGCCGTCCACCAGGACGTCCCCACCCCGCCGCCCGGCGCCGAGATCCTGCGCGGACTGACGCTGCCGGGCCTCGCCAACGCCCACAGCCACGCCTTCCACCGGGCCCTGCGCGGCACCGTCCAGGTCGGCTCCGGCACCTTCTGGACCTGGCGCGAGGTCATGTACTCCGTCGCCGACCGGCTGACCCCGGAGACCTACCACGACCTCGCCCGCGCGGTGTACGCCGAGATGGCCCTCGCCGGCATCAGCACCGTCGGCGAGTTCCACTACGTCCACCACGCCCCCGGCGGAACCCCCTACGCCGACCCCAACGCGATGGGCGAGGCCCTGATCGAGGCGGCGGCCGAAGCCGGCATCCGCATCACCCTCCTCGACACCTGCTACCTGTCCTCCGGCTTCGGCGAGCCCCCGAACACCCACCAGCTCCGCTTCTCCGACGGGACGGCCCAGGCCTGGGCGGAACGCTGTTCAGTTCTCAAGGAACGCGATCACGCGCGGATCGGGGCCGCCGTCCACTCCGTACGGGCCGTACCGGCGGACCAGTTGGCGACGGTGGCGCAGTGGGCCGAGGAGCGGCGGGCCCCGCTGCACGTGCACCTGTCCGAGCAGACCGCGGAGAACGACGCCTGCCGCGACGCCCACGGGTGCACCCCCACCCGGCTCCTCGCCGACCACGGCGTGCTCGGACCCCGCACCACCGGCGTCCACAGCACCCACCTCACCGACGAGGACATCACCCTGCTCGGCGACAGCCGCACCGGCACCTGCATGTGCCCGACCACCGAACGGGACCTCGCCGACGGCATCGGCCCGGCGGCCGCACTGCAGCGAGCCGGCTCCCCGCTCTCCCTCGGCTCCGACAGCCACGCCGTCGTCGACCTGCTGGAAGAGGCGCGCGCCATGGAGCTGAACGAGCGCCTGCGCACCCGCACCCGCGGCCACTGGACCGCCACCGCCCTGCTGCGCGCCGCCACCGCCGACGGCCACGCCGCCCTCGGCTGGGACGACACCGGCAGCATCGAGGCCGGAGCCCGCGCCGACCTCGCGACCCTCGCGCTGGACTCGGTCAGAACAGCGGGGCCGCTGCCCAGGCTCGGCGCCGAGACGGCCGTATTCGCCGCGACGGCAGCGGACGTACGGCACACGATCGTGGGAGGGCGGCACGTCGTACGCGACGGGGCGCACGCTCTCGTGCCCGATGTGCCCGGGGCCCTCGCGAGGGCCGTCGAAGCCCTGCGCGCATGACCACCCGCCCCCGCCCCCACGAGGACCGCACGGACATCATGAGCAGCAGCACCGTCATCACCAACATCGCCGCACTGGTCACCAACGACCCCTCCCTCGGTGACAACTCCCCCCTCGGACTGGTCCGGGACGCGGCCGTCGTCATCGACGGCGACCGCATCGCCTGGACCGGTGAATCAAGCAAAGCACCCGCCACTGACAACCGCCTCGACGCCGGCGGCCGGGCCGTCCTGCCCGGCTTCGTCGACTCGCACTCCCACCTGCTCTTCGCGGGCGACCGCACCGAGGAGTTCAACGCCCGCATGTCCGGCCGCCCCTACAGCGCCGGCGGCATCCGTACGACCGTCGCCGCCACCCGGGCCGCGAGCGACGCGGAACTGGAAGCGGGCCTGACCCGTTACCTGGCGGAGGCCCTGCGCCAGGGCACCACCACCTTCGAGACCAAGTCCGGCTACGGCCTGACCGTCGCCGACGAGTCCCGTGCCCTCGCCATCGCCGCCCGCCACACCGACGAGGTCACCTTCCTCGGCGCCCACATCGTCGCCCCCGAACTCGCCGAGGACCCGGCCGCCTACGTCGACCTCGTCACCGGCGAGATGCTCGACGCCTGCGCCCCGCACGCCCGTTGGATCGACGTGTTCTGCGAGAAGGGCGCCTTCGACGGCGACCAGGCCCGCGCGATCCTCACCGCCGGCAAGGCGAGGGGCCTCCACCCCCGCATCCACGCCAACCAGCTCTCCCACGGCCCCGGCGTCCAGCTCGCCGTGGAACTCGACGCCGCCAGCGCCGACCACTGCACCCACCTCACCGACGCGGACGTGGACGCCCTCGCGAGCAGTCGCACGGTCGCCACCCTCCTCCCCGGCGCCGAGTTCTCCACCCGCGCCGTGTGGCCGGATGCCCGGCGCCTCGTCGACGCCGGTGCCACGGTCGCGCTGTCCACCGACTGCAACCCCGGCTCGTCCTTCACGTCGTCCGTGCCGTTCTGCATCGCGCTCGCGGTACGGGACATGGGGATGACCCCCGACGAGGCGGTCTGGTCGGCCACCGCGGGCGGCGCCGCGGCCCTGCGCCGTGACGACATCGGCCGCCTGACCCCGGGCGCGTACGCCGACCTGACCCTCCTCGACGCCCCGAGCCACGTCCACCTGGCCTACCGGCCCGGCGTACCGCTGGTCGACGGGGTCTGGCGGCGCGGCGTACGCCTGCGGTGACCGCGCCGGACCGGAGGCGCACCACCCGAAGGGGGGCGGCCCGATGTCGGACCGCCCCCCTGGAGGACAAGCGTCACCCGGTGAGGATGGTGAGGATCACTCCTCCACCGTGAGCCCCTTGCGCAGCCGTACCAGTGTCCGCGACAGCAGCCGCGAGACGTGCATCTGGGAGATGCCGAGTTCCTCGCCGATCTCCGACTGGGTCATGCCCGCGACGAAGCGGAGCGAGAGGATCTTCCGGTCCCGGGACGGGAGTTCGGCGATCAGCGGCTTCAGGGACTCGACGTACTCGATCCCCTCGAGCCCGTGGTCCTCGTAGCCGATGCGGTCGGCCAGCGCGCCCTCGGCGTCGTCCTCCTCCGGCTGGGCGTCCAGCGAGGAGGCGGTGTAGGCGTTGGACGCCGCCATGCCCTCGACGACCTCGTCCTTGGACAGGTCGAGGTGCTGGGCCAGTTCGGACACCGTCGGGGCGCGGTCGAGGCGCTGGGCCAGTTCGTCACCGGCCTTGGCCAGGTCGAGCCGCAGCTCCTGCAGGCGGCGCGGGACGCGCACGGACCACGAGGTGTCGCGGAAGAAGCGCTTGATCTCGCCGATGATGGTCGGCATCGCGAAGGTGGGGAACTCCACCCCGCGTGACAGTTCGAAGCGGTCGATCGCCTTGATCAGGCCGATCGTGCCGACCTGGATGATGTCCTCCATCGGCTCGCTGCGCGAGCGGAAGCGGGAGGCGGCGAACTTGACGAGCGCGAGGTTGAGCTCGACGAGCGTGTTGCGTACGTACGCGTACTCGTGAGTGCCTTCCTCCAGCGACTCCAGCCGCTCGAAGAGGGTCTTGGACAGGGCCCGGGCGTCCGCCGGAGCAACCTCGTCGTAAGCGGGGATGTCCGGAAGCCCGGCGAGTGCGCCGTCGTGTTCGACGACCGCGTCGTGGTGCTCGATGGGATCCAGATGTTCCGGAGGGAGTGTCGACGTCGCTTCCTGGGTACGCGATGCGTCGAGCCGGGGTGACATGATGTCCTCCATCGTTCTCGGCATACGGCTGCCGAAGCCAATTGCGTGCACTGCGGTGTGCGGCGCCTCCAAAGCCGGCCGTGTCGGGTACGTGTGCCTACTAGCCCTACCGGGTTTACCGAGCCCACCGCAAGTGTGTTGTGTGTAGGTATGTCCGATTGTGTGCGGTTGTTCGGCTGTCGGAGTGCGGTGGGAAGGCGTAGTGTTCGAGGGCGTCAGCAGGCAGTCACGACCTCGGGAGAGAGAAACGGCATGGACCGCGGGACGGTCGGCAGTGCCCAGTCGGGCCGGCTTCTGGTTGGGGTGCGCGAAGAGGGACCCAGCGCCGTCGTGACACCGGCGGGTGAGTTGGATCACCACACCGCCGATCTGTTGCGTGAGCCGCTGGAGGACTGTCTCGCCAAGGGGTTCAACCGGCTTGTCGTCGACTGTTCGCGTCTGGAGTTCTGCGACTCCACGGGGCTCAACGTCCTGCTCGGCGCGCGGTTGAAGGCGGAGGCCGCGGGGGGCGGTGTACATCTGGTGGCCATGCAGCCCGTGGTGGCCCGGGTGTTCGAGATCACGGGGGCCGAAGCGGTCTTCACCCTCCACGACACGCTCGAGGCCGCCCTGCCCCACCCGTCCGGCTGAGCCGGCCCTTGTCCGGCCGCCGACGGGTCCCGCGCGCTCCCTGGGGGCGGGGTTTTCACCCCGTCCCGTGTTTCGCCGAACGCGGGGGTGTTCGGATCGTCCGGTCGGGCAGGAGACACCCTGAACTGACTGTGAACGACTTTGAAACGTGAACTGGTGAATCGGTGAGGTGAAGCGCTGATGAGCACCACCCGGCCCTATCCGCCGGGCGACCGCGGTCCGGAGCCCAGCGGCGCTTCCGGGGTGTCCGAGGGGGGCGTGCCCGGGACCGGGGAGTCCGAGGGGGGCGTGCCCGCGGGGCAGGCCGCCGTGATCGGGGCGCCCGCGTCCCCGTCCGTGTCCGCGCCCGCGGGTGGCCCTGCGGGCGGCGGTGGGCGGCAGGTCCGCAGGCTGAGCTTCGCCGACCAGAGCGGGGTGGTCCCGCTCGCGCGTGACTTCACCCGTCAGGCGCTGCACGCCTGGGGCTGGCTGCCGTCCGCCACCGCGGACCAGCGTGCCGCCGCCGAGGACGTACTGCTCGTGGTGTCCGAGCTGGTCACCAACGCCTGTCTGCATGCCGAGGGCCCGGACGAGCTGTGGATCACCTGTGAGAAGAAGGTGATCCGGCTGGAGGTCTCCGACCGGGGTACGGGGCAGCCGGCGCCGCGCACCCCGCACCGCGCCGGGCGGCCCGGAGGGCACGGGATGTTCATCGTGCAGCGGCTGTGCCTGGACTGGGGCGTGGTACGGACGCCGGGTGTCGCCGGCAAGCGGGTGTGGGCCGAGCTGGGGGCGCCGGCGTAGGCGTCGGCCCGCGGCGCGCTGCCCGTGCCTTACCTGTGCCCGCCCGACGATCGGCCAGGGAACCCTCTCCTTACGGACCCTCTTTTACCGGGTCCCGCTCACCGGTGCTCCGCCCCAGGACCCGCAAGCGCACCCGCGTGACCGGATGTCCGCCGGTCGGTGGACTGCGGACCCGGCGCCCCTCGACGACGTTCTGAACCGACGGAGTCCCGCGTCCCGCCTGCGGCCCCCGCCACTCCGCCGACTCCGACTCCTGATCCCCCGCCTGCGGTTCTGCGGGTTCTGCCTGCGGCTGTCCGGGTCCTGCCTGTGGTTCCGCGGGTCCTGCCTGCGGTTGTCCGGGTCCTGCCTGTGGTTCTGCGGGTCCTGCCTGCGGTTGTCCGGGTCCTGCCTGTGGTTCTGCGGGTCCTGCCTGCGGCTGTCCGGGTCCTGCCTGCGGTTCCGCGGGTCCCGCCTGCGGCTCCGGACCCCGTCTGCGCTCCGCGGGGCCCGCCTGCGGCTCCGGACCCCCGTCCGCGGCCGCCAGGGTCCCGCCTGCGGCTCCCCGCACCCCGCCGGCGGTCCCGCACCCGTGCGTCGGCCACGCGCCTCGTCGAGGCCCGGCCCGTCCCTCCCCCCCCCCCCCGGAAACGCCCGAAGGGTCACCCATCCAACCGGATGCGGTGACCCTTCCCAGGCAAGGTGCGGCCGGCAGGCCTCAGTGGACGTCGCCCATGAGTTCCTTGACGCGCTTGCGGTACATCCACACGGCGAGACCGGCGACCACGGCGAGGGTGGCCTCCATGGCCACGATGCCCGTCTTGTCCAGGTTGACGCCGGCGATGGAGAGCAGGCTGGTCGTGGCGTCACCGGCGGTGACGGCCAGGAACCAGACGCCCATCATCTGCGAGGCGTACTTCACCGGCGCCATCTTCGTGGTGACCGAGAGGCCGACCGGGGAGAGCAGCAGCTCACCGCAGGTCTGGACGAAGTAGATCGCCACCAGCCACAGCGCCGCCGCCTTGTGGCCGCCCTCCGCGATGGACAGCGGGGCCAGGAAGAGGAAGAAGGACGCGCCGACCAGGACCAGGCCGAACGAGAACTTGACGATCGTGCTCGGTTCCTTGCCGCGGCGGGCGAGCGCCAGCCACAGCGTGGCGAAGACCGGGGCCAGGGCCATGATGATGACCGGGTTGACCGACTGGTACCAGGAGACCGGGAAGTCCCAGCCGAGGACGCTGTTCTCGGCGGAGGACTTGGCGAAGATCGACATGGTCGAGCCGCCCTGGTCGTAGATCATCCAGAAGACGGCCGCGGCGACGAAGAACCAGATGTACGCCGACATCTTCGACTGCTCGGCGCGGTCCAGGGACTTGTCGCGCTTGATGTTGGTCAGCACCAGTACCGGGATGATCACGCCGAGCAGGGTCAGCGGGACCAGGATCCAGTTCAGGGTGTAGTTGCCGGAGAAGCCGACGATCGCGTAGAAGACGACGGCGAGCGCGGCCCAGAACGCGGCCTTGCGCAGCGTCGAGGTCTTCTCCTGAACCGACAGCGGCTTCGGGACCACGCTGGAGTGGGGGGCCAGGTGGCGGCTGCCGAGCAGGAACTGGATCACGCCCAGGCCCATGCCGACCGCGGCGAGCGCGAAGCCCAGGTGCCAGTTGACGTTCTCACCGACGGTGCCGATGGTGAGCGGCGCGACGAAGGCACCGAGGTTGATGCCCATGTAGAAGACGGTGAAGCCACCGTCGCGGCGCGGGTCGTCGGGGCCGCTGTAGAGCTGGCCGACCATCGTCGAGATGTTGGCCTTCAGCAGACCGGAGCCGATGGCGACCAGGCCGAGACCCGCGTAGAACGTGCCGGAGGACGGCAGGGCCAGCGTCAGGTGGCCAAGCATGATGACGCCGCCGGCGACGGCGACGGTCTTGCGGGGACCCCAGACCCGGTCACCGAACCAGCCGCCCGGCATCGTCAGCAGGTACACCAGCGAGAGGTACACCGAGTAGATCGCGGTCGCGGTGCCGGCGCTGAGGCCGAGGCCGCCCGGAGCGACGAGGTACAGCGGGAGCAGAGCCCTCATGCCGTAGTAGGAGAAACGCTCCCACATCTCGGTCATGAAGAGAGTGGCCAGTCCGCGGGGGTGGCCGAAGAAGGTCTTCTCGGAACCGGGGGTGCCCGGGGTGACCGAGTCCTTCGTCAGGCTGGACGCCATGGTCGATCCTTGCTGGTCGGGACGCGCTCATGAGGCGATGCGCGCCCGGTGGGGGGCGGCCGGCACCGGCGGCCGCACCCGTCCACCCCACGCCTGAGGGGTCCGCTCCGGATCACGAAGCGGTGGACGGCGACCACCGGGATCCACGCCTCCGCGCGCGTCACGGCACGCGGTGAGGCCCGGCCACAGGTCATTCCTTTCGAGGCCGGCCGTGGGGGCCGACCCGCACACAAAAGAGACCTTCAGCGTCAAACAGTCGCCAAAGGTCCCCTGGGTGCTACAGGCGCTGATTCACCATACGGCAGGACACTGCCCGGTATGGAAGGACTTGAGACACGTCTCACAGGTAAGGGTGGAACCGCGGTCGACCTTTCGAAGGTCCGTACCAGGATGACAGCCCGCGGTCGCAGGCCGCCCCGGGGGGTCTTCGGGGGAGGTCATGCGGCGGGTGCCCGGCTTGTCCGGAGGTGGGAGGCCGTCGGGGCGATCACGCCCCGGGCGCTGCTCCGAGCGGACTACCATCAGCTCATGACCCGTGTACTGCTCGCCGAGGACGACGCGTCCATCTCGGAGCCGCTGGCCCGCGCACTGCGCAGGGAAGGGTACGAGGTCGAGGTGCGTGAGGACGGACCCACCGCACTCGACGCCGGGCTGCAGGGCAGCATAGACCTGGTCGTGCTGGACCTGGGGCTGCCCGGCATGGACGGGCTGGAGGTCGCCCGCAGGCTGCGGGCGGAAGGCCACGCCGTGCCGATCCTGATCCTGACCGCGCGCGCCGACGAGGTGGACACCGTCGTCGGTCTGGACGCGGGCGCCGACGACTACGTCACCAAGCCCTTCCGTCTCGCCGAGCTGCTCGCCCGGGTCCGGGCCCTGCTGCGGCGCGGTGCCACCGAGCCCCAGCAGCCGCCCGCCACGCACGGCGTGCGCATCGACGTCGAGTCGCACCGCGCCTGGATGGGCGACGAGGAGCTCCAGCTCACCGCCAAGGAGTTCGACCTGCTGCGGGTGCTGGTGCGCGACGCCGGCCGGGTCGTCACCCGCGACCAGTTGATGCGCGAGGTCTGGGACACCACCTGGTGGTCCTCGACCAAGACCCTCGACATGCACATCTCCTGGCTGCGCAAGAAGCTGGGGGACGACGCGGCGAACCCCCGCTACATCGCCACGGTGCGCGGCGTGGGCTTCCGTTTCGAGAAGAACTGAGCAGCGAGAAGAACTGTGCTGCTGGAAGATCTGAGCCAGAAGACCTGAGCCAGAAGACCTGAGCCAGAAGACCTGAGCCAGAAGAACTGAGCTGCGAGAAGGAATGAGCGCCCGCAGGGCCTGCCCGGGTAAGAGGACATGCGCCGTCGACTGATCCAGTCCACCCTCGCCGTGGTGCTCGTCGTGATCGCCGTCTTCGGCGTCTCCCTCGTGATCGTCGAGACCCGCACGATCAGCAGTACCGCCCAGGAACGGGTCGACCTGGAGGCAGTACGGCTGGCCAGCATCGTGGACAGCCGGCTGATCGGCGCCGGCTCCGTGGACGCCGGGTTCCTGCGGGAACAGATCCGGGACGCCCGGTACGCCGTGATCCGGATCCCCGGCGAGCCGGTCGTCGAGGTCGGCACCAAGCCGTCCGGCGAGGTCATCCGGGGCACGGCCACCGGCGAGGAGGGCGAGACGGTCCTCGTCGAGGAGCCGAGCTCCTCGGTGACCCGGGAGGTCGGCCGGACCCTGCTGATCATCGGCCTGGTGGCGCTGCTCGCGGTGATCGCCGCGGTGCTGCTGGCGATCCGGCAGGCCAACCGCCTCGCCTCCCCGCTCACCGACCTCGCCGAGACCGCCGAACGCCTCGGCTCCGGCGACCCGCGCCCGAGGCACAAGCGCTACGGCGTCCCCGAGCTGGACCGGGTCGCGGACGTGCTGGACTCCTCCGCCGAGCGCATCGCCCGGATGCTCACCGCCGAACGCCGGCTGGCCGCCGACGCCTCCCACCAGCTCCGCACGCCGCTGACCGCGCTGTCCATGCGGCTGGAGGAGATCACCCTCACCGACGACCCGGAGACGGTGAAGGAGGAGGCGACGATCGCGCTGTCCCAGGTGGAGCGGCTGACGGACGTCGTGGACCGGCTGCTGACGAACTCCCGCGATCCGCGCAGCGGCTCCGCCGTCACCTTCGAGCTGGACGACGTCATCCAGCAGCAGATCGCCGAGTGGCGCCCCGCCTACCGCAGCGAGGGACGGGCGATCGTCAGCTCCGGCAAACGGCATCTGACGGCCGTGGGCACACCGGGCGCCGTGGCCCAGGTGCTGGCCGCGCTGATCGAGAACTCCCTGATGCACGGCGGCGGCACGGTGGCCCTGCGGACCCGGGTGACCGGCAACCAGGCGGTGGTCGAGGTCACCGACGAGGGGCCCGGCGTCCCGGGCGACCTGGGGGCGCGGATCTTCGAGCGCGCGATCAGCGGACGGAACTCGACGGGCATCGGCCTCGCCGTCGCCCGTGACCTGGCCGAGGCGGACGGCGGCCGACTGGAGCTCCTCCAGGGCCGCCCCCCGGTGTTCGGCCTGTTCCTGTCCCGCACGCCGCCGTCGAAGAAGTCGTCCGGCGACTCGGGGGACACGGTGCGCTAGCCGCCGTCAGCGGTGGGCCGCGGGGGCGCCGTCCGGGGTGCGTACCGCCTCCGGCTGCCCGTGCTCCGGCACGGGGACGGTCTTCGCCCGCGTCACCGGCTCGCGGGCCGGCAGCGCCCGGAAGACCCAGGAGCGGTACGACCAGAAGCGGAACAGCGTGCCGATGCCGATGCCGAGGAACTTGAAGACGTTGCTCTGCAGCGGGCTGTCCCAGCCGAAGCCGTACGTCGCCGTGTACAGCACGCCGTTCTCGATCACCAACCCGAGCGCGCTGAACAGCAGGAACAGCGACATCTCGCGGGTCCGGCGGCTCTTGTCGCGGTCGCGGTAGGTGAAGTACCGGAAGCCCAGGTAGTTGAAGACGATCGCGACGACGGTCGCGACGATGCTGGCCCGCACCACCTGGAGGTCGGTCACGTGCCGCACCAGGTTGAACACGAGCAGGTTGACGAGTACGCCGACCCCACCGACCGCGCCGAACTTCACGACCTCACGGACCAGCCGGTCGATCCGCTCGCGCACTGCCCCGCGGGGGGCCGGGGAAGCAGCGGGAGCCGTATGGTCACCCGAGGAACCATGTCCCATGGTCGTGCAGGCCCCCGTCCATCGATTGGCGTCAATCCGTTCATGCTAACCACCCGGACGCGCGATCTTCCTGCCGGACGGACCCGGGGCCGGCGGAACGGGGGCCGAGACCGCCGGGGAACGGCCGGTAAACAGGTGGGCACCGCGCGGCCGATACGCTAGGGGTGTGACGTTCCCGGTAGTCGGCATGGTCGGCGGGGGCCAGCTCGCTCGTATGACACACGAGTCGGGCATCCCGTTCGGCATCAGGTTCAAGCTCCTCAGTGACACCCCTCAGGATTCCGCGGCGCAGGTCGTCAGCGATGTCGTCATCGGCGACTATCGCGACCTGGACACGCTGCGCGCGTTCGCGAGGGGCTGCGACGTGATCACGTTCGATCACGAACACGTACCGACCGAGCATCTACGGGCCCTGGAGGCGGACGGCATCCCCGTGCGCCCCGGGCCCGACGCGCTCGTCCACGCCCAGGACAAGGGCGTGATGCGCGCGAAGCTCGTCGAGATCGGCGTGCCCTGCCCGCGGCACCGGATCGTGAGCGATCCGGCCGACGTGGCCGCCTTCGCGGCCGAGGGCGACGGCTTCCCGGTCGTCCTCAAGACGGTCCGCGGCGGCTACGACGGCAAGGGCGTGTGGGTCGTCGACTCCGTCGAGGAGGCCACCGAGCCGTTCCGCGCCGGTGTGCCCGTGCTCGCGGAGGAGAAGGTCGACTTCGTCCGCGAGCTCGCCGCCAACGTCGTACGCTCGCCGCACGGCCAGGCGGTGGCGTACCCCGTCGTCGAGTCCCAGCAGGTCAACGGCGTCTGCGACACGGTGATCGCGCCCGCCCCGGACCTGGAGGCGGGCCTCGCCCTGAGGGCCGAGGAGATGGCGCTCAGCATCGCCAAGGAACTGGGCGTCGTCGGCCACCTCGCCGTCGAGCTGTTCCAGACCCGCGACGGCCGCGTCCTCGTCAACGAGCTCGCGATGCGCCCGCACAACTCCGGCCACTGGACGATGGACGGCGCGATCACCTCGCAGTTCGCCAACCACGTCCGCGCCGTCCTCGACCTGCCGCTGGGCGACCCGCGCCCGCGCGCACCGTGGACGGTCATGGTCAACGTCCTCGGCGGCGACTACCCGGACATGTACTCCGCGTACCTGCACTGCATGGCCCGCGACCCCCAGCTGAAGATCCACATGTACGGCAAGGACGTGAAGCCCGGCCGCAAGGTCGGTCACGTCAACACCTACGGCGACGACCTCGACGACGTGCTGGAGCGCGCCCGTCACGCTGCCGGCTACCTGAGAGGGACGATCACCGAATGAGCCAGGCCAGCCCGGTCAGTCCGGTCGTGGGCATCGTCATGGGGTCGGACTCCGACTGGCCCGTGATGGAGGCCGCCGCCAAGGCGCTCGACGAGTTCGAGATCGCCTACGAGGTCGACGTCGTCTCCGCGCACCGCATGCCGCACGAGATGATCGCGTACGGCGAGCAGGCCGCCGGACGCGGACTGAAGGCGATCGTCGCGGGCGCGGGCGGCGCCGCCCACCTGCCCGGCATGCTCGCCTCCGTCACCCCGCTGCCGGTCATCGGCGTGCCGGTGCCGCTGAAGTACCTGGACGGCATGGACAGCCTCCTGTCCATCGTGCAGATGCCGGCCGGCGTCCCCGTAGCCACCGTCTCGGTCGGCGGCGCCCGCAACGCGGGCCTCCTGGCCGCCCGCATCCTCGCCGCCCACGACGAGGAGCTGCAGGGCCGGATGCGCGAGTTCCAGCAGGACCTCAACGACCAGGCGACCGAGAAGGGCAAACGACTGCGCGCCAAGGTCGAGGGCGCGGCGGCCGGCTTCGGATTCGGTAAATGACGGAAGTGACGCGGATGACCTCGCTGGACCGGGCCCGGGAGCTGCTGCGCGAGTTCCCCGTCGTCGACGGCCACAACGACCTGCCCTGGGCGCTGCGCGAGCAGGTCCGATACGACCTCGACGCCCGTGACATCGCCGCCGACCAGTCCGCCCACCTGCACACCGACCTCGGCCGGCTGCGCGCGGGCGGCGTCGGCGCGCAGTACTGGTCGGTGTACGTCCGCTCGGACCTGCCGGGCGCGGTGACGGCGACGCTGGAGCAGATCGACTGCGTGCGGCGGCTGATCGACCGCCACCCCGGCGAGCTGCGGGCCGCGCTGACCGCCGCCGACATGGAGGCCGCGCGCGCCGAGGGCCGTATCGCGTCGCTGATGGGCGCCGAGGGCGGCCACTCCATCGACAACTCGCTCGCCACCCTCCGCGCGCTGTACGCGCTCGGCGTGCGCTACATGACGCTCACCCACAACGACAACGTGGCCTGGGCGGACTCGGCGACCGACGAGCCCGGCGTCGGCGGCCTGTCGGCCTTCGGCCGCGAGGTGGTGCGGGAGATGAACCGCGAGGGCATGCTGGTCGACCTCTCGCACGTCGCCGCGACGACGATGCGGGACGCGCTGGACACCTCCACCGCGCCGGTGATCTTCTCGCACTCCTCCGCCCGGGCCGTCTGCGACCACCCGCGCAACATCCCGGACGACGTGCTGGAGCGGCTGCCCGCCAACGGTGGCATGGCGATGGTGACGTTCGTGCCGAAGTTCGTGCTCCAGGCCGCCGTGGACTGGACGGCCGCCGCCGACGAGAACATGCGCGCGCACGGCTTCCACCACCTCGACACCAGCCCTGAGGCGATGAAGGTCCACCGCGCCTTCGAGGAGCGCACCCCGCGCCCGGTCGCCACGGTGGCCACGGTCGCCGACCACCTCGACCACATGCGCGAGGTCGCCGGCGTCGACCACCTCGGCATCGGCGGCGACTACGACGGCACGCCGTTCACACCGGACGGCCTCGACGACGTCTCGGGCTACCCGAACCTCGTCGCCGAACTGCTCGACCGGGGCTGGTCCCGGGCCGACCTGGCCAAGCTGACCTGGAAGAACGCGGTGCGGGTGCTGGACGCCGCCGAGGACGTGGCCAGGGCGCTTCAGGCGACGCGGGGGCCGTCCAACGCGACGTTGGAGGAACTGGACGGCTGAGCCGTCTCCTGACCGAGGGCGGGGTAGTCGGTGTATCCGGTCGCCCCGCCCACGTACATGAGGTACCGGTCCCGTACCGGGTTCAGCGGTGCCCCGAGCCGCAGCCGCGTCACCAGGTCGGGGTTGGCCAGGAAGGGCCGGCCCAGGGCGATCAGGTCGGCGCCGGCGGCCAGCAGCCGCTCGGAGGCGCGGCGCACGGTGTCCGTGGTCGGCTGCTCGCCCAGCACCGGGTTGGCGATCAGCACGCCCGGCCATCCGGCGCGGATCTTCTGGAACACCGGGTCGTCCGGGTCGGCGAAGACCTGGTGCAGATAGGCGAGCCCGAGCCCGCCGAGCCGGTCCACGAGCGCGGTGTAGATCTCCTCTGTCCCGCCCTCCGCGATGCCGTTGACGGTGTTGCCGGGGGAGATGCGCAGGCCCACCCGCTCGGCGCCGATCTCGGCGGCCACGGCCTCGGTCACCTCGGCCGTGAACCGGATCCGTCCGGCGTCCGGACCGCCGTAGCCGTCGGTGCGGCGGTTGGTGTTGGCGGCCAGGAACTGGTGCAGGAGGTGTCCGTTGGCGGAGTGCACCTCGACCCCCTCGAACCCGGCGTCGAGCGCGTTGCGCGCGGCACGCGCGAAGTCCGCGACGGTGGTGCGGATGTCCTCGGCGGTCATCTCCCTCGGGACGACGGCCGGACGGTGGCCCCCGGGCGTGAAGATCGTCTCGGGCAGCGGTACCGGCGACGGCGCGACGGGCGTCAGCCCGCTGGTCGCGGGATGACCGACCCGGCCGCCGTGCTGGAGCTGGAGGAACATCCGCCCGCCCGCCTCCCGCACGGCGTCGGTGACCTGCCGCCAGCCCGCCACGTGCCGGGCGCTGTGGACGGCGGTGATGTTCGGGTAGGTCTGCCCGACCGCGTTCGGCGTCGCGGCCTCCGCGACGATCAGCCCGGCGGAGGCGCGCTGGGCGTAGTACGTGGCCATGAGCGGGGTCGGAGTGCCGTCGGCCTCGGCACGGTTGCGGGTGAGCGGGGCCATCACCAGGCGGTTGGGGAGGGTGAGCGGTCCGAGGGGGGCGGAGGCGAGGAGCGCTGTTGTGTTCGTCATGCCCGTACGCTAGAACCTGACATGGGTGTCAGAATCAAGTTCTGGAGGCGATGTCATGCGGATCGGTGAACTCGCCCGGCGTACGGGCGTCAGCGAACGCTCGCTGCGGTATTACGAGAAGCAGGGGCTGCTCGCGGCCGAGCGTACGCCCGGTGGGCACCGCGAGTACGCGGAGGTGGCCGTCGACCGGGTCATCCGCATCCAGGAGCTGTACGCGGCCGGGCTGTGCAGCAGCAAGATCGCCGAGCTGCTGCCCTGCATGCGGGAGGGGGACGGCGGGCCCTCGGCCGTCGCCACTCCGAAGCTGGTCGCCGAGCTCACCGCGGAACGCGCCCGCATCGACCGGACCATCGCCGACCTGCTCCGCTCCCGGGACACCCTGGACGAGGTGATCGACGCGGCCCGCGGCTGAGCGCGGGCCCCGGGCACAGTACCCCCGAACGCCCCGCCCACCAGGAAGCCCCCTCCGCTGCGTGCCACGGTGGCCGTAACGCACGACGACCGTACGGAGCCGCCATGGCAGACCTCCAGGACGACCTGCACACCGGTGCCGAGGCGGGCGAGCTCGACGGCCTGTCCGTGCCGCCTGTCACGGAGGTCCTCCCGCCGCAGCCCCACGCGCCCGTGTCCGACCCCGACGACGAGCCGCCGGCCCGGGCCCACGCCGTGCTGGCCGCCCACCCCGTCGCCGACGGTTACAGCGGACTGCCCTGGGCGCTCAAGCACCTTCCCTGGTACGACCTGGAGCTCGGCGAGAGCGCCGTCGAAACCGACGTGCCCCGGCTCCGCGAGGGGCACGTGGGCGCCCTGTTCTGGTCGCTGCATCTGCCCGAGGCCATCGCCGGGGACCGGGCCGTCGGCGCGACCCTGGAGCAGCTGGACCTGGTGAGGACGGTGGTGCGGGCGCACCCCGAGGGCCTGCGCCTGGCCCACGACGCGGGGCAGGCCATCGACGCCCGCAACTGCGGCCGGGTCGCCGTGCTGGCCGGCCCCGCCGCAGCCGCCGCCCTCGGCGACAGCCTCGGCGTCCTGCGCTCGCTGCACGCCCTCGGCCTGCGCGTCCTCACGCTGACCGGGGTGTCCTGGGCGAGCGGGGCGGGGCTGACCCGGTTCGGCGAGGAGGTCGTCCGCGAGATGAACCGGCTCGGCGTCGTCGCCGACCTCTCCGGGGCCTCGGCCGAGACCGTCCGCCGAACCTTCGCCGTGTCCAAGGCGCCGACGCTGTGCACCCGCTCCGCCGCCCGCGCCCTGCGCCCGCACCCCGCCAACCTCCCCGACGACCTGCTCGTCGAGCTGGGCGCGGCCGGGGGCCTGTGCATGGTGCCGCTGACCGCCGAGCAGACCGGGCCGACCGTCCGGGACGTCGCCGACCACCTCGACCACGTCCGTACGGTGGCCGGCCCGCAGAGCGTCGGTCTGTCCGGCACCTACGACGCCGGCACCGCCCACCCGCTGGAACTCGGCGACGCCTCCTGCTACCCCCGGCTCATCGCCGAGCTGCTGCGACGCGGCTGGGACGAGTCGGAGGTGGCGCTGCTGACCTGGGGCAACGTCCAGCGCGTCCTGCGGGGCGCCGCCTTCACCGCGCGGGCGGCACAGCTGCGGCGCCAGCCGTCGACGGCGACGATCGCCGAGCTCGACGGCTGACCACCGGCGGCGTCAGGTGTGCTCGATCCGGCACAGGCAGAACGGATGCCCCGCCGGATCGGCGTACACCATGAAGTCCTTCTTCTCCCGGTCCTCCAGGTCCAGCGGCCGGGCGCCCAGCGCGAGCACCTTCTCGTGCGCCGCGTCCATCTCCTCCCAGGTCGCCCCGCCGTCGAAGTCCAGGTGGAACTGCTGAGCGTTCCGGTCGGCGCGCGGCCACTCCGGCGGGGTCAGACCGGGCGCGCGCTGGAAGGCCAGCCGCGGCCCGCCCGGCACCTGGAGCACCACCCAGTCGGGGTCCTGCTCCTCGGGCGTGCCGCCCCCGACCCCCGCGTAGAAACGCGCCAGCTCGCGGGGCTCGGGGCAGTCGACGACGACGGAACGGAAACGTGCCGCGGGTGACATGGGGCTCCTCCCGGTGTCGGTGGGTCGGCGGGGTCCGCGCTCAGCCGGCGCAGAGGCAGAACGGGTGCCCGGCCGGGTCGGCGTAAACCCGGAAGGTGCGGGCGCGGTCCGCCGTGTCCAACGGCTTCGCGCCCAGTTCCAGTACCGCCTTCTCCGCCGCGTCCAGGTCCTTCACGTCGAGGTCGAGGTGGAACTGCTGCGAGTGGTCGGGCGCCGGCCACTTCGGCGGCACGAAACCGGGGGCGGCCTGGAACGCCAGCGTCTGCCCGCCCGGCAGCCTCAGGTCGACCCACTCGCCCTGGTCCTCGACGGTCCCGCCGAGCACGGCGGCGTAGAAACCGGCCAGTGCGCGAGGGTCGGGACAGTCCAGGACGACGACGCCCAGTTCGGCGACAGCCATGACTTCCTCCTTGAAGTCCGCGGTCTGTGGTCACCGGCATGGTTACCGGCAAAGTACGGGTAACCAGTAACGGTTACTGCATGCTCCCCTATTGGGGGTAACGTCGCAAGCATGAGTGAGAGATCGCCCGCACCGGGAGGTCTGGAGCTGGTCCGGACCCTGGTGAACACGCTGGACATCGAGACGGGCGCCGACTCGCTGGACACACCGGAGGGCCGGGCGTGTTTCGGCCTGACGGAGGACGACATCCCCGGGGCCCGAGCGCTGCGCGAGTCCCTGCGCGCCACCCTGCTCGCCCACGCCGGCCACCCTCCGCACCGCGCGGTGCCCCCGCTGGGCGAGCTGCTGGCCGGGGCCCCGCTGGTGGTGACGGTCGACGCGGCCGACGGCTCCGCCGCCCTCGTCCCGGCGAAGGAGGGCTCCCTGCCCGCCCGCGTCGCCGCCGCCGTCGCCGAGGCGCTGGTCGCGGGCACCTGGACCCGGCTGAAGGCCTGCGAGGCCGCCGACTGCCACTGGGCGTACTACGACCGCAGCCCGGCCGGACGCGGCCGCTGGTGCTCCATGCAGGTGTGCGGAGCACGCGCCAAGATGCGCCGGTACCGGGCCAAGGGGTCGTGATCCGCGGGCGGAGGTCACCGGCCGCCGGGCCGCCCCGTGGGGCAGAATGCGACGGGCGCCGGTTCGGCCGACTGAGCCTCGGCCGAACCGGCGTCACCCGTGGCGCCGTCCCACTGACAGGTGATCGGGTTCCGTGTCACAGTGGGCGTCCGGCTGATCCGGCAGACGCGGAAAGCGCCCGGCCCTCGGGGGGATGACATGGGTCCACAGGCACGCCCGTCCCGCGAGCACCGCGTGCGCGATGTGGTCCGCCAGGTGATCGCCGACCAGGCACCCGACGAACTGCCCTTGGTGGACGGTCTGTCCGGCCTCGACGACGTGACGGCCGTCCGTCGCCTGTCAGGCCGGGGGGCAGCGGTCGGAGCCCCTCGGATTCGGCGTGGGCGAGATCGCGGTGCTCATCACCCCGGTGGTCTGGCTGGCACTCGACCAGGCGGCCCGACGCCTCACGGACGGCACGGTACAGCGGTCGACCGCTCTGCTGCACCGGCTGTTCCGGAGAGACCGGGAACCCGTCACGGTGCCGCCGCTGACCCGCCCCCAGCTCGCCGAGGCCCGTCGCACGGTGCTGGACGTCGCCGGGCAGCGGGGCCTGCCCGCCGAACGTGCCGAGGAGATCGCCGACAAGGTCGTGGCCGAGCTGGCGCTGGCGGAGCCGGACACCCCGGGCGACGACGCGACGCCGGACACCCCGGGTGAACGGCGCCTACTTCCGGGTGCCCGACCCCGAGGCCCAGGCCTCCGGGCAGGCGCTCGGCAGCCTGGCGCAGAAGGGCAGAGTGGACTGCGAGCGCGCCCCCCGACAACAGGACGACGACCTCTTCATCACCGCGATGCGGGAACTGATCGCGGCCGGCAACAGCGCCGCGGCGGTCACCGACAGGATCACCGCGATGCTGCGCGAGGCGGGCTACGCGTCCTACCGGTGAGCCCCTACGCGGTCGGGCGCCCCATCGCCCGGTACGTCCACCCGGCCTTCCGCCACACCTCGGGGTCGAGGGCGTTGCGTCCGTCGAGGACGACCTTGGCCGACACGGCCTCGCCCAGCACCTGAGGATCCAGCTCGCGGAACTCCCGCCACTCCGTCAGGTGCAGCACGACATCGGCACCGCGCACCGCCTCCAGCGCGGAGTCGGCGTAGCCGAGCGTCGGGAACAGCCGGCGGGCGTTGTCCATGCCCTTGGGGTCGTACACCGTCACCTGGGCGCCCTGGAGGTGGACCTGCCCGGCGACGTTCAGCGCGGGCGAGTCCCGTACGTCGTCCGAGTCGGGCTTGAAGGTGGCGCCGAGCACCGCGACCCGCTTGCCCAGGAAGGGCCCGCCCCCCAGCGCCTGCCGGGTCAGCTCCACCATCCGGCCGCGCTGGCGCATGTTGATCGAGTCGATCTCGCGCAGGAACGTCAGCGCCTGGTCGGCGCCCAGCTCACCGGCGCGCGCCATGAACGCCCGGATGTCCTTCGGCAGACAGCCGCCGCCGAACCCGATGCCGGCCCGCAGGAACTTCCTCCCGATCCGGTCGTCGTACCCGATCGCCTCCGCCAGCTTGGCCACGTCGCCGTCGGCGGCCTCGCACACCTCCGCCATCGCGTTGATGAAGGAGATCTTGGTGGCGAGGAAGGAGTTCGCGGAGGTCTTCACCAGCTCGGCCGTCGGGAAGTCGGTGACGACGAACGGCGACCCCTCCTCCACCGGCGTCGCGTACACCTCCCGCAGCAGCTTCTCCGCCCGCTCGCTGCGCACGCCGACCACGATCCGGTCGGGGTGCAGCGTGTCCCGCACGGCGAAGCCCTCACGCAGGAACTCCGGGTTCCAGGCCAGCTCGGCGTCGCCACCGGCCGGCGCGTGCTCGGCGAGGTAGGCGGCCAGGCGGTCGGCGGAGCCCACGGGCACGGTCGACTTGCCCACGACCAGCGCGGGGCCGCGCAGATGCGGTGCCAGCGAAGCCAGCGCGGACTCGACGTACGACATGTCACAGGCGTACTCGCCGTGCTTCTGCGGCGTGTTCACGCACAGGAAGTGCACGTCGCCGAAGGCCGCGACCTCCGGGAAGTCGGTGGTGAAGCGCAGCCGCCCGCTGGAGCCCTCGAGTCCGGCGACGTGCCTGCGCAGCAGGTCCTCCAGCCCCGGCTCGTACATGGGGACCTCGCCCCGCTGGAGCATCTCGATCTTCTCGGGCACGACGTCCAGACCCAGCACCTCGAAACCGAGCTCGGCCATGGCCGCCGCATGGGTCGCGCCGAGGTAGCCGGTGCCGATCACGGTGATCTTGAGGGCCATGAGGTGCTCCAGAGGTGTACGGCTGAGGTGCGCGCCCGAGCATATCCGGGGCCGGGGAAGGCCTTCGGCCGGCTGTCGTCAAGCTCACCTATCCACGGACGCCGACGGGCTCTAAAATTCGTGTTACTTAACGGTAGTTAGCGTGCCCAGCATCACAGCGTCCTGGAGTGTGAGAAACCTTGGCCGGATCGGCTGACTTCGACCTGTACCGCCCGTCCGAGGAGCACGACATGCTCCGCGACGCCGTCCGCGCGCTGGCCGAGGCGAAGATCGCGCCGCACGCCGCCGCGGTGGACGAGGAGGCGCGCTTCCCGCAGGAGGCCCTCGACGCCCTGACCGCCAACGACCTGCACGCGGTGCACGTCCCCGAGGAGTACGGCGGCGCGGGCGCCGACGCGCTCGCCACGGTGATCGTCATCGAGGAGGTCGCCCGCGCCTGCGCCAGCTCCTCCCTCATCCCGGCCGTGAACAAGCTCGGCTCCCTCCCGGTGATCCTCTCCGGCTCCGAGGAGCTGAAGAAGAAGTACATGACCCCGCTCGCCAAGGGCGACGGCATGTTCTCCTACTGCCTCTCCGAGCCCGACGCGGGCTCCGACGCGGCCGGCATGAAGACCCGGGCTGTCCGCGACGGCGACCACTGGATCCTCAACGGCGTCAAGCGCTGGATCACCAACGCCGGCGTCTCGGAGTACTACACGGTGATGGCGGTCACCGACCCCACCAAGCGCTCCAAGGGCATCTCCGCCTTCGTCGTCGAGAAGTCCGACGCGGGCGTCTCCTTCGGCGCCCCGGAGAGGAAGCTCGGCATCAAGGGCTCCCCGACCCGCGAGGTCTACCTCGACAACGTCCGCATCCCCGCCGACCGCATGATCGGCGAGGAGGGCACCGGCTTCGCCACCGCGATGAAGACGCTGGACCACACCCGCATCACCATCGCCGCCCAGGCCCTCGGCATCGCCCAGGGCGCCCTCGACTACGCCAAGGGCTACGTCAAGGAGCGCAAGCAGTTCGGCAAGCCGATCGCCGACTTCCAGGGCATCCAGTTCATGCTCGCCGACATGGCCATGAAGATCGAGGCCGCCCGCCAGCTCACGTACGCCGCCGCGGCGAAGTCCGAGCGCGTCGCCGCCGGAGGTGGGGAAGGTGACCTCACCTTCCAGGGCGCGGCGGCCAAGTGCTTCGCCTCCGACGTGGCGATGGAGGTCACCACGGACGCCGTCCAGCTCCTCGGCGGCTACGGCTACACCCGTGACTACCCGGTGGAGCGCATGATGCGCGACGCGAAGATCACGCAGATTTATGAGGGCACCAACCAGGTCCAGCGGATCGTGATGGCGCGCAACCTGCCGTAACGGCTGACGGTTCGCATGGCCGAAGGGCGCCCGGTGCCGGGCGCCCTTCACTCTTTCCACCATCCTCGGACAGGCGGCTGCGCTGCCCGGCCACCCTGTGCCATGGGCGGTTTCCGTTGCGCCCGCACAGTGGTCAGGCCAGCTCCTGCTGAGCGCCGCTGGCACCTGCTAAGATTTGTTGGCAGGAGCAAGGAGTCTGTATGAATCTCTCGGATCTCACCGGAGACGAGTTGACGAAGGTGCTCGCCGCTCTGTCCAACCCGCATCGGCTGCGTGTCGTCGCGGCCGTGGCCAGGGAGCGCAACTACGTGAGCCGGCTCGCCCGGGAGCTCCACATCAGCCGGGCCCTGCTGCAGGTGCACCTGCGCAAGCTGGAGAGTGCCGGTCTGGTCACCTCCACGCTCGAGGTCTCGGAGGACGGAAAGGCGATGAAGTACTACGAAGTCGTGCCCTTCGCCCTGGACCTGACTCCACGCAGTGTCATCAGGCTCGCCGAGACGATCACCGTCGCGACCGAAGAAGAGGCCGGCCAGGCCAAGGGGGAACGATGAACCACATCTACGATCTGGACGGCATCATCATCACGCTCGGCGGCCTGCTGCTGCTCACGCCCGTGATCATCGTGGGCTTGCGCCAGCTCGGCAAGACACAGCGGGCCAAGGCCGTCCTCGCCCGTGAGCAGGAGTACCGGCGGCTCACGGAAATGGCCTTGACCACGCAGGAACTGCTGGACCAGAGGCTGACGGAGATCTCCGCCCAGCTCGGCGACATGCGAGCGCGGGTCGAGTCCATGGAACGCACCCTCAAGGACGTCGAGTGACCCGGAACAGGCGACGGCTCGTCGCCCCTCGCGCCACCGATGCCCTTCCCGTCGACCCTCACGCAGGAAGAACCATGTACTCGAAGCGCGTCAGAAACAGGTCCGGGCGCCATGTCCTGGTCGCCGCGTCGGTCGTCCTCGCCGGCGCCGCACTCACGGCGTGCAGTGAGAAGACCACGGTGGACGAGTCGCGGTACCGGGTCGACGGCAAGGTGACGTCCCTGCACATCACGTCGAACGGCGGTGACGTCGAAGTGGTCGCCGCGAACAGCTCCGTCATCGACGTCACCGAGCGGATCGAGTACGCGGACGAGAAGCCGCGCACCGAACACTCCGTACGCAACGGCGAACTCTCGCTGGACGCTCCTGGCTGTGGGAAGGGCGACGCCGGTGAGTGCAGCGTCGACTACACCCTCGCGGTCCCGCACGGAACCGTCCTGTCCGTGGACACGGGCGGCGGCGACATCACCGTGCGGGACCTGGCCGGGGCCGTGGACGCGAAGACCGGCGGGGGCAACATACGGATCGACGGGTCCACGGCGAAGAAGGTCGCCGCACACACCGGCGGCGGCAACATCGACGCCTCCTTCACCGCGGTTCCCGACCAGGTCGAGACCGAGTCGGAGGGCGGTGACGTCACGGTGCGGCTGCCCGCAGGCCCCTACGCGGTGGATGCCAGGACCGAGGGCGGCGACCGTCGGGTGGACGTGGCCGGCGATCCGTCCTCCGCGCACAAGGTGAAGGCCCACACGGGCGGCGGAAACCTCACCGTCGTCACCACCGGCTGACGCCGCACGGCAGTCGGCCGCCCGGGACAGCGGCTCCGGTTCGAGGTGTGCGTCCCCGACCGCCCGTCCCGGGGCTCAGTCCTCGAAGCCCTCCGCCACCCGACGCTCCCGCAGCTCCATGATCGCGCGGCGGCGGGCCAGACGGTGGGTGCGGCGGATCTGGGCCTCCTGGTAGCGGCGCCTGTCCTTGCCGGTCTCCGGGAGCACCGGCGGGACCGCGCGCGGCTTGCCGTCGGCGTCCACCGCGGCGAAGACCAGGTAGGCGGAGCCGACCTGGGTGGCGGGCGCTGACTCGTTCCAGCGTTCGGCCAGGACCCGGACGCCGACCTCCATGGAGGTGCGGCCGGTCCAGTTGACCTGGGCCTTCACATGGACGAGGTCGCCGACGCGGACCGGCTCGAGGAACGCCATCTCGTCCATGGACGCGGTGACGGCGGGGCCGCCGGAGTGCCGTCCGGCCACCGCGCCCGCCGCGTCGTCGACCAGTTTCATGATCACGCCACCGTGCACGGTGCCCAGGAGGTTGGTGTCGCTGTGGGTCATGATGTGGCTGAGGGTGGTGCGGGAGGCCGAGGTCGGCTTGCCCGGGATCTCCGGTGTCGCCGGCTGCGCGGCCGAGGCCTGTTCTGCCTGGTCTGTCATGGCCTCCACCTTATGCGGGGTGACATCCGAGTCGTTTTTGTGTCAGCTTGGCAACAGCGACGACCCTATTTCCCGACGACCCTTGTATGGCCCGCACTGCGGACCGGCACACTGGTGCGCATGAATGATTGGCCCGAGGGATGGTCCGGTGACAACCGCGCCGGCCGGTACGGACGCGGTAGCGCGAGCGCACAGCCCGAGAGCGCGCGCGTGATGCGGCAGGTCCGCCGCGGCGCGGCGCCGCCGCCCGGCTCGGGCCCGTCGGCGCCGCCGTACGGCGGCGGGGTGCCGCAGCAGCCGTCGTACGCCGACGGCCAGGGCCACGGCGGCCAGGACGGGTACGACAGCGGCTACAACACCGGCCAGGTCTACGGCAGCCCCGGTGGCCGCGGACCCGCCTCCGGCGCTCCGGGCGCGGGACGGCCCGCGCCGAACTGGCGCCGTCGCATCAAGTGGACGTCGATCACCCTGGTGACCGCGCTGGTCGTGACCACCGTCGGCACCTACTTCTGGGCCGACTCCAAGCTCAACCGCGAGGTGGACCTGTCGAAGGTCATCGAGCGGCCGGAGGCCGGCGAGGGCACGAACTACCTGATCGTCGGGTCCGACAGCCGCGAGGGCATGACCGACGAGCAGAAGAAGGACCTGCACACCGGATCCGCCGAGGGCAAGCGCACCGACTCGATGATGATCCTGCACACCGGGGACAACGGTTCGACGCTGATCTCACTGCCCCGCGACTCGGACGTGGAGATCCCGTCCTTCGTCGGCTCCGAGTCCGGCAAGACGTACAAGGGCACCGGACGGCACACGAAGCTGAACGCCGCGTACGCGGAGGACGGCCCCGAGCTGCTGGTGCGCACCATCGAGTACAACACCGGGCTGCGCCTCGACCACTACGTGGAGATCGGCTTCGCCGGCTTCGCGAACATCGTGGACTCGGTCGGCGGCGTCGAGATGGACATACCGCAGGACATCAAGGACACCAAGTCCGGCGCCGACTTCAAGAAGGGCAAGCAGACCCTGAACGGCGAGGAGGCCCTGGCCTTCGTCCGTACCCGGTACGCGCTGCCCGGCTCCGACCTGGACCGGACGAAGAACCAGCAGAAGTTCCTGTCGGCGCTGGCGAGTCAGGTGGCCACCCCGTCGACGGTCCTCAACCCGTTCAAGCTGTACCCGACCATGGGCGCCGGCCTGGACTCCCTCATCGTCGACAAGGACATGGGCCTGTTCGACCTGGCCGGGATGTTCTGGGCGATGAAGAGCGTCAGCGGCGGCGACGGCACGTCGATGAACATGCCGATCTCCGGCAACGTCGGCGGCAACGTGAAGTGGGACACCGGGAAGGTGAAGACGCTGGTCGAGCAGTTGAAGAACGACGAGAAGGTCACCGTCTCCGCCAACTGAGGCAACCGAGGCAACGGAGGCGCCGGCGGGTCACTGCTTGCCGGCCGTCTCCCCGCACACCACCTCGTCGCCCCGCACCACCGTGTCCGACTCCTGCGACGGGTTCGCCGGCTTCACCTTCACGACCTCCCTGAAGTCGGCCCCCGCGATCACCTTCAGCGTCGGGCCCTGGCCCGCGACCGGCCGCAGCTCACTGCCGGGCAGCGCGGCGCCCAGCGACTTCGCCGAGCGGTCCCAGCGCGGGTCGAAGGTGACGACGGTCCGCCCGACGGCGCGGTCGGCGGCGTTCCTCGGCGCCCGCGTGGTGCGGAACCCGGCCGCCGCCAGGCCGTCGTCCACCCGCTTGCCGAGCCCGGCGGTGTGCGTGCCGTTCTCGACCTGGACGCGGATCTGCGCCGGGTCCACCGGGACCAGTACCGGAGCCGGGCCCTTGGGCCGCGGCTTGTGCGCGGCCAGCGGCTCGTCCTCGCGCAGGGCGTCGAAGATCCGCTCGGACTTCGCGGGGTCCCACTTCAGGGTCGAGCCGACCCCCTTCACGGCGTAGCCCATCTGCCCGATCGGCACGGTGGTGAACTCGGAGGAGGACGGCGAGAAGTTCCGCATCGCCCGCCCGAGGGCCAGCAGCTCGTCGGTGCCGAAGCCCTTGTCGGCCCGTACCGAGCCGAGTACCGCCTGGGTGACCTCGCGGAACCTGAGCGGGTTCAGCAGGAGGCCCGAGGAGGTCGCCCGGTCGATCAGGGCGGCCAGGAAGCGCTGCTGGCGCTTCATCCGGCTCAGGTCCGAGGCCCCGTCCAGGTGGCGGGCGCGGACGTACTGCAGCGCCTGCCCGCCCATCAGCTTGTGGGTGCCGGGCCGCAGGTCGAGCCCCGTGTGGCTGTCCTTGAGGTGCTCGACGGTGCAGACCCGCACGCCGCCGAGAACGTCCACCGTCTTCATGAAGCTGGTGAAGTCGACCTCCAGATAGTGGTCGATCTTCACGTGGGTCATGTTCTCGACGGTGCGGATGGTCAGCTGCGGGCCGCCCTCGGCGTAGGCCGCGTTCAGCTTGAGGGGGTGCCCTTCGTGGTGTTCGCCGGTCGTGACGTCGGTGTGGCCCGGCGTCTCGGCGTACGAGTCGCGGGGCAGGCTGACCACGCTCGCGCGCTCCCGGTCCTCCGAGATGTGCACGATCATGATCGTGTCGGTGCAGTGGCAGGGGGCGCCGCCGAGCCGGTACCTGCGCCGCTCCTCCTCGCCGATCCGGTCGCGGCCGTCGGTGCCGACCAGCAGGACGTTCATGCCGTCCCCGGCGCGCGGCCGGTTCTTCATGTCCTTGAAGGCGTCGACCCGCGCGATGTCCGCGTCCAGGCCGGAGAGCACCGCGTGACCGATCCCGGCGGAGGCGAGCACCACCACCGACAGCGCGGTCACCACCCGCATGGCCCGGCGCCGTCTCTTCCTCCGTACGGGGGGTCCCGGCGGACGGGGGGAGGGCCGCGGTCCGCCGCGCTGGGGCGGAGGCCCGCCCCGGGGGGTGGAGGCCGGAACCCGGGGGGAGCGGGGCGGCGTGGGCAAGGTGACACCTCCGCGAGGACGGGCCCTCGGGTACGGGCCCCGAGGCCGGACGTGGGATCCGTGAGCACCGTAGGCCCATACGATCTGCTGCCCGGGGCCGTGACCCCCGCGGCGCGCACCCGTGTCCCCCGTTCGCGGTAACGTGAGCACCGATGAACGCCAAGTCCGACGTGCGGCTGCCCGCCGTTTCCGTGATCATGCCCGTCCTCAACGAGGAGCGGCATCTGCGCGGCGCCGTCCGCGCCATCCTCGCCCAGGAGTACGCCGGCGAGATGGAGGTCGTGATCGCCGTCGGTCCCTCCGCGGACCGTACGGAAGAGATCGCCGCCGAACTCGTCCGCGAGGATCCGCGCGTGCACACCGTGCCGAATCCCACCGGCCGTACGCCGGCCGCGCTGAACGCCGCGATCAAGGCGTCCCGCCATCCGGTCGTCGTACGCGTCGACGGGCACGGCATGCTGTCGCCGAACTACATCGCCACGGCCGTACGGCTCCTGGAGGAGACCGGCGCGCAGAACGTCGGCGGCATCATGCACGCCGAGGGCGAGAACGCCTGGGAGGACGCCGTCGCCGCCGCGATGACGTCGAAGGTCGGCGTGGGCAACGCCGCCTTCCACACGGGCGGCCAGGCGGGCCCCGCGGAGACGGTGTACCTGGGTGTGTTCCGGCGCGAGGCGCTGGAGCGGCAGGGCGGGTATAACGAGGAGTTCATCCGCGCCCAGGACTGGGAGCTGAACTTCCGCATCCGCGAGGCCGGCGGCCTGATCTGGTTCTCGCCGGAGCTGAAGGTGTCCTACCGGCCCCGGCCGAGCGTGCGGGCGCTGGCCAAGCAGTACAAGGACTACGGCCGTTGGCGGCACGTCGTCGCCCGCTACCACTCAGGCTCCATCAACCTGCGCTACCTCGCCCCGCCGACCGCGGTGTGCGCCATCGCGGCCGGGATCGTGGTGGGCGCCGCGCTGACCCCGTGGGGCTTCGTCATACCCGGCGGCTACCTCGCGGCGATCGTCGCCGGGTCGCTCCCGGCGGGCAAGGGGCTCGGGCTGAAGGCGCGGGCGCAGATCCCGGTGGCGCTGGCGACCATGCACATGTCGTGGGGCTGGGGCTTCCTGACCAGCCCGCGGTCGCTGGCGAAGCGGGTCATCGCGTCGCGGCGCCCGGCGGTCCAGCCGGACGCCGACACCGCGGGCACCCGGTGACGGTGCTCAGGACCAGGTGAACGCCGGGTTCACGTGCATGCAGGCGCTGTCGTCCGCGCCGTTGAGCGCCTCGGCCGACTCCGGGGTCCTGTCGTCGGCCACGGGCGCCTTGTACGCCGCACCCTCGCGCCAGTCGGCGCCCACGACGAGCGTGACGCCCGAGACGTCGGTCGACCGCTGCACCGAACCCGCCGGTATGCCCAGGGACTTGGCGACCCGGTGGGCGTCGCCCTCCAGGTCGGCGCTCGGGTAGCGGACGACCGTACGGTCCTCGCTCGGCAGCACCGAGGGGTCGGCGACGGCCTTGGCGAAGCCCTGCTCCACCAGCAGCGCGGCGACCGAGCTCGCGCGTCCGGGGGCCATGGCGAGGCGGTCGGTGCGGGTGCCGTTGCGCACCTGGACCGCGATGTCGTCGTCGGCGGCGGCCGGGTCGTCCGGGACCTTCTCCGTCTCCTGCGCCTTGTCCTTCTCGGTGTCCTTGCCGTCCAGCGCGATGTCCTCGCGCACCAGCCGGAAGAGCTGCTCGGCGTCCTCCGTCGGTTCCACGCGCGCGCCCACGTACCGGTTGGGCATCGTGGTCATGGTGATGCGCTCCGGCTTCACCTTGCGCAGTTCGGTGCTGAGGTCGTACAGCTTCTTGACGGTGTCCAGGCCCGGGTCGACCGTGAGCGCCCCGGTGGCCTCCTCCGCGAGCCTGCGCAGCTGGTTCGGGTTGCTCAGGGTCGCGTTCTCGCGCAGCATCCGGACCATCGAGTTCAGGTACATGTGCTGGGCTTTCGCCCGGGCCAGGTCGCTGCCGTCCTCGAAGCCGTAGCGGGTGCGCAGCCACTGCAGTGCCTGCTCGCCCTTGACCGGGTGCGTGCCCTTCTCCAGTTTCAGACCGGAGCCGTGGCCCTTGCTGTCGCGTGAGTGGATGTTGGCGTCCACGCAGACCGGGACGCCGCCCACGGCGTCCGCCATGGACACCACGCCCGCGAAGTCGACCATCACGAAGTGGTCGATGTGGATGCCGGTCAGCTCCTGCCAGGTGGCCACCGTGCAGCCGGGGCCGCCGTGTCCGAGGCTCTGGTTGGTCATCACCCGGCCCTCGCTCGCCGGGTAGACCTTCCCGTCGTCCGGGTCGGTGCACTTGGGGATCTTCACGAGGGTGTCGCGCGGCATGCTGACGACCGACATGTCATTGCGGTCGGCGGACAGGTGCACCAGCATCTGCACGTCCGCCAGCGGCGTGGAGCCGAACGTCTCGCGGGCGCCGCCGAGTTGCTGGTTCTCCTCGCTGTCGCGCGCGTCCGAGCCGATGACGAGGATGTTCAGCGGGGTCTGCCCCGCCGCGTTCGGTGTCGGCGCGGCGACCTTGTGGTCGCCCAGGTTCAGGACGTCCTTCTTGAGGTTGTCGTTGAGGTGCTCGTAGTAGAGGTAACCGGCGCCGGCCGCGGCGACCAGGGCCACGGCGAGCGTCACCGCGGTCCAGCGCAGCACACGGAGGCCCCTGCCGGGCCTGCGTCTGCCGGCTTCGGGACGGCTGTCGCCGTCACCGGCGCTGTCGCCGTCACCGGCGCTCTCGGCGCCCTCTGCGCTTTCTGTACTTCCTGTGCCCTCGACGGTCGTCTCATCGCGCTCGGGGGCGTCCGAGGCGCCCCGTTGCGTCTCCTGCCCCTGCGTACTGCTCCGCGTCACTTCCGCGTCCCTCCCCACCCGCGCCCCGCGCGGGTCGTCGCCGTCCTGCGAGACGTACGACAGGCCTGTCAGGTCAACTGGCGCACAGCTGTTCGTCGGCCGTGGACTTCTCCAGGTCCGGTGTCTTCACGGACGTGGCGTTGAGCTTGACCCCGGCGCCCTTGAAGTCCTTGCCGAGGGTGAGGGTCATGGTGGGCAGGCCCTGGGAGTTGACGACGCTCTCGCCGGGTTTCATGGCCGCGCCGGACAGGCCGAGGATCTCGGCGAGGGCGCGGGCCTGGTCGGCCTGGTCGGGGGCGTACTCGAGGGTCGTCCTGGCGACCTCCGCGTCGGCGTTGCCCCCGTTCTCCGACTTGGTGACGCCGGCCTCGGTCTGGAGGTACCGGAGCTCCGTCTGGGCGCTGCCGGCCGGGGCGCCGCCGTTGAGGACGCGGACGCGGACCTCGGAGGGGGCGGACTTCGCGCCCTTGAGGCGGGCCGCGACGGCGGCGGCCTCCTGCTTCTGCTGCTGCCTGACCTCGGTGAAGGATATGTCGTTCCTGACCATGTCGAAGACCTGGGGAGCCTTCGTCTCGTTCACGACCACCGTCGCCTTGACCTTCTCGGCGGGGTTGTCCACCACCGGCACCGTCGTGAACGTGATGTTCTTCGTCGGCACCTTCTTCAGCTCCAGGGCTATGTCCTTGAGCGTGCCCACGTTGCCGATGGCGCTGTCCACGGTCAGTGCCTTGGTGGCGGCCTCGGCCAGTTTCACCAGCTTGGTGGGGCTGGTGAGGGTGTCGCTGGAGGACATCTTCCGCATCAGCGAGCCCAGGAACTGCTGCTGCACCTTGATGCGGTCCAGGTCGCCCTCGTTGCCGAAGGCGTGCCGGGTGCGGACGAAGGCGAGGGCCTGCTCGCCCTCGACCTTGGACTCGCCCGCGGGCAGCACGAGATGGGACTTCGGGTCGTCGACGGCGTGCTCCACGCAGACGTCGACGCCGTCGACGGCGGTGGTCAGCGTCTTGACCGCGTTGAAGTCGGCCATCATGAAGTGGTCGACCGTGATGCCGGTCGCCTCCTTGACCGTGCGCATGGTGCAGCCGGCGTCCCGGCCGCTCTCGCCGAGACTCGTGTTGAAGCGGACACCCTGTGTCCCGGGTACGACCTTCGTCGTTCCGTCCTCCTGCTTCGTCGGGCAGTCGGGGACGTCGACGATCAGGTCGCGGGGGATGCTGAGCGCGGTGGCGTTGGACCGGTCCTTGGCGACGTGCAGCAGGATGTTGGTGTCGGCGTGTCCGACGCTGCCCTTGTCGCCGTAGCCCTCGTTGCCCTCGCCGGTGCGCTTGTCGGTGCCGATGATGAGGATGTTGAAGGCCTCGTCCTTCTTGAAGCTGCTGGCGCCGGCGTTACCGACGTCCGTCGTGGCGACGTTGCCCTCGAGATGCTTCAGGTAGACGTAGCCGCCGACGCCGGCGACGAGGACGACGAACGCCGTGGTGCCGCCGGTCCACAGCAGGGCCTTCTTCGCCTTCGACTTCTTCTTCGCGGGCCGGTGTCCGCGCCGCCCCGGTGCGGGCTCCTCGGGTGCCGGACGGCGGCGCCGCTGGGGCGGGACGTCGTGGCCGGGTGTGGCGGTGCGGCCCTTCGCCCTGCCGGCGGTGCCGTCGCCGTCACCGTCGTCGGCCGCGGTGGCGCGGGGGGCAGGTCTGCGCGGCCCCGGAACGGCCGACCGCGGTGCGGAAGGGGACAGCCGTAGTTCGTATTCGCCGGTGCGTGGATTCAGTACCCACTGGTCTGCGGGATCGACATCTTCTGCCCGCCCACGTCCTTGCGCGTCCACGGTCTCCCAGTCCTCCGTCGGGGCCACGCGGCACCTTCTGCCGGAAGGCGCACGATAAAGGGTCAACATGTGCACGACGCCAGGGCGGACCTCGCAGTGGAGGCACTGGCCCGCTCACACTATCCGCCCAGTTCAGCGTCGAACGACACCGGTGACAAATTCGGCGCCCCTACAACAGGGCAATCTCTCCTATTTTCATGAACGCCTACCATCGGTAGCGCTCGTACACGTCCATGCACTTACCGGTGTCCGAGCCGTTGAGGGCGTTGCTGTTCTTCGGCAGGTCTCCCGCATCGGGCGTCTTCTGTTTCGGATACGACGCTCCCGAGCGCCAGTCCGCTCCCACGACCAGCGTGACCCCGGACACGTCCGTCGACTTCCGTACCGCGCTCGCCGGAATTCCCAGTGCGTCGGCGACCCGCCGGGCGTCGCCCGCCAGGTCCTCGCTCGGGTAGCGGACCGTGGTCCTCTCCTCGGAGAGCGCCGCCGAGGTGTCCGGCGCCGCCTTGCCGAAGCCCTTCTGAACCAGGGCCTCGGCCACCGCGCCCGCACGGCCCCTGACCGGTCCGAGCGTGGTGGAGCGGGTGGCGTTCTGGACGAGGACGCCGATCTCGGAGTCGGCGGCGGCGTCGTCCGAGGGCTTCTCGGTGGTCTTGTCCCCGGTGGCGTCCTTGCCGGTGCCCTTCCCCTTGGTGCCCTTGTCGTCGAAGGGCACGTCGTCGCGGAGCATCGCCCACATCTTCTCCGCGTCGGCGCCGTCCGGGAGCAGGTGGTTCTCGTCCTGGTCGTCCTGGATGGTGGGCAGCGTCGTCATGGTGATGCGGTCCGTCGGTACGGTCTTCAGCTGCATGCCCAGGTCGTAGAGCTTCTTGGGCGTGCCGATCTCCTTGGAGACGCCCAGGGACTTCGTGGCCGCATCGGCCAGGTCCATCAGCCGGCCGGTGTCGGTGAAGACGTTCTGGTCCTTCAGGGTGCGGATCATCGAGTTCATGTACATGTGCTGGGCGTGGGCCCGCAGCGGGTCGCTGCCCCAGGCGTGGCGGGTGCGCAGCCACTGCAGGGCCTGCTCGCCCTTGACCTTGTGCGGCCCCTTTGTCATGTACAGGCCGGATCCGCCGTCCCTGCCGGGCTTCGGACGGTCGTCGACGTTCTGGTTGACGCAGACCTCGACGCCGCCGATGGCGTCCGCCATCGAGACCACGCCCGCGAAGTCGATCGTCATCCAGTGGTCGATGTAGACCCCGGTGAGGTTCTGCCAGGTGGCCAGGGTGCAGCCGGCGCCGCCGCGGCTCAGGGACGCGTTGATGATCGTGTTGGTCGCCGGGAACTTCTCGCCGCTCTTCGGGTCGGTGCACGCGGGGATGTCGACCCGGGTGTCGCGGGGGATGCTCACCACCGCGGCGCTCTTGCGGTCGGCGGACAGGTGGATCAGCATCTGCACGTCGCCCAGCGGCGGGTTGTCGCGGTGGTCCCTGCCGCCGCCCAGTGCCACGTTCGCGTCGGAGGCACGGCTGTCGGAGCCGATCAGCAGGATGTTCAGGGGCGTCTGTCCGGCCGCGTTCGGCTCGGTCCTGTGCGCCTTGGAGTCGCCGCTGTTGCGCTCGCCCTTCTCGATGTTGTCGCTCAGGTGCTGGTAGTAGAGGTATCCGGCGCCGGCCGTGCCGAGTATCAGGACCGCGAGGGTCGTCGCGGACCACCGGAGGGCGCGGTGCCGGCGTCCGGTACGCCGTCGACCGGACCGCCTGCCTTTCCCGTGTCGCGAGCCACCGTCCCCGCCCGTGCCCGGACCGTCCCCGTCCTCACCGCCGCCCCGACCGCCCCGGGCGTGCCGGACGGCTCCCGGCCGTGTTTCCTCCCCGTGCACACTGCTCCGCGTCATGTCCCTCTCCCCACCCTCGGGCCCGTGAACGTGCCCCTGCGCGCGATGTGTTCGCACAGTTGGACGTACGGGCGCCCTCGTTGGCTGTACGGCTGTCCCGACGGAATTACTTCCGTCCCGGCGGCGACCGGCCGTACGGTCGGCCGACCGCACCGGTGAACTGTCGTACTGACAGACGGGCGTGGGGCCCTTCAGGTCACTTCGCGCACTCGACCTTGTCCGCCGTGGACTTCTCGACCCCTTCGGGCGTCTTGCCGGACGTGGCGTTGAGCTTGACCCCGGCGCCCTTGAAGTCCTTGCCGAGGGTCAGGGTCATGGTGGGCAGGCCCTGGGAGTTGACGACGCTCTCGCCGGGTTTCATGGCCGCGCCGGACAGGCCGAGGATCTCGGCGAGGGCGCGGGCCTGGTCGGCCTGGTCGGGGGCGTACTCGAGGGTCGTCTTCGCCTGGTCCGCGGGTGCGTCGCCCGCGTTCTCGGACTTGGTGACGCCGGCCTCGGTCTGGAGGTACTGGAGCTCCCGCTGGGCGCTGCCGTCGGAGGCGCCGCCGTTGAGGACGCGGACGCGGACCTCGGAGGGGGCGGACTTCGTCCCCTTGAGGCGGGCCGCGACGGCGGCGGCCTCCTTCTTCTCCTGCTGCTTGACCTCGGTGAAGGAGACGTCGTTCCTGATCATGTCGAAGACCTCGGCTGCGGGCTGCTCCTTGAGGACGACCGTCGCCGGGATCTTCTCGGCAGGGTTGTCCCTCACCGGCACCGTGGTGAACGTCAGGTTCTTGATGTCGAGCTTGCCCAGCTCCAGACCCAGGTCCTTCAGCTTGACCATGCTGTCCAGCTTGGAGTCCACGGTCAGCGCCTTGGTGCCCGCATCGGCGAGCTTCAGCATCTTCGAGGGGCTGGTGAGCGTGTCGTTGGACTTCAGCTTGCGCATCAGCGAACCGAGGAACTGCTGCTGGATCTCGATGCGGCTCAGGTCGCCGCCGAAGCCCACGGAGTGCCGGGTGCGCACGAAGGCCAAAGCCTCCTCGCCCTCGATGGTGTGCTCGCCGGCGGGCAGGTTCAGGTGCGAGTCCGGGTCGTTGATGTCCTTCGCCAGACACACCTCGACCCCCTCGACCGCCGTGGTCAGGGTCTTGACGGCGTTGAAGTCGGCCACCATGAAGTTGTCGGGCGTGATGCCGGTCAGCTCGGTGACGGTCCGCATGGTGCAGCTGGGCGTACGGCCGTCCTGGCCGAGGCTGTTGTTGAAGCGGACCCCCTGCGTGCCGGGGATGATCTTCGTCGTCCCGTCCTCCTGCTGGGTCGGGCAGTCGGGGATGTCGACGATCAGGTCGCGGGGGATGCTGAGCGCGGTGGCGTTGGACCGGTCCTTGGCGACGTGCAGCAGGATGTTGGTGTCGGCGTGTCCGGCGCTGCCCTTGTCGCCGTAGCCCTCGTTGCCGGCGCCGGTGCGCTTGTCGGTGCCGATCAGCAGGATGTTGATCGCCTTGTCCTTCTGGAAGCCACCGGTGCTCGCGCCGTCGTCGGAGACGGACGTGATGTTGTCGTTCAGGTGCTCCAGGTAGAGGTACCCGGCCGCGGCGGTGCCGAGGACGACGAACGCCATCGTGCCCCCGGTCCACAGCAGGATCTTCTTGGCCCTCGACTTCTTCTTGGCCGGCCGCCGGCGCCCGCGCCCTCCCTGCGGAGGTTCCTCGGGCGCCGCGCGGCGTCTGCGCGCGGGTGCGTCACGGCCCGGGGCGGGGGAGGGGGCGGCCGCGGAGGCCTGGGCGTCGCGGCCGCGTGTCCCGCCGGGCGGGCCGGCTGCGGGGGATCCGCCGGGCGCTGCGCTGCGAGGGCCCGGGACCCTCGACTGCGGTGCGGAGGGGGTCAGTCGCAGTTCGTAGTCACCGGTCTCCGGATTGAGTACCCACTGGTCTGCGGGGTCGATGCCATCCGCCCGCCCACGGCCTTGCGCGTCCACGGTCGTTCGAATCCTCCGTCGGGGCCACGCGGCGCCTTCCCCTCAAGGCGCCCGGTCTCGCGTGCGCGACCCCGGATGGAGCTTCGTGGCCGGTCGCACGGATCGCTCACATTAACCGCCTGGTTCGCCGTGGGGCGACGCCAGTGACGTATCCCACTTCCCTTACACCTGGACAATCCGGCCCATTCCTTGGACAAGGGTCCGCACTCTTGCGCTCCTCTTGCGCCGTCTTGGACCACGCTTTACTCGCAGACGTCCTCCGCGGCGGTGTTTCCGCTGAACGTCGGTGCCGGGGAAACGCCGTTGGAGGGGGCGCGGGGAACGGGGGAACCGGTGCCCTCGCCCCCCTCGTCCACCGTGTCCCGCGGGGGTGCCGCCTCGATGGTCACGGGTGCGTCCGTCCGCAGACGGGTGAACAGCTTCTCCGCGTCGGGCTCCACGAGTTGGTCCCGATTGGCGTCGCCCGCGTACGACTCCCGGGGGACGGTCAGGAACTGCGTCCGTTCGGTGGGAATGTGGCGCAGTCCCCGTACGAGGTCGTACAGACCGCGCAGACTCGCGAGGCCCGGATCGGTCGTGAGGGACGAGGTGGCCGCGTCCAGGACGGGATACAGCTTCACCGGGTTCAGCAGGACGTGATCGCTCCGCACCTTGCTGACGAGCGCTCCCAGGAACCGCTGCTGCCGGTCCATCCGGTCGGTGTCGCTGCCGTCACCGAGCGACTTGCGGGCTCGGACGTAGCCGAGGGCCTGCTCCCCGTCGAGCGTCACGTGGCCCGCGGGCAGCCTCAGTTTGGCGTCCTTGTCGTCGACCGGTTTCCGCAGGCACACCTCGACGCCGTCGAGCGCGTCGACCATCCGCTTGAAGCCCTCGAAGTCGACGACCACGTGATGGTCGACACGGACGCCGGTCAGCTTCTCCACCGTGCGGACCGTGCACGCCGAACCGCCCGCCTCGTAGGCGTAGTTGAACTGCGCGAACACCGGCCGGGTGCGTGACCCGTCCCGGTGGCGGCAGCCGGGCACGTCCACCATCAGGTCGCGGGGGAGGGAGACGGCGGTGGCACTGTCCCGGCCCGCGGACAGGTGCAGCAGGATCGTGGTGTCCGACCGCTCGGTCCCGTTGTCCCGCCCGTAGCGCTCGTTGCCTTCACCGGAGCGCGAGTCCGATCCGATCAGCAGTACGTTCTGCGCGCCGCGGACCAGCGAGGTGGGCCGCTCCTTCTCGTACCGGGCGAGCTCCGCCGCCGCCGCCTCGTCCGACGTGATGTTGCCGTCCAGCTTGGCGTACACCGCCCACCCGACCCCCACGGCACCGGCGGCCAGCACCACGACGACGACGCCCGAACGCCGCCACCGCCGCCTGCGACGCCGCCGCCGCAGCCCGGCCCCGGTCGCGGACGCCCCTTCCCCGGGCCCGGAGCTCCGCTTGCCGCCGCCCCCCACGGAGGGCGCGTCCGCGTCGTCGCTCACGTCTCCCTCCGTCCCGCACACGTACGTCCCTACGACCATGACCCGAGCGAGCCCGGGACGCGGAACGGGACTGAGCCGAACGGGGGCAGCCGGCGGGCATTCGTGCGGCCCCGGCCTGCGGGCAGGCACGCCGCCCCAGCCTGCGTCCAGCCGTGCCGACCCAGCCTGCGCCCAACCGTGCGGCCCCAGCCTGCGGGCAGCCGTGCGGCCCCAGCCTGCGTCCAGCCGTGCCGACCCAGCCTGCGCCCAACCGTGCGGCCCCAGCCTGCGGGCAGCCGTGCGGCCCCAGCCTGCGCCCAGCCTGCGTCCAGCCCTGCCGACCCAGCCTGCGGGCATCGTGCCGCCCAGGGCGGCACGGGTGGGCGCAGGCGGCACCCCGTCAGCGCCGGGCTCGCGTCCCACCCCGCCCCCACCCCGACGCCGGGCGCCGGATCAACGCAGGGCCCCTCCCCGCACCCCCGCCCTCACCTCGACGCCGGTCACCAACAACCCGCAGCCACCTCACCGCGCCGTGGCCGAAACCCGCTCCGCCTCGATCCGCTGGTCCACAACCCCCGCCCCCGCCTGCTCCAGATGCCGGCACAACACCACCGACCCCCCGCTTGCCAACGGCCCGTACAACCCCGCGCTCAACCCCTCCCACGTGTCGTACGGCAACCCCGACAGAATCCGCGCCCCCGGCCCCGTCAGCCCGAGCCCCGACGCCTCCGCCCGAGCCCGCTCCACGACCTCCGCCCCGCTGAACTCCCGCCCGGCCACGATCAGCGCCGGCTCCTCCGGATCCACCGGCGCGTACGGCACGAACCGGTCGCCCTGCCCCGGCACCTCCACCGCGTAGTCGACGAAGCCCTCCGGCGGCCCTGGCACGAACCGCCCCCCGAGCGGCCGCAGCGCCAGCGCGATCCGCGCACCCGAGCACGCCCGCGCCGCCTCCAGCGACCGGGGCTCCGGCCCGCTCACCACCACGTCGGCCGCCGCGGGATCCCCCGCCACGTCGGCGACGACACCCACCGACGCGCACGCCAGCAGCCACACCGCCGTCTGCCAGTGCGCGGGCAGCAGCAGCGAGACCCGGTCGCCGGGTTCGACGGACAGTTCGTCCTGGAGCAGGTTCGCGGTCTTGGCCACCCAATTGGCGAAGGTGGCCACGGACAGTTCGACGCGTTCGCCGGTGGCGTCGTCGTAGAAGGTCACCAGGGGGCGTCCCGGGTCCGCGGCGAGCGCGGAACTCAGCAGGTCGGCAGGGGTGCGGTCGGTCGCGTTCACCCGCGCAAGCGTACGCGGGCCCACGGACGCGCACCGAGCGGACGGCGTACCGCACGGCCACCGGATCGGACGAAAACAACCTACGGCACGTCAGTTCGCAAATGGACACATTTGTCTGACGGTGTCCAGGATCAGGGGCATGCGTGGATTCCTTGCTTCCTCGATCGGTGTCACCTGCGCGGCAGCTCTGGCCGTCCCGCTCGCCCCGCCCACGGCGGCGGCCACCACCCCGGCCCCGCACACGACCACGGCGGCGGCGCGGGCCGAGGCGTACGCCCCCGGCAGCACCCAGTCGCTGCCCCTCGTCCCGCTCGCCCGCGACCGCACCCCCGACACCGCAGAACAGGGCGTTCCCCGGCGCCACGTACGGCCCTTCTCGCTGGTCGGTGTCATCTGGGACGACCCGGCCACCGAACTCCACGGCCGTGTCCAGGTCCGTACGCGCGCCGCCGCCGGCGGTGCCTGGTCCGCCTGGCAGGAGCTGGAGACCCACGCCGCCGACCACGCCGCCGATCCGGACACGCCCGAGAGCACCTCGGGCCGCGTCCGGGGCGCCACCGCACCCCTGTGGGTGGGCGAATCCGACGGGGTGGAGGTACGGGTACGGCCGGAGAGCAACCCCGCAACCACCGCCCACGCCCCCGCGACCACCACCCGCACCCGCGAGGCCACCCGAGCCGCCCCGGCCGCGCCCCCGCTCCCCACCGGCCTGCGCCTGGAACTCGTCGACCCCGGCGAGGGCACCCCGCCCGCCGCGGGCCCTGGTCCGGGGGAGGGCCCCCGCACCACCGCCATGTCCGCCGAGATCCCCGCCCTGGACCGCGCCCGGACCGAGGCGGAACTCCTCGCCCAGGGCGCCGCCGGCGCGCTGAGCGCGCAACAGAAGGCCAAGCCGCGCATCGGCCCCCGCCCAAGCATCACCACGCGCCGCGGCTGGGGCGCCGACGAGAAGCTGCGCGAGAAGAAGTTCGTGTACACGAAGAAGGTCAAGGCGGCCTTCGTGCACCACTCGGCCACCGGCAACAACTACCGCTGCTCCCAGGCCCCGTCAGTCATTCGCAGTATCTACCGCTACCACGTCAAGAGCATGGGCTGGCGTGACATCGGCTACAACTTCCTCATCGACAAGTGCGGAAGGATCTACGAGGGTCGGGCCGGGGGCGTGTCCAAGGCGGTGCTGGGCGCGCACACCCTGGGGTTCAACTCCCACAGCATGGGAATCGCCGTCCTCGGCACCTACAGCTCCAAGAAGCCGTCGTCCGCCGCCGTCAAGGCGATCGCCCGGCTCACCGCCTGGAAGCTCGGTCTCCACGGCATGAATCCGCGCGGAAAGACATACCTGAAGTCCGGGGGTGGCAATCTCTACCGAAAAGGTAAGAAGGTACGACTGAACGTCATCTCCGGTCACCGCGACGGCTTCGCCACGAGCTGCCCCGGCAAGAAGCTCTACGCCAAGCTCCGCTCGGCCCGCTCGACGGCGGCCACATACCAGGGCCGCTGAGGGCGGGACACCGTACGGTCACCGAAGGCGCCAGGGAACGGTCTGCATACACTGGCCGGCCGAAAGACAGTTCGGCCGGTCCCGGCAGGAAGCAGAGACGACAGGTGACAGAAGCGATCCTCCTGGTCGGCGGCAAGGGCACGCGGCTGCGTCCGCTCACGGTGCACACCCCGAAGCCGATGGTCAGGGCGGCGGGCGTGCCGTTCCTCACGCATCAGCTGGCGCGCGCGAAGGCGGCGGGCGTCGACCACATCGTGCTCGCGACGAGCTACCTGGCAGACGTCTTCGAGCCGTACTTCGGCGACGGCTCCGCACTGGGCCTGCACCTGGAGTACGTCACGGAGGAGGAGCCGCTCGGCACGGGCGGCGCGATCCGCAACGTGGCGTCCCGGCTGCACTCCGGTCCCGAGGACCCGGTGCTGATCTTCAACGGCGACATCCTGACGGGCCTGGACATCGGCGCGCTGGTCCGCACCCACGAGACGACGGGCGCGGACGTCTCCCTGCACCTGACGAAGGTGACGGACCCGAGGGCGTACGGCCTGGTCCCCACGGACGACACGGGCCGGGTGCTGGCCTTCCTGGAGAAGCCCCAGACCCCCGAGGAGATCGTCACCGACCAGATCAACGCGGGGGCGTACGTCTTCCGCCGCTCGGTCATCGACACGATCCCGGCGGGGCGCCCGGTCTCGGTCGAACGCGAGACGTTCCCGGAGCTCCTGGCCACCGGAGCGCACCTCCAGGGCATGGTCGACTCCACGTACTGGCTGGACCTGGGCACCCCGGCCGCCTT
Source organism: Streptomyces lancefieldiae (assembly GCF_031845825.1). Classification (NCBI taxonomy): domain Bacteria; kingdom Bacillati; phylum Actinomycetota; class Actinomycetes; order Kitasatosporales; family Streptomycetaceae; genus Streptomyces; species Streptomyces lancefieldiae. Next base: position 30,375 of record NZ_JAVRFH010000005.1, on the reverse strand, counting down.
CGTACGCGGCTCGGCGGACCTGGTCCTGGGCCGCGCCCCGTCCCCGGCGATACCGGGCCGCTGCGGCGACCGGCTGGTCCTGCCCACGGCGCGGGTCGCGCCCGACGCCAAGCTGGCCGGCGGCACGGTGGTCGGCGAGGGCGCCTTCGTGGCGGAGGGCGCGCGCGTCTTCGGCAGCACGATCCTTCCCGGTGCCGTCATCGAACCGGGCGCCGTCATCACCGACTCCCTCATCGGCACCCGCGCCCGCGTCGGCACCCGCTCGGTCCTCACCGACACGGTCATAGGCGACGGTGCCGTCATCGGCGCCGACAACGAGCTCCGCTCCGGCGCCCGCATCTGGTGCGACGCCCACATCCCCCCGGCGTCCCTGCGCTTCTCGTCGGACGCATAACACCATCGACTCAGCCCCCACGCAGCCACCGGCAGCCGTACGCCCGCAGCTACCGGCAGCCGTACGCCCGCAGCTGCGGGCAGCCGTACGCCCGCAGCTGCGGGCAGTCGTGCCTCCCCCAGTGCCTGAACAGCCTGGGAGGTACCCCCAGGGCGGCACGGGTGGGCGGTGGGGGTCCCCCCGCTCATGGGGGTCCCCCCGCTCGAGCGAAGCCGAGAGTGGGGGAGAAGCCGAGAGTGGGGGAGGCACCCGTAACGCCGGGCCGCGCACCCCACCCCGGCGCCCGCACCCACGCCGGGCGCCAGGCCCACACCCCGCCGCGCAGCGACCCGCGCCGCTCGCCACCTCAGCAGAGCCCCACCCGCAGCGCCCGCGCCACCCGCCGGGCGAAGTCATCGACCGGCGGCCGCGTGCCGTCCCGCGTCGCGTCGTACGCGAACGCTCGCTGCGCGCACGCCCCCAGCAGCAGCGACGCCGCGGCGAACGTGTCCGCGTCGGCCCGGACCCGGCCCGCGCCCTGCTCGGCGCGCAGGTACGTGTCGAGCCCTTCGATCGGCAGATGCGGCCCGGTGCCCATCTCCCGCATCACGTCGTCGTGCCGCCGCTTGAGCCGCGTCTCGGCGTACAGCGACGCGGCGATCGGGAAGCTCTGCTCGTAGAAGAGCGTGGCCCGACGGGCGATCTCCGTGAGGTTCTCCTCGAGGGAGGCTCGGCCCGGCTCGGCGGCGAGGCCGTGCAGCAAGGGGGTCAGCCGCGGCAGCCGCTCCGAGAGGACCCGGATGAACAGGTCCTCCTTGCTCGCGAAGTACTTGTACAGCGCGGCCTCGGAGCAGTCGGCGCCCTTGGCGATCTCCTTGGTAGTGGCCCGGGCGAGCCCCACGGTCAGCATCAGCTCGTAGGCGGCGTCCAGGATGCGTTCCCGGGCCGGCTTGGCGGACGGCATGGCTGCTCCAGTCGGGCTTGACCAGCGGGTGATTGCTTACTCAGAGTAGAGGAGACGGGGGTGAGTGAGTACTCACCCACCCGAGGGAGGAGTACGCCATGAATCTCACCGTCTTCGGTGCTACGGGAGGCGTCGGCCAGGAGGTCGTCCGCCAGGCGCTCGGCGCCGGACACCAGGTCACGGCCGTCGTACGCGACCCCGCGCGGTTGTCCGTGACCGGCGAGCGCCTCGAGGTGTTCCGGGCGGACCTGAGCGACCCGGCGGCGCTGCGCCCGGCGGTGGCCGGCCGGGACGCCGTGCTGTCCGGGCTCGGGGCCCGTCGGCGCGCCGACGCCGGGGTCGCGAAGAGGCTGACCCGGACGGTGCTCGACGCGATGGAGGCGGAGGGCGTGCGCAGGCTGCTGGTCGTCAGCGCCGCTCCGGTCGGGCCCGAGCCCCAGGACGCGGGGCTGCTGGACCGGAGCGTGCGCGCCGTCGTCTCCGCGGTCCTCAAGGACGTCTACGCCGATCTGCGCGCCATGGAGGCGGAAGTGGCGCACAGTGCCACGGACTGGACGGTCGTCCGGCCGCCGCGGCTGCAGAACAAGCCGGTCTCCGGGCGGTACCGGAGGGTGGTCGGCGGGTTCCCGTCCAAGGGCCGTTTCCTGGGTCGCGCCGACGTGGCCCACGCCATGCTCGCGATGACCGAGGACGCGGGGACGGTGAAGCAGGGCGTGGGCGTGGCCTACTGATCGGCTTCGGCTAGAGGCTGACGCCGACCGTCACCGGTTCGTTGACCAGCGTGACGCCGAAGGCCTCGCGGACGCCGCCGACGACCTCACGGGCCAGCGCGAGCAGGTCCTCGGTGGTCGCCTCGCCGCGGTTGGTGAGGGCGAGGGTGTGCTTGGTGGAGATGCGGGCGGGGCCGGTGCCGTAGCCCTTGGTGAAGCCGGCCTTGTCGATCAGCCAGGCCGCGGAGGTCTTGACACGGCCCTCCCCGGCCGGGAAGGCGGGCGGCTCGACGCCCTCGCCGAGGCGTTCGTCCACGCGCGCGCGGAAGGCGGCGAACTCCGCGTCCGTGAGGATCGGGTTGGTGAAGAACGACCCGGCCGACCAGGTGTCGTGGTCCTCGGGGTCCAGGACCATGCCCTTGCCCGCGCGCAGCTTCAGCACGGTGTCACGGGCGGTGGCGAGCGGCACCCGGTCGCCCGGTCCTACGCCGAGGGCACGGGCCGTCTCGGCGTAGCGGAGGGGTGCGGAGAGGCCGTCGGCGTCCTCCAGCTCGAAGCGCACGCGCAGGACCACGTATCGCTCGGGCTCGGCCTTGAAGCGGCTGTGGCGGTAGGAGAAGGCGCAGTCGGCGTTGGCCAGGGTGACCGTCTCTCGGATCCGGCGGTCGTACGCGGTCACCTCGGTGATCGTGGAGGCGACCTCCTGGCCGTACGCCCCGACGTTCTGGATGGGGGTGGCGCCCGCCGAGCCGGGGATGCCGGCCAGGCACTCGACGCCGGCCAGTCCGGCCTCGACGGTGCGGGCGACGGCGTCGGTCCAGATCTCGCCGGCCGCCAGCTCCAGCGTCGTGCCGTCCAGGGAGAGGCCGCGCGTGGCGATGTGCAGGGCGGTGCCGTCGAAGCCCTTGTCGCCGATGACCAGGTTGGATCCGCCACCGATGAGCAGCAGGGGCGTGCCGGTGTCGTCGGCCTCGCGGACGGCGGCGATCACCTCGGCGTCGGTCGTGGCCGTGACCAGGCGGGTCGCCGGTCCTCCCAGCCGGAAGGTGGTCAGCGGGGCGAGGGGGGCGTCGTGGAGTTCCTGCACGCGCTCAAGACTACGAGACGGCACCGGCAGCCCCGGGCAGCGGGAAACGCCCCGGCCGGTCGGCCGAGGCGTTCTGGTCCGGGTGGAGCCCGGTGCTCGTGCGGTGGGCGGTACCGGCGGGCATCCCACGCGCGCGGGGTCACGTCAGGCGTCGGCGTACCTCCGCCCAGCTCACCGGCGGTTCGTCGCTCGTCGCCGACCAGGTGACGAACCTCGCGTCCCGCATCTGCGCGGACAGGCCGCGGGAGGTCGGGGCGTGGGTGCCGGAGTGGGCGAAGGTCTTGAGGGCCTCGGGCGACTCCCAGGCGGACAGCGTCCAGAACGTGCGCTTGAAGGGCTCCGCCTTCAGGGAGGCGCCGTACGCTCCCCGCGCGCCCCTGACCTGCCGCCACACGCCCGGCGTGCGTGCCAGGAACTTCAGTGCTCCCCCCAGGGTGCGGGTCTCGAAGCGGGAGGCGAAGACGTGGACCTCGGTGGCCTGCGGCGGCCGGTTGGGCACGGTCCAGGGAAGAGTGGGCATGTCGGGCTCCTTTCGTTTCTCACGGGTCGCTTCTCGGCCGTCGCGCGGGTCAGCGGGAGGCCGTTCGGGCCGTGGTGACGAGCGCCGGTTCGGCGGCCGGGGCGACCTTCGTCCCGGCCCCGTCCTCGGCCGAGGGGCCGCCCCGGCGGCGGGCCGGGATCAGCAGGGCCGCGACGCCCCCGAGGGTCACGATCCCGGCGCCCACCGCGACCGCGGGCCGCAGCCCGTCGACGAAGGTCTGCGCGGACTCGTAGCCGCCCTGGGTCGCGAAGACGGAGGACATCACCGCGATGCCGAGCGCGCCGCCCACTTCGCGCAGCGCGTTGTTGGCGCCGGAGGCGACGCCCTGCTCCTTCGGCACGACGCTGGACATCACCAGGGCGGAGGCCGGGGCGAAGAACAGGGCCATACCGATCCCGCTGATGATCAGACCGGGCAGTTGGACGGCGTAGGAGGCGTCGGCCGTGATCACGGAGGCGAGGTAGCCGAGACCGGCCGCCTGGAGGAAGAGTCCGGCGGCGACGACCGGGCGCCCTCCGATCCGGTCCGAGAGGATGCCGGCGATCGGCGCGACCAGCATCGGCATGCCGGTCCAGGGCAGCATGCGCAGGCCCGCCTCGGTGGGCGAGTAGCCGAGCACGCCCTGCATGTACTGGCTGAGCAGGAAGATCGAGCCGAACATCCCCAGGAACATCAGCAGGCTCGCCGCGTTGATGCCGGCGAAGGCGCGGGAGCGGAACAGCCGCATCGGGAGCATGGGGTTCCGGGCGCGGGTGCTGTACAGGACGAAGCCGGCGAGCAGGGCGGCGCCGGCGGACAGGGCGGACAGCACCACGGCACCGGTCCAGCCGTCGACGGGCCCGCGGACCAGGCCGTAGACGATGCCGAAGAGGCCGCCGCTGGCGAGCAGTGTGCCGGGGAGGTCGAGGGGACCGCCGGCGCCGTGCGACTCGGCGAGGCGGAGGCGGGCGAGCGGCAGCAGGGCGATGCCCAGCGGAACGTTCAGCCAGAAGATCCACTGCCAGGAGATGTGCTCGGTGAGGCTGCCGCCGACCAGCGGACCGGAGGCCACGGCCAGCCCGTTGACCGCGCCCCAGATGCCGTACGCCATCCCACGCCGCTCGGCGGGCACGGCGGCCGTCAGCAGGGTCAGCGTCAACGGCATCATGATCGCCGCGCCGACGCCCTGGACCGCGCGGGCGGCGATGAGGGAGTCGATGCCGGGCGCCATGGCCGCGGCGGCGGAGGCGCCGGTGAAGACGGTGAGGCCGACGAGGAAGAGCCGGCGGCGGCCGAAGCGGTCGCCGAGGGCCGCGCCGAACATCAGCAGGACGGCGAAGGTGAGCGTGTAGGCGCTCACGGTCCATTCCAGGTCATGCAGCGCCCCGCCCAGATCCTCGCGGATGGAGGGCAGGGCAGTGGTGACGACGAGATTGTCCAGGGCCGCCATGAAGCCGGCGACGCTGGTGATGACGAGGGCCCAGACCGCTCCCCCGCCGCGTGAACTCTGACGTGCGCTCTGTTGTGACATCTCTCCCCCAGAGGGCGTGCACTGCTGTTGGATTAGTAATTGATCACTAACTTTTGAGGCCATGAGTATGCGCCGCACGGCCGGAGCACGCCGGGGGACCTACGAGGCGTCGTCCGGGTTCCGCTTGACCCGTGCCGACAGGTAGAGCCCCTCCCAGATCCGGTGCTCCGGCGGGAAGCCCATGCCGGCCAGGGTGTTGATCAGCATGCCGTACGCCATGAAGCTCGTCGTCTCGCCGATGTCGCCGCCGAGCGGCAGGTGCACGGTGTCCCAGAGCTCCATCCAGCCCTTGCGCACCATCTCGCCGAACTCGTGATCCCCGGCGGCCTCGGCCGCCGCGACCGTCACGTACGTCTGCAGCTGCATCTGCAGCCGCTCGGGCTGCTCGGTGATCAGGCGCGCATAGGCCTCTGCCATGGCACGCAGCGCCTCTTCGCCGTGCAGCCCCTCGGACGACTCCTCGAAGACCCGGCGCATCTCCTGAAGGCAGCGTTCGGCAACCGCGAGGAAGATCGCCTTCTTGCCCGGGAAGAGCCGGAAGAGGTACGGCTGGGAGACTCCCACCCGCTTGGCGATGGCCTCCGTGGACGTGCCGTGATAACCGCCCCTGGCGAACTCGCTCATCGCCGCGCGGATGACGCTTTCACGTCGCTCCTCGGCGCTCATCCTGACCATGGACGTAAGTTAGTACTCAATCACTAACTACGTCAAGGGCGGTCGACGCACGGCATCAGGGGGCCATCGGGGGGCGCGTAAGGGGTGCTCTTCCGGGAGGGCACCCCTTACGCGATGGGCAGGTCAGCCCAGTCGTACGACGGCCCGGGACATGCCGAGGACCTTCTGTCCGGCGCTGGTGGCCGTGAGGTCGACGCGGACCTTGTTGTCGTCGAGCTTCGCCGCGACCTTGCCGCTGACCTCGATGACGGCACCCTGGTCATCGTTGGGGACGACGACGGGCCTGGTGAAGCGGACGCCGTACTCGACGACCGCCGCGGGATCACCGGTCCAGTCGGTCACCACGCGGATCGCCTCGGCCATGGTGAACATGCCGTGCGCGATCACGTCCGGCAGACCGACCTCCTTGGCGAACCTCTCGTTCCAGTGGATCGGGTTGAAGTCGCCGGAGGCACCCGCGTACCGCACGAGCGTGGCGCGGCTCACAGGGAAGGACTGAGCGGGCAGTTCGGTGCCGACCTCGACGTCGCTGTACGCGATCTTCGCCGTCGCGGTACGGGTCAGGGGATCCGTCATGGGATGCTCACGCCTCCTCGGCCGCGCGGGCCACGAGCTTGGTCCAGGCGGTCACGACGTGCTCACCGGCCTCGTCGTGGACCTCGCCGCGGATGTCCAGGATGTCGTTGCCCGCCATCGACTTGATCGCCTCGATGGTCGAGGTGACCGTCAGCCGGTCGCCGGCCCGCACCGGACGGACGTACGCGAACTTCTGGTCGCCGTGCACCACCCGGCTGTAGTCCAGGCCGAGCTGCGCGTCCTCGATGACCTGACCGGCCGCCTTGAACGTGATCGAGAACACGAAGGTCGGCGGTGCGATCACATCCGGATGGCCGAGCGCCTTCGCGGTCTCCACGTCCGTATACGCCGGGTTGGCATCCCCCACCGCCTCCGCGAACTCGCGGATCTTCTCCCGGCCCACTTCGTAGGGCGCGGTCGGCGGATAGGTCCGCCCCACGAACGACTGGTCGAGCGCCATGGGCTCGCAACCTCCTGCTGCTTCTCTGCGTGCGGCTGTGGGTGCCGTCCTGGGCACCGCTGAACCAAACGACGCGAGGCCGCCCCCCAGTTTCGGGGAACGGCCTCGTGTACGAGCCTGATTTATCGCGTTTCGCGGTGCGCGGTGTGCGCGTTGCAACGCGGGCAGTGCTTCTTCATCTCCAGTCGGTCCGGGTTGTTACGCCGGTTCTTCTTGGTGATGTAGTTCCGCTCCTTGCACTCCACGCAGGCCAGCGTGATCTTCGGGCGGACGTCGGTGGCAGCCACGTGAGTGCTCCTTGACGAACGGATTGATGGTATTAACGCAGGAAAGAGTAGCCGATTGAAGGACCGACCCCGCAATCGGCTACTAAGAGTAGCGGTGACCGGACTTGAACCGGTGACACAGCGATTATGAGCCGCTTGCTCTACCGACTGAGCTACACCGCTGTGATGCGATCGGGCCCCGCCTTGCGACGGGAACCTCTCACACCAGAGCCCCAAAACGGAATCGAACCGTTGACCTTCTCCTTACCATGGAGACGCTCTGCCGACTGAGCTATTGGGGCGAGCGATGAAGACATTACACGGTCGCCCGCCGTTCGCCCAAATCCGTTTCGCCGCCCCTGCCCCGTCCCGTCCCCGGGCCTCCCCGATCGCCCGCCCGTACCGCCCCGCCGCGCGCCCGTACGGCTTCGGCCGCGCGCGCCCGTACGCTCCCCGGCGGGCCCCGCGGCGGACCGCATCGGTACGACTATTGCGCTCCTCCGCGCCACCGGCTGATCACCGTCCTAGGCTCGACTCACTCTGCGTGATCTTGCGTCCCCACTGCGCAGCCCCGAGCCCAGAGGAGCGCGATGCCCGACAGTCAGCCGCAGCCGCCCCACTCTTCCTCCCCCTCGGGTCCCGCCGGCCGCGGCTCACTCCTGCTCTCCGGGGCGCGGCTCGCCGACGGCCGGACCGTGGACGTACGGCTGCACGACGGGCGCATCGAGGCGGTCGGCACCGCCGGCAGCCTGACGACGGCCCGCCCGCCCGGCACCGGCACCCGCGTGGACCTCAGCGGCTATCTACTCCTCCCCGCCCCCGCAGAACCCCACGTCCACGGCGACACGGCGCTGACGGCCGACGCCCCGGGCCCCGTCTCCTACGACCCCCAGGACGTCCAGCGCCGGGCCACCGAGGCCGCCCTGCTCCAGCTGGGGCACGGGGCCACCGCGCTACGGGCACACGTGCGCGTGGGCGACGTTCCGGGACTGGGCGCCCTGACCGCCGTACTGCGGGCGCGGCGCACGCTGCGCGGACTGGCCGAGCTGACCACCGTGGCGATGCCGAGGGTGCTGACCGGAGCGGCCGGGGCGGACGGGCTGGCGATGCTGCGGGACGCGGTCAAGATGGGCGCCGACGTGGTGGGCGGATGTCCGGACCTGGACCCCGACCCGGCGGGGTACGTGGAGGCGGTCCTGACGATGGCCGGCGAGCACGGCCGCCCGGTCGACCTGCACACCGACGCCGCCGACCCGGCGCGGCTGGCCCGGCTGGCGGCGATGGCGGGCGGGTTGCGCCCCGGAGTGACCCTCGGCCCCTGCCACGGCCTGGGGCGGCTGCCCGCCGACGTGGCCGCCCGGGCCGCGGACCGGCTCGCGGCGGCCGGAGTGACGGTGGTGTGCCTGCCCCAGGGCGCGTGCGGTGCCCTGGACCACCGCGACGGCACGGCTCCGGTACGGCTGCTGCGGGCGGCCGGGGTGCGGGTCGCCGCCGGCAGCGGCGCGCTGCGGGACGTGTCCAACCCGGTCGGGCGCGGTGACCCCTTGGAGGCGGCGTTCCTGCTGGCCTCGCGCCACGGGCTGCGCCCCGAGGACGCGTACGACGCGGTGAGCGCCGCGGCCCGGAGGGCCCTGGGTCTGCCCGAGGTGCGGGTGGAGGCGGGCTTCCCGGCCGAACTCCTCGCGGTGCGCGGGGACCGGCTTGCGGGAGCGCTGTCCCTGGCGTACAGCAGGATCGTGGTGCATCAGGGGCGCGTGGTGGCGCGGACGAGCGCGGTACGCGAGTACGGCGACTCGACGACCGCGACGGACCTGGACCTGCCCCGGCAGGGTCGCGGGGAGCGTGGTGACCGCCCCTGACGGGAGCGCGACGAACGGCCCCGAGGGTGCACCCGCGTGGGCCGGCGGAGTCCGGTGGTACGGGGTGGAAAGCGGCCGAAGCCGTACGGCGCGGGCGGCCGTCGGGGCGTACGGTCGAAGACATGCGCATTGTCATCGCTGGGGGTCATGGTCAGATCGCGCTGCGGCTGGAGCGGTTGCTCGCCGCGCGCGGTGACGAGGTGGCGGGCATCATCCGCAAGGCCGAGCAGGCCGACGATCTGCGCGCGGCCGGCGCCGAACCGGTCGTGCTCGACCTCGAGTCGGCCTCGGTCGAGGAGGTCGCGGAGCGGCTGCGCGGCGCGGACGCGGCGGTCTTCGCGGCGGGCGCGGGCCCCGGAAGCGGGGCGGCCCGCAAAGAGACGGTGGACAAGGCGGCGGCGGTCCTCTTCGCGGACGCGGCGGTCCGGGCGGGGGTGCGGCGCCTCGTCGTCGTGTCGTCCATGGGCGCCGACCCGCATCACCAGGGGGACGAGGTCTTCGACGTCTACCAGCGCGCCAAGGGCGAGGCCGACGCGTACGTGCGCTCGCTGGGCGAGCTGGACTGGACCATCCTGCGCCCCGGCGTGCTCACGGACGACGCCGGTACCGGCCTGGTCCGCCTGGAGGCACACACCGGCCGCGGCCCGGTCCCGCGCGACGACGTGGCCGCCGTCTTGGCCGAACTGGTCGACACCCCGGCCACCAACGGCCTGACGCTGGAGCTGATCAGCGGCTCCACGCCGGTGTCGGTGGCGGTGAAGTCGGTCGCCGGGAACTGAGGCCGGCGCGGGGCGCGAACGGTCAGAACAGGGGCAGCTGGCCGGGAAAGTCGGGGACGACGTACCCGTCCAAGGACGGCTGCACCGCACCCAGTTGTGCCGGTCGACGCGAACCCGGGCAGGAGACGAGATCGCCGCTGCCCCTCGCACCGGGCGGGTCATGACGCGCGTACCGCCCCGCGACGACGGCGATCTCGCGACGGCACTCGGGGCAGGTTCTGCGACGGGATGACGAGGCCATGGCACCAGTCTGCCCGGAACACGGGCACCGAGCCGGACCTGTGATCCCCCCTCCCGGCCCATGAAACGACAAGAGGCCCCGTGACCTGCTGTTCGGGCAGGTCACGGGGCCTCTCGTTCCCGTGTGGCGGCGCCAGGATTCGAACCTGGGAAGGCTGAGCCGGCAGATTTACAGTCTGCTCCCTTTGGCCGCTCGGGCACACCGCCGGGGTTCGCTGCCCTTCGAACCGCCTTTCGGCGGTGCTCCGTGGCAACGACGTAAACAATACCTGATGTGGAGGGGTGCTTCGCCACCCGATTGATCGCCGCTCGGGGGGCGGGGGGTGGCTAGGCTTGTCCGGATGCGGCCGAGGAACCCTGCCGGGCTCGGAGGCCGCCGACGAATGCCGGCACGGACCCGATACGCGGCCCGTCACGCACGCACATACCACGCACCCAGGTACAAACCCACATACAAGGAGCCACAGGACATGGCCGACTCCAGTTTCGACATCGTCTCGAAGGTCGAGCGGCAGGAGGTCGACAACGCCCTCAACCAGGCCGCCAAGGAGATCTCGCAGCGCTACGACTTCAAGGGCGTGGGCGCCTCCATCTCCTGGTCCGGGGACAAGATCCTCATGGAGGCCAACTCCGAGGACCGGGTGAGCGCTGTCCTCGACGTCTTCCAGTCCAAGCTGATCAAGCGCGGCATCTCGCTGAAGGCCCTGGACGCGGGCGAGCCTCAGCTCTCCGGCAAGGAGTACAAGATCTTCGCGACGATCGAAGAGGGCATCTCCCAGGAGAACGCGAAGAAGGTGGCCAAGCTCATCCGCGACGAGGGCCCCAAGGGAGTGAAGGCACAGGTGCAGGGCGAGGAGCTGCGAGTCTCCTCGAAGAGCCGGGACGACCTGCAGACCGTGATCGCCCTGCTGAAGGGCCAGGACTTCGACTTCGCGCTGCAGTTCGTGAACTACCGGTGACCTGCTGAGCAACGGCACGGACGGCACCATTTCACGGCGCGGGACAGTGCTCACGAGAAGGGCGGGTACCTGACCGACGGTGCCCGCCCTTCTCGTCCGCCGACGGCACGTGCAGCGTTTCAGTCGCGCGAGTTGCCGAACAGGAGCCGGTAGGCGACCAGGAGGACCAGGGAACCGCCGATCGCCGCCGCCCAGGTGGCACCGTCGTAGAAGTCCTTGCTGATCGGGTGGTCCAGCCAGCGGGCCGATATCCAGCCGCCGATGAAGGCGCCCGCGATGCCGATGAGGGTGGTGCCGACGAGCCCTCCCGGGTCGCGGCCCGGCAGCAGGAACTTGGCGATGGCTCCGGCCAACAGTCCGAGGATGATCCAGCTGATGACGGTCATGCCGTGACCCTGCCCTTTCTCCCTGTGCCCGCGCTGTCCCAGTGCTGTGGGCTCGTTCCTCCGCGCGTGTGTTCATGTCCTCTTGGCGGAGAGGACGTTCCGAGTGCGCCGTGTGGTTGCGCTGATCAGTAGGGTGCGACGCATGACACCTGCGGGTTCGGAGCTGCGGCGCACCCTTGGCGTCGGCGATGCCGTGGTCGTGGGGCTCGGCTCGATGATCGGCGCGGGGGTCTTCGCGGCCCTGGCACCCGCGGCCCGCGCGGCCGGGTCCGGGCTGCTGCTCGGTCTCGCCGTGGCCGCCGTCGTCGCCTACTGCAACGCCATGTCATCGGCACGGCTGGCCGCCCGGTATCCGGCCTCGGGCGGCACGTACGTCTACGGGCGCGAGCGGCTCGGGGTGTTCTGGGGGTACCTGGCGGGCTGGTCGTTCATCGTCGGCAAGACGGCCTCCTGCGCTGCCATGGCGCTCACCGTGGGTGCGTACGTCTGGCCGGAGCAGGCGCACGTGGTGGCGGTCGCGGCCGTGGTGGCGCTGACCTCGGTGAACTACGGCGGCATCCAGAAGTCGGCCTGGCTGACGCGTGTGATCGTGGCGGTCGTCCTGGTCGTCCTCGCTTCCGTGGTGGTGGTGTGTCTGGGGTCCGGTCGGTCCGACGCCGGGCGGCTGGACATCGGGCTGTCGGGCGGCGTAGCGGGGGTCCTGCAGGCAGCCGGTCTGCTGTTCTTCGCCTTCGCGGGATACGCGCGCGTCGCGACCCTCGGCGAGGAGGTGCGCGACCCGGAGCGCACGATCCCCCGTGCGATCCCGCTGGCCCTGGGCATCACTCTGGCGGTGTACGGGTGTGTCGCGGTGGCTGTCCTTTCCGTGCTGGGCGCGGGCGGTCTCGGGCAGGCGCCGGCGCCGCTGGCCGACGCGGTACGGGCGGCGGGCCTGCCGGAGCTGGTGCCGGTCGTGCGGGTGGGTGCCGCGGTGGCGGCGCTGGGCTCGCTGCTTGCTCTGATCCTGGGCGTTTCGCGGACGACGCTGGCCATGGCACGGGACCGTCATCTTCCCGGGGCGCTGGCCGCGGTGCATCCACGGTTTCAGGTGCCGCACCGTGCGGAGCTGGCCGTGGGTGCGGTGGTGGCGGTCCTGGCCGCCACTGTGGACGTGCGGGGCGCGATCGGCTTCTCCTCCTTCGGGGTGCTGATGTACTACGCCGTGGCCAACGCGTCGGCCTGGACGCTGAACCCGTCGAGGACGGCACGGGTCGTACCGGCGCTGGGTCTGGTCGGGTGCGTGGGGCTCGCGTTCTCGCTTCCGGCGGTTTCGGTGGGCGTGGGCGTGGGTGTGCTGGCGGTGGGTGTGGTGGCGTACGGAGTGCGCCGACGGGGGGCTTCGCGGTAGGCGGCTGCGGAGCGGTGGGGCCTGCGCGTCCCGGCCCGCCTCGGGCCGCCGTCGAGGGGCCGACGCGGAGGGTTCGGGTGTACTCCGGCTGTACACGGACTCCGTTGTGCGGGGTTCGTTGCGCGGAGTCCGTTATGCGGAGTCCGTTGTGCGAGATCCCTTGCCTGCGGTCGTCCGTGCGTGAGTATGACTGGCGTGAAGGTCGCCGTGCGGGTGCCTGATCGGCAGGGGTCCGCCGGGCGTGAACCGTCCCCCGGGTCGGGCCGTGCCGCACGCGGGCCCGGCGGGCCGCCCGCCCCGACGTGTGGCTCGGCGCCGCGGGACTGTCGGCCCTCGGCGCCGCGGGCCTGTGGCCGACTGCTTCTCAGGAGGCCTGTGCGGGCGCTGTGCCGGTCGTGTGCCTTCCGGCCGTACGTATGGGGAAGTCGGGCCACGGGTCCGGCTCCGGTCCTTCGTGGACCTCCTCGTACCAGCCCGTGCCGTCGACCCAGGCGCGCAGCCAGTCCGTGAGGCTCGGCGCGTCGACGTACCAGGCGTGGTCGGCGTCTCCGGCGTTGGGTTCGAAGAGCAGCACAGTGGCCTGGGGCGAGCGGCAGTCCACGCAGGCGTACATCGCGCAGCCCCAGTGGGATATCGGCAGGACGCCCTCGGGCCACGGCCAGTCGGGGTCCTTCAAGCCGTCTTCGCGGTTGGCCAGGTACTGGGCGACGGCGGCGGGCTCGCCGGCGGGTGAGCTGTCGAGCAGGGGCAACAGGCCGTACTCCGGGCCGAATCCACCGTCCCCTATCCGCAGGTAGAGCTCGGCGAGCAGCGTGGGGAGCGAGAAACCCAGGGCGGCCTCGGCGCGGGCCAGCGTCGCCCCGTCGGCGGGCTCGGGCAGGGAAGCCCAGCCCCACGGGCGGGTGTTGCGTGCCTTGGTGGCCACCCGTGCCAGCAACTGCTCGATCTCGGTCATGGGTTCATGATGCAGGTCGCCACTGACAATCGAGCGGGCCTGTGGACAACCCGTCGCCTGTGGAGAACGACGGCTCCTACCAGCCGGTCCTCTGCGTGGTGCCGGTGGCCGTGAACGGCCGGTCCGTCCGCACGATCTCGCGGCCCAGCGGGAGCAGGGAGACCGGGATCAGCTTGAAGTTGGCGATGCCGAGCGGGATGCCGATGATCGTCACGCACAGGGCGATACCGGTGACGATGTGGCCGATGGCCAGCCACCAGCCGGCGAGGACCAGCCACAGCACGTTGCCGATGCAGGAGGGGGCGCCCGCGTCTCGGCGCTCGACCGCCGTGTACCCGAAGGGCCACAGGGCGTAGACGCCGATGCGGAAGGCGGCGATGCCGAACGGGATGCCGATGATCGTGACGCAGAGCAGGACGCCCGCGACCAGGTAGCCGAGGAACAGCCAGAAGCCGCTGAGTATGAGCCAGATGATGTTGAGGATGGTCTTCACTGCTGTCGACCTGCCATCTTTTCGAGTCGGGCGATCCGTTCCGCCATCGGGGGGTGGGTGGAGAACATCTTCGACAGCCCCTGTCCTGGCCGGAACGGGTTGGCGATCATCATGTGACTTGCGGTCTCGATCCGGGGCTCCGGAGGCAGCGGAAGCTGTTTCGTGCCGTGCTCCAGCTTGCGCAGGGCGCCGGCGAGGGCGATCGGGTCGCCGGTGAGCTGGGCGCCGGAGGCGTCGGCCTCGTACTCCCTGGAGCGGCTGATCGCCAGTTGGATGACGGTGGCGGCGAGCGGTCCCAGGATCATGATCAGGAGCATGCCCAGCAGACCGGGTCCGTCGTCGTCGTTGGACCGCCCGACGGGGATCAGCCAGGCGAAGTTGACCAGGAACATGATCACTGAGGCCAGGGCGCCCGCGACGGAGGAGATCAGGATGTCGCGGTTGTAGACATGGCTGAGCTCGTGCCCGATGACGCCGCGCAGCTCTCGCTCGTCGAGCAGACGCATGATGCCCTCGGTGCAGCACACGGCCGCGTTGCGCGGGTTGCGGCCGGTCGCGAAGGCGTTCGGTGCCTCGGTCGGCGAGATGTACAGGCGGGGCATGGGCTGGCGGGCCTGGGTGGAGAGCTCGCGGACCATGCGGTACAGCGCCGGGGCCTCGAACTCGCTGACCGGGCGGGCGCGCATCGCGCGCAGCGCGAGTTTGTCGCTGTTCCAGTACGCGTACGCATTCGTGCCCAGGGCGACGAGGACGGCGACGACGAGCCCCGCTCGGCCGAAGAAACTGCCGATGACGATGATGAGCGCGGACAGTCCCCCGAGGAGTACTGCGGTCCTGAGCCCGTTGTGCCGGCGGTGCACGGTACGCCCTCCAAGTGGTGCGGCAGGGGAACCCTTCGCTTGCTGGTCTCGCTCGCTGTGGTTGCTTCCTGGTCTCCAGTGCCACCGGTGCCGTGGGTGACACGTCCAGTGGACCCTTCCGTACTGGTCAACGCCAGGCGAGGGCCACCAGTTCCCCGGGGCCTGCGGCGGCACGCGTCCTCCGTACGGGTGACGGTCGGCGTGCGGGGCACGCGCGCGTGCAAGGCAGGTACCGCCCACTCGCGCGCTGGGGACGGATGTCGCTCAGAAAAGGCCGGAGTCGGCGAAGCGCAGGATCAGCTGGGGTGCTCCGGACAGGGCCACGGCGAGGACCGCGGTCAGGGTGATCGCGGCTGTGACGGGGGCGGGAACGCGGTGCTTGACGGTCGCGCCCTTCGGCGCGCGGAACAGCAGCGCCGTCCATTGAAGGTAGTAGAACAGCGCGATGACGACGTTGACGGCCATGACGACGGCCAGCCAGCCGAGGCCCGCGTCGACGGCCGCGGAGAAGACCGTGACCTTGGCGAAGAGCCCGATGACGCCGGGCGGCAGTCCGGCGAGGCAGAGCAGGAAGAACGCCAGGAGCAGGGCCGTCAGCGGGTTGGACGCGTACAGGCCGCGGTAGTCGGCGACGCGGTTCGAAGACTTCGTACGGCCCACGAGAGCGGCAACGGCGAAGGCGCCGAGGTTCACCGCGGCGTACATGAGGGCGTAGGCGACGGTGGAGCCGATCGACCGCTCGGGGTCGGCGGAGTACGCGGCGGCGGCGATCGGCACCAGGAGGTAGCCGGCCTGGCCGACGGACGACCAGGCGAGCAGGCGTACCGCGCTGTACGCGCGCGTGGCCTGCTGGCGGAGGGCTCCGACGTTGCCGACGGTCATGGTGAGCGCTGCCAGTGCCGCGAGGGCCGGTCCCCAGACGTCGGCGTAGGACGGGAGGGCGATGACGGTGACGAGGATCAGGCCGGAGAAGCCGACCGCCTTGCCGACCACGGACAGGTAGGCCGCGATCGGCAGGGGCGCGCCCACGTAGGTGTCGGGCACCCAGAAGTGGAACGGGACGGCGGCCGTCTTGAAGGCGAAGCCGACGAGGGTGAGGACGACGCCGGTCTGGGCGAGCGTGGTGAGCTGGCCGTCGACGTGCTGGATGCGGTCGGCGACCTGGGTGAGGTGGAGGGTGCCGGTGGAGGCGTACACGAAGCTGATGCCCATGAGGCTGACCGCGGTCGCGGTGACCGAGGACAGGAAGAACTTCAGGGCCGCTTCGGAGGACCGGCGGTCGCCCTGCCGCAGGCCCACGAGGGCGAAGGCGGGCAGGGAGGCGACCTCCAGGGCGACGATGAGGGTCGCGAGGTCGCGGGAGGCCGGCAGGAGCGCGGCACCGGCCGCCGAGGAGAGCAGCAGGAACCAGAACTCGCCCTCGGGGAGTCCCCGGTCGGCGTCCCGCACGGCGGTGACCGACAGCAGGGCGGTCAGGAGGGCACCGCCGAGAACCAGGAACTGGATGGCGAGGGTGAAGGTGTCCGCGGTGTAGCTGCAGACATCGGCATCGCCGGTCAGGCAGAACGTGGAGCGGTCGCCGTCGATCAGGGGCAGCAGCATGAGGGCGGAGGCGGCGAGTCCGGCAACCGAGATCCAGCCGAGCAGGGACTTGCGGGCGTCCTTGACGAACAGGTCGGCCACGAGGACGGCGAGACCGACGACCGCCGTGATGGTGGGCGGCGCGATGGCGAGCCAGTCGACGGACTGGACGAGGTTCTGGGCCGGCGACTGCGAGAGGGTCTCGCCGAGAGACTGGGCCGGGGAGCTCATCGGGTGCCTCCTGAGAGGAGCTGCTGCACGGCCGGGTCGGTCAGCCCGAGGAGGGTCCTGGGCCAGAGCCCGGCGACGACGGTGAGGGCGACGAGCGGGGTCCAGGCGGCGAACTCGTACGTGCGTACGTCGGTGAGCATCGGGGCCTCCTGCGGTACCGCGCCCATGCAGACGCGGCGGACCACGATCAGCATGTACGCGGCGGTCAGCAGCGTGCCGAAGGCGGCGACGGCCATGAAGGTGAGGAACGCCGGACGGCTGAGGTCGTCGTGGGGGTCGAAGGCGCCGAACAGGGCCAGCATCTCGCCCCAGAACCCGGCCAGACCCGGCAGTCCGAGCGAGGCGACCGCGGCGAAGGCGAGCAGGCCGCCCAGGCGCGGTGCCTTGCCGTACAGGGCGGCTCCGGTCTCCTCGGAGAGGGTGTCGAGGTCGGTGGTGCCGGTGCGGTCCTTGAGCGCGCCGACGACGAAGAAGAGCAGGCCGGTGATGAGGCCGTGGGCGATGTTGGCGAACAGGGCGCCGTTCACGCCGGTCGGGGTCATGGTGGCGATGCCGAGCAGCACGAAGCCCATGTGGCCCACGGAGGAGTAGGCGATGAGGCGCTTGAGGTCGCCCTTCGCGCCCTGTTTGGCGAGGGCCAGGCAGGCCAGGGAGCCGTAGATGATGCCGACCACGGCGAACGCGGCGAGGTAGGGCGCGAAGGTGCGGAAACCGTCCGGCGCGACCGGGAGAAGGATGCGGACGAACCCGTACGTACCCATCTTCAGCAGGACGCCGGCCAGCAGGACCGAGCCGACGGTCGGCGCCGCGGTGTGGGCGTCGGGCAGCCAGCTGTGCAGCGGCCACATCGGGGTCTTGACCGCGAGCCCGATCCCGATCGCCAGGACGGCGACGACCTGCACGGATGTGGTCAGCGACCGGCCGTTGTCAGTGGCGAGTGCCACCATGTCGAATGTGCCCGCCGTGATTCCGATCAGGAGCAGGCCGAGCAGCATGACGACGGAGCCGAGGAGCGTGAAGAGGATGAACTTCCAGGCGGCCCCGGCCCGTCCCTCGCCGCCCCAGCGGGCGATGAGGAAGTACATCGGGATGAGGACCATCTCGAAGGCGAGGAAGAACAGGATCAGGTCGAGGACGGCGAAGGTCGCGAGGGTGCCGGACTCGAGGACGAGCAGCAGCGCGACGAATGCCTTCGGGGACGGGCCCGAGGGCATCTTGAAGTACGAGTAGAGCGCGCAGAGGAAGGTCAGCAGCGCGGTCAGGACCAGCAGGGGGAGGGAGATGCCGTCGATGCCGAGGTGGATGCGCACGTCGAGTGCCGGGATCCAGCTGATGTCCGTGCTGGCCTGCATCTTCGACGGATGGTCGTGGTCGAAGCCGAGCACGAGGACGATCGCGGCGATGAGCACGGCGCCGGTGACGGTGACGCCGTGCCGCAGCACGGCCTGGTCGGGGGACTTCCCCTTCAGCCCGGGCGGGGCCGGCAGGAGGGCTGCGACGGCGCCCAGGAGCGGGCCGACGACGAGGAACGCAAGAAGGAACTGCATCACGGACTCGTTGATATCGATCACGCCTGCTCACGCTCCCGTGGCGACGAGGACGGCGGCGACCGCGAGGACGACGGTGCCGGCGAGCAGCGCGCTCACATAGGTCTGCACATTGCCGGTCTGAGCGCGTCGTACGGCGGCCCCGAGCCAGCGGGTCAGGGTGCCCGCCCCGCGTACGTAGGTGTCGACGACCTCACGGTCGAGGAACCGGACGAGCCTCGCGCCGTCCTGGACCGGGCGGACGAAGAGGGTCGTGTACACCGCGTCCAGGTGGAAGCCGACGGCCGCGTGCCGGTGCAGCGGGCCCAGCAGGAGCCGTCCGGGGTCCGACGGGTCGGTGGCGTAGGCGATGTCTCCGTAGGCGGGCTTGTGACTGGCGATGGCCTCGGCCTCCACCAGCGCGGCGTCGCCCTCCGGGTGGGCGGCGACGGCGCCCAGCGGTGTGCGGTCCGCGAGGGCCGTGGTGTGGCGCCAGGCCGCGTAGGTGACGAGGCCGCCGGCCAGGGCCACGCCCGTACCGAGCACCGAGGTGGTGAGGGTGGGGGTGAGGTCCTGGCCGTCGAACCAGTCGGGCAGCAGGCGGAAGGCGAGTCCGCCGAGGGCGAGTGAGGGGATGGCGAGCACCCAGAGCACGGTGTTCATGACCACTGGCTGCCTACCGTGGTCGGGGGCCTCGGCACCCCGCCCGCGGAAGGCCAGCAACCACAGTCGGGTCGCGTACGCGGCGGTGAGCAGGGCCGTCAGCAGACCGGCGACGAGCACGGTCCAGCCCGCGGCGCCGGGCGCGTGTTCCGTGTGGCCGGTGGCGACGTGCTCCGCGACGCCGAGGACGGACTCCTTGGAGAAGAAACCGCTGAAGGGCGGGATCGCGGCGAGTGCGAGCAGCGCCACGGTCATCGTCCAGTAGGCGTCCGGGACGCGGTCGCGCAGGTGGTGCATGCGGGACATGGCGGCCAGCGAGTTGGTGCCGACGGCGTGGATGATCACGCCGGCGGCGAGGAACAGCAGCGCCTTGAAGGCGCCGTGGGTGAGGAGGTGGAAGACGGCGGCACCGCGGTCGCCGGCGGCGAGGGCGCCGGTCATGTAGCCGAGCTGGCCGATGGTCGAGTAGGCGAGGACGCGCTTGATGTCGTCCTGCGCGAGCGCGGCGAGCGCCGAGCCGACCATCGTGACCGCGGCCATGACGGCGAGGACGACCATCGCGGCCCGTGAGGCCTCGAAGAGCGGAAGGAGCCGGGCGACGAAGTAGACACCGGCGGCGACCATGGTCGCGGCGTGGATCAGGGCGGAGACGGGCGTGGGGCCCGCCATCGCGTCGGGGAGCCAGGTGTGCAGCGGGAACTGCGCCGACTTGCCCGCCACGCCGGCCAGCAGCAGCAGGGCGATCAGCGTCGGATGGTCGAGCGAGCCGCTCGCCACCGCGTCGAGGACCTTGGTGATGCGGAAGGAGCCCGCGTCGGTGGCCAGCGCCAGCAGGCCGATCAGGAAGGGGACGTCACCGAGCTTGGTCACCAGGAAGGCCTTGAGGGAGGCGGCGCGCGCCTCCGGCGTCTCCCAGTAGTGGCCGACCAGGAAGTACGAGCAGATGCCCATGATCTCCCAGCCGACCAGGAGCACCATCAGGTCGCCGGAGTAGACGACGAGGAACATCGCGGAGGTGAACAGAGAGACGAGAGCGGCGTACGAGGCGTAGCGCGGGTCGTCGCGCAGGTAACCCGTCGAGTAGATCTGCACGCAGGCGGCGACGCAACCGACCAGAACGGCGACGAGGGCGGCGAAACCGTCGATGTGCAGCGCGAGTTCGATGGGGACCGAACCGGTGGGCGTCAGCTCCGTTACGGCGTCGACGGTCCGGCCACCGCCCTGGCGTGCCGCGAGCAGCACGGCGAGGACGAGGGCTGCCAGGGTCGGCAGGACGGCGAGCGGGCGGACGAAGCCGGGCGCGGTGCGGCCCAGCAGGAGACCGGCGGCTGCCCCCAGGAAGGGGAGGAGGGGGACGAGTACGGCGAGGGTGGTCGTGGTCACGCGGTGGCCTCAGCCTTCTCGGCGGCCGTCCCGGTCGCGGAGGTGTTGGTGTCCGGACCGTCCGGCTCGTGACCCTCGGCTGTGTCGCGGAGCTTGTCGATGTCCGCGGTGCCGTGGTTGCGGTGGACGGCGAGCACGATCGCCAGGCCGATGCCGATTTCAGCGGCCGCGATGGCGATGGTGAACAGGGTCAGGGCCTGGCCGGAGTGCAGGGTTTCCTCGGCGGCCTTGCTGAGCCAGACGTCGAAGGCGACCAGGTTGAGGTTGACGGCGTTCAGCATCAGCTCGACCGACATCAGGACCAGGATGGCGTTGCGGCGGGCGAGGACGCCGTACAGGCCCGTGCAGAACAGGAGGGCGGAGAGAACGGCGGGATAGGCGAGGTGCATCAGCGGACACCACCCTTGTCCGTACCGTTCGGGGCGCTCTCGCGGTCGGTGTGAGCCACTCGGTCGGCGTCGGCTGTCCGTGCCCCGTCGGCCGTCCGGTCGGCCTTGGCCTTGCGGGACAGGACGATGGCGCCGACCAGGGCGGCGAGGAGGAGGACGGAGAGGGCCTCGAAGGGGAGGACCCAGTTCTGGAAGAGGCTCGCTCCGGTGACGGCGGTGGAGCCGGCTGCCGGGCCGTCCAGGTCGATCCAGGTGGTGCGGAAGGCGTCGACGACGACCCACACCAGGGCCGCCGCGGCGGCGACGGCCACGGTGAGGGCGGCCCAGCGATTGCCGGAGTCGGCGTCCGGGGACCGGCCGATGGGAGCTCTGGTGAGCATCAGACCGAACAGGATGAGGACTACGACGGCACCGACGTAAATGAGGACCTGCACCCAGGCGATGAACTCGGCGGTGAGCAGGAGGTACTCGACGGCGAGTCCACCGAGGGCGACCACCAGCCACAGGGCGGCATGGACGAGTTGCCGGGTGGTGACGGTGACGACGGCGGCGCCGAGGGTGACCAGGCCGACGAGGAGGAAGGCGATCTCCACGCCGGTCGGGGAGAGGAAGCCCTGGGATTCGGCTGCCGTGGTCGTGGCGCCCGCGGCGAGGCGGGTGACGGTCGCTGCGAGAGTCATTCCCGGCCTTCCTGCTCCGGCCCCGGCCGATCCGGTCCCGGCTGCCCCGGCTGGTCCGGCCCCGGCTGGTCGGTCTGCTGCTTCGAGTCCCCCATCGTGCGGGTGGGCTGCTCGGCGGCGCGGGCCTGTTCGTCGGCGTGCGATGCGGTCGCCCGGGCCGCCTCCTGCTGGGCGGCCAGCTTGTCGGCGGTCTTGCGTGCGGCGGCGAGCTCCTTCGGTTCCTCCGCACCGGGGTCGAGCGCGGGTGGTGCCGGAACCGTCCACATCCACTCGCGGAGCTTGTCGCGTTCGTGGGTGAGGTCGCGGATGTCGGTCTCGGCGTACTCGAACTCAGGTGACCAGAACAGGGCGTCGAAAGGACAGACCTCGATGCAGATACCGCAGTACATGCACAGGGAGAAGTCGATGGCGAAGCGGTCGAGGACGTTGCGGCTGCGGTCGCGCCCGCCGGGGGTCGCCGCCGGGACCGTCTCCTTGTGGGAGTCGATGTAGATGCACCAGTCCGGACACTCGCGGGCGCACAGCATGCAGACCGTGCAGTTCTCCTCGAACAGGCCGATCACGCCGCGGGTGCGGGGCGGGAGGTCGGGCTGGGTGTCCGGGTACTGCTCGGTGACGGTCTTCCTCGTCATCGTGCGGAGGGTGACGGCCAGGCCCTTGGCCAGGCCGGAGCCGGGAACGGGGGACATGGTTACTGGATCACCACCTTGACGATGCCGGTGAGGGCGATCTGGGCTAGGGAGAGGGGGACGAGAAGAGTCCAGGACAGTTTCTGGAGCTGGTCCTCACGCAGGCGCGGGTAGGTCACGCGCAGCCAGATCACGACGAAGGCGAGGACGGCCGTCTTCAGCAGGGTCCACACCCAGCCGAGGCCGTCGGCGCCCCAGGGACCGTGCCAGCCGCCCAGGAACAGCACGGTGGTCAGTCCGCACAGGACGACGATCCCGGCGTACTCGGCGAGGAGGAACAGAGCGAAACGCAGGCCGGTGTACTCGGTGTAGGCGCCGAAGATGATCTCCGAGTCGGCGACCGGCATGTCGAACGGGGGCCGCTGCAACTCGGCCAGCCCGGCGACGAAGAAGACGATCGCGCCCACGATCTGCCAGGGCAGCCACCACCACTCGAAGGCGTCGAGGATGCCGACGAGCGAGACCGTGCCCGCCGCCATGGCGACGGAGGCGGCGGTGAGCAGCATCGGGAGTTCGTACGCGAGGAGCTGGGCGGCGGTGCGCAGGCCACCGAGGAGGGAGAACTTGTTGGCGGAGGACCAGCCGGCCATGAGCGAGCCGAGGACGCCCACGCCCATGACGGCGAGGACGAAGAAGATGCCCGCGTCGACGACCTGGCCGACCGCGCCCTCACCGGGGCCGATCGGAATGGCGAGGAGGACCAGGAGGTACGGCAGGAGGGCTACGGCGGGGGCCAACTGGAAGATACGGCGGTCCGCGTCGGCGGGGACCACGTCCTCCTTCTGCGCGAACTTCACGCCGTCCGCGACGAGCTGGGCCCACCCGTGGAAGCCGCCCGCGTACATCGGGCCGAGGCGGCCCTGCATGTGGGCCATCACCTTGTGCTCGGTCTGGCCGACGATCAGGGGGAAGGTGAGGAAGACGACGAAGACGACGAGGAGGCGCAGGGTGACGTCGAGCGCGTCGTTCACTGCGGGCCTCCTGGGGAGTTCGGACGGCTTCGGGGGTTGCCGGGGTCGTCGGGGTTGCCGGGGTCGTCGGGGTCGTTTCGGGTTTCTGCGGCTTTGGCTTCGGCCGTCTCAGGGCTCGAAGTCGGCTCGGCGTCCTGTGCGGACTCCGGCTCGGCGTCCTGTCCGGTCGGCAACGACTGACGTCCGGACTCCGGCTCAGGCCCCGGCTTCGGCTCTGGTCCCGGCGCGCGCTCCCGCTCCGGCTCCGGCTCTGCCTTGGCGCCCGGGATCCCGTCCGGCCGGCGTTCCGTTCCGGGGCGCGGCTCGGTCTCGGCTGCCTCCTCGAACGCCGGTCGGGCGTGGTGCCACGGGGCGTCCGGGCTGCGCGGTGTCGAGGGCGCCGTCGACGAGGCCGGTTCCCCGGCGCGCGAGGACGCGGCAGCCGTGTCGCCGCCGCCCTGGGCGGCGGGGTCGGTACCGGGGCGGTCCGGCTGCCGGGCGTCGGAGGCGGGCCGTTGGCTCGCCGAGCCCTGCGCCGCACTCCGGTTACGCCGGGAACCGGCGGCGGTGGTGCCGTCCGCCGGTGTGCCCGACGTCGGCGTGCCCGGCGTCGGCGTGCCCGTCCGCTGGGACGCCGAGCCGCCGCTCGCGCTGCGCGCACGCCGGGGCGCCGGGGCGGCCGAAGGCTCCCTGGTCGGCGACGTCTGGCTTGCCGAGCCCTCCGCCGCCGTACGGGAGCGGCGCGGGGCGGACGGCGCCTCGGTGCCGGGTGCCGTCTGACTGGCGGAGCCCTCGGTCACGGTCCGGGCCCGACCGGCCGGGCGGTCTCCCGCCGCGCGGACCGGACGCTCACCCGCCGCACGCCCCGCCCCGCGGGCCGGGCGAGCCGGAGCGGGGGGCAGTTGGCCCTTCAGCGGACCCCACTCATTGGGGTCCGGGACGCCCGGTGGCAGCATCTGGCGGCGACGGGGGCCGCCGTGCTCGGACTCGCCCGGTTCCTTGGCCCCCGGCCAGGCCTTGGCGACGCGGGCGGCGAGGACGAAGTCCTTCCGCAGAGGGTGCCCCTCGAACCCCTCCGGCAGGAGCAGGTGGTCCAGCGCGGGGTGGTCCTCGAAGTCGACGCCGAACATCTCGTGGGTCTCGCGCTCGTGCCAGGCCGCGCCCGCGTACACCGCGACGGCGGTGGGCAGGACCGGGGACTCGTGCGGGACCGTCGTACGCAGCAGCAGTCTGCGCACCGGTCCCAGAGCCACGACGTGCGCCGCGACCCGGAACCCCGTGCCCGGTTCGTCGACCGCGCTCAGCCAGTCGAAGTACGTGCAGCCCAGCCGGTCACGCGCGGTCTCCAGGGCGGAGATCCAGGACTCGGGCGGCACGTCCACGGTCAGGACGTCGTACGACTCCTCGGCCGTGGCCTCCGTCCCGAAGAGTTCCCCGGCGTCGGCGGGCAGCCAGCCGACCACGGTCATCGAGCCTCCCCCGAGTCCGGTGCCCGGGCGGCGTCAGGGGCCGGGGCCGCCTCAGCGGCCGGCGGTCGTACCAGGCCGCTCTGCAGCGCGTCCGCCGACGGCCTGGGCGAGGTTCCGTACCGCTCCCCCAGCGACTCCCGGGCGATCTTCTCCTGGAGCTTGAGGATCCCCTGGAGCAGCGCCTCGGGGCGCGGCGGGCATCCGGGGACGTAGACGTCGACCGGGATGATCTGGTCGACGCCCTTCGTCACGGAGTACGAGTCCCAGTAGGGGCCGCCGCAGTTGGAGCAGGCGCCGAAGGAGATGACGTACTTCGGCTCGGGCATCTGCTCGTACAGGCGCTTGACGGCCGGGGCCATCTTGTCGGTCACCGTGCCCGAGACCACCATCAGGTCGGCCTGGCGGGGTCCCGGAGCGAAGGGGATGACGCCGAGCCGGATGAAGTCGTGGCGGGCCATCGACGCGGCGATGAACTCGATCGCGCAGCAGGCGAGGCCGAAGTTGAAGACCCACAGCGAGTACCGGCGGCCCCAGTTCAGGACGACCTTCATCGGCTCGGGGGCGAGGCGCGCGAGCGGACCCAGCCTCTTGGGTTCCGGGAGCAGCACGGGCTCGGAGGGGTTCACGTCCATGACAGGACGCCCTTCTTGTATGCGTACAGCAGGCCCACGGCCAGGAAGCCGAGGAAGATGAACATCTCCACGAGGGTCGTCGCGCCGTAGCCGGGATCGGCGAAGACCGTCGCCCAGGGGAAAAGGAAGATCGAATCGACCGCGAAGATGACGTAGAGGAACGCGTAGACGTAGTAGCGGACCTGCGTGTGCGCCCAGCCCTCGCCGACGGGGTCGACACCGCACTCGTACGTCAGCAGTTTCTCGGGCGTCGGGACCACGGGCCGCAGCAGGCGCCCGGCCCCGAAGGCGACCGCGACGAAGAGCACGCCGACGACGGCGAGCAGTCCGACGACCGAGTAGGACTGGAAATAGTCCGCGGCGAGCCCGACGGTCGCATCGGCGACGGTCACGTCACCGGCGGTCACGTCGCCGACGGTCGGTTCCGGCACGTCCGTCCCTCGCTCCCTGTCCTGAACGCTGCTGTTCGACGGTCTGTACGCACGGGAGTCTATGCCTGATAAAGAGACGGTAAGCAGTCTGCTGCACGTGGAGACGCGGGGGGTGGGGTTTTCCTCAGTTGATCCCGGCGGTCCACCTCATGGCGCGGAGCCGCGCCGCACGGCACGCTGACTCGTATGACCGAACGCCTCGCGACAGCGACCCCCGCCGGGACCACCGGCGCAGCGACCGGCGACCGCCCGCCACCGGCCCGTTTCGCCTTCGACCGGCACACCTGGAAGGAGATCGCCCATCTGTTGGCGAATCTCCCGGCGTCGCTGCTCGGATTCACGTACGTCGTGGCGGCGCTGCTCGTCAGTCTCGGGTTGACGGTGACGGTGATCGGATTCCCGCTGCTGGCCGCCGGGCTGCTGGGCGCGCGGCAGTTGGGCAAGCTGGAGCGGGCGCGGGCCCGGGCCCTGCTCGGCGTACGGGTGGAGGAGCCGAGCCGGCTGCCGTTTCGGCGCGGGAGCGGGTTCCTCCCGCAGTTGTGGATGGCGTTGAAGGACCCGGTGGGCTGGCGCACCGTCCTGTACGACTTCATCCGCCTGCCCTGGGGCGTCCTCACCTTCGCCGTCACTCTGACGTCGCTGTTCGTGCTGTGGCCGGTGCTGCCGTTCATCGCGCGGGGACTGGCCAACGCCGACCGCGCGATGGTGCGCGGGTTGTTGTCACCGTCCGACGAGCTTGAACGGCGGATCGCCGAGCTGGAGACGGACCGGGGAGTCGTCGTCGACACGGCGGCCGCCGACCTTCGGCGCATCGAGCGCGACCTGCACGACGGGGCGCAGGCCCGCCTGGTCAACCTGGCCATGGGGCTGGGCCTGGCCAAGGAGAAGCTCCTGGAGGATCCCGACGCGGCGGCGGCCATGGTCGACGAGGCGCACGGTGAGGTGAAGCTGGCCCTGCAGGAGTTGCGGGACCTGGCGCGCGGCATCCATCCCGCCGTCCTGACCGACCGCGGCCTGGACGCGGCACTCTCCTCGGTCGCCTCCCGCTGCACCGTGCCGGTCAAGGTGGCCGTCGACCTGGCGGAGCGTCCCGCGGCGGCCATCGAGGGCATCGCCTACTTCACCGTCTCGGAGCTGCTCCAGAACATCAGCAAGCACAGCGGCGCGAGGTCCGCCTCCGTGGAGGTGTGGCGGTCCTCGGACCGGCTCCTCATACGGGTGGAGGACGACGGCCGCGGGGGCGCGCGTCTCGACGGCGGTACGGGGATGAAGGGCCTCGCCGACCGGCTGAGCGCCGTCGACGGCCTGTTCGTCGTCGACTCGCCGGAGGGCGGCCCGACGGCGATCACGGCGGAGCTGCCATGGCGGAACCGTACGGCAGCCGACGCCACGCCCCTCGCGAGGTGAGCAAGGCACATGTAACGAGATGGCGGAGCACCCGTGCGCGACGTGACGGGGCACGCGTGCGCGACGTGACGGGGCACGCGTGCGCGACGTGACGGGGCACGCGTGCGCGACGTGACGGGGCACGCGTGCGCGACGTGACGGGGCACGCGTGCGCGACGTGACGGGGCACGTGGAGAGGAGGGACCACCCGCCCGCGCGGCCCGGGCGCACCACTCCCCGCACCACTCCCGCACCGTCCCCACCCCCCCTAGGTAGGGAAAACCCCCCTCCGGAGACGCCGACGAGCTCCATGGCCCGTGGGCATGTGGTCGAGGAGGGTGGAGTTACGAGAGCACAGCCGTAGGACGAGGAGAAGGACGGCGCCGATGGCCACGGAATACGGACAGAGTTACGGGCTCGGGAGCGGGCCCGGCTTTCCCGGGGACGCCGGAGCACGACACCACCGGCTGCCGGCGGGGCTCCGCGCACCGTTCGAGGCGCGCAGCCTGCGGGAATTCGGTTATGTGCTGCTGAGCCTGCCGATCGGCATCCTGCTCTTCACGTACGCCGTCACGATGGTGTCGCTGGGGGCGGGCCTGCTGGTGACGTTCCTGGGTGTCCCGGTGCTGGCGGCGGCACTCGCCGGCTGCCGGGGCCTCGGGACGCTGGAGCGTGCGAGGGCCCGTGCCCTGCTCGGGCTCCGAGTGGCCGACCCGGAGCCACTGAGGGCGCAGAAGCAGGGCTTGATGGGGTGGATAGGCGCCGTACTCAAGAGCGGCACGTCCTGGCGGAGCCTGTTGTACGCGGTGCTGCAGTTCCCGTGGTCGGTGTTCTCGTTCGTCGTCGCCGTGAACTTCTGGGTCGTCGGGTGGGCGATGCTGACGTACCCGCTGTGGTTCTGGGTCTTCCCGATGTACGCCGGGCAGGACGGAATCCAGCTGTACGGCGACGAGACGCACCGTGTCTACCTGGACAACCCCTTCGAGATCGCCGTGACCGCGCTGGTCGGGCTGCTGATCACGCTGGCCACGCCGTGGATCGTCCGGGCCCTGACGATGGTGGACCGAGTGATGGTGCACGGACTGCTCGGACCCTCGCGGCTGGCGACGCGGGTCGTGGAGCTGGAGTCGGACCGGGGAGTCGTGGTCGACACGGCGGCCGCCGACCTGCGGCGCATCGAGCGCGACCTGCATGACGGGGCACAGGCCCGCCTGGTCAGCCTGGCCATGGACCTGGGGCTGGCGAAGGAGAAGCTGAGGGAGGACCCGCAGGCGGCGGCGCGCATGGTGGACGAGGCGCACGGTGAGGTGAAGACCGCGCTCCAGGAGCTGCGGGACCTGGCGCGCGGTATCCATCCCGCCGTCCTGACCGACCGCGGCCTGGACGCGGCACTCTCCTCGGTCGCCTCCCGCTGCACCGTGCCGGTGCGGGTGGAGGTCGACCTGGCGGAGCGGCCGGCGTCGGCGATCGAGGGGATCGCCTACTTCACGGTGTCGGAGTTGCTTCAGAACATCAGCAAGCACGCGCGGGCCACGTCGGCCGCCGTGGAGGTCTGGCGGGTGGAGAACCGGCTGATGCTCCAGGTCGTGGACAACGGCGTGGGCGGGGCGGACGTGTCTGCCGGGTCGGGTCTGGCGGGACTGGCGGACCGGCTCGACGCGGTGGACGGAATCCTCGTGGTGGACTCGCCGGCCGGTGGACCGACGCGGGTGACGGCGGAGCTGCCGTGGCGGAGCGAACCGGCCCACAGGTGAGTCACCACCGGCACGGCACGGCACCCCGCCGCGCCGTGCCACGCGTCGCGGTGCCATGCCGTGCCATGTGCGTCTCGGCGTCACCCGTCAGGACTCGGCGTAACTCGGTGTGAACCAAACCGGCCGTCGAGCGGCCGAGCCCGCCCTGATACCTCGCTCTTCCTTCCCACTTCCCGTTGCCCGCACGCATCCGGCCCCCGATGCTGGGATGCTGGACCTGTCGCACGGACGGTTCGTGGACGCGGCGTGGGCCGCGCGAGCCGTGCGGTGGGCGGGCTGTGGGGGGCCGAAGATCGTGGAGGACAGGGTGCGGGTGGTCATCGCCGAGGATTCAGTGCTGCTCCGAGAGGGGCTGACCCGGTTGCTGACCGACCGCGGGCACGAGGTCGTGGCCGGTGTCGGCGACGGTGAGGCACTGATCAAGACCATCACCGAGCTGGACGCGCAGGGCGAGCTGCCGGACGTGGTCGTGGCGGACGTACGGATGCCGCCGACGCACACCGACGAGGGCGTGCGGGCTTCGGTGCAGCTGCGCAAGGCGCACCCCGGTCTCGGCGTACTGGTGCTGTCCCAGTACGTGGAGGAGCGCTACGCCACTGAGCTGCTGGCCGGTTCCAGTCGCGGCGTCGGTTATCTGCTCAAGGACCGGGTGGCCGAGGTCCGGGAGTTCGTGGACGCGGTGGTGCGTGTGGCCCAGGGCGGTACGGCCCTGGACCCGGAGGTGGTCGCGCAGTTGCTCGGCCGCAGCCGCAAGCAGGACGTGCTCGCGGGGCTCACCCCGCGTGAGCGGGAGGTCCTGGGACTCATGGCCGAGGGCCGGACGAACTCCGCCATCGCCAGGCAGCTCGTCGTGAGCGACGGAGCCGTCGAGAAGCACGTCAGCAACATCTTCCTGAAACTCGGGCTGTCCCCGAGCGACGGAGATCACCGACGCGTGCTGGCCGTACTCACGTACCTCAATTCCTGACTCGCCCGTCTCACCTCATGACTCGCCTGTCTCAGTACCTGACATCGGCGGCGCACGCTCCGTGAAGAGCGGCCGGGCCCGGCCGCTCGGATGCTCATCCGAACGAATGAGAAACCGAGGTACGGCCAGGGTGCGTCTTCACGAGCACCGGAGGGTGGGGAAACCGTGCAATGCCAAGGCGGCTGGGCCGTCTCGAAGTCGTGTCCATCATGCGAATGTCCACCGGAAGTCAACCCCTGCGGACGTAGGGTTGATCCCGGGATGGTCGGTGGAAGCCAGTCCCCGGACAGCCGCGTCGAAGGAGGTCCAGTTCAGTGACCAGCCAGGTCAGCAGCGCAGCGGAGCAGGCCGACGGAAGCGTCGTGGGAGAGCAGCGCAAACCGGTCGGCGCGAAGGATGTCCGACGGCTGGACCGGGTCGTGATCCGGTTCGCGGGGGATTCGGGTGACGGTATGCAGCTCACCGGTGACCGTTTCACCTCGGAGACCGCGTCCTTCGGGAACGACCTGTCGACGCTGCCGAACTTCCCGGCCGAGATCCGGGCGCCCGCCGGGACGCTGCCGG